>NZ_JBIWPN010000173.1:0-1022 GCF_044768305.1 Kitasatospora sp. NPDC101155 | reverse complement strand
CCCGAGGAGCACACCCTCGTCTCGGCCCTGGCCCGGCTGCACGTCACCGGCATGCCCGTCGACTGGGCCCGGCTCTTCGACGGCACCGGCGCCCACCGCGTCGACCTGCCCACCTACGCCTTCCAGCACGAGCACTACTGGCCCGCCCTGGGCAGCGGCGTCGGCGACGTCGCCTCCGCCGGTCTCCTGGCGGCGGACCACCCGCTCCTCGGGGCGGCCGTGCCGCTCGCGGGCACGGACAGCGTCGTCTTCACCGGCCGGCTCTCGCCGGGCACGGCGGCGTGGGACGGCGACACGGACGTCTTCCCGGCGGCCGGGTTCCTGGAGCTAGCGATCCGGGTCGGCGACCACGTCGGCTGCGACCGCGTCGAGCGGCTCGCCGTCACCCGGCCGCTCGCCCTGGGCGCGGGCGGCGGCACGATGGTCCAGGTCCGGGCGAGTGCGCCGGACGAGTCGGGCGCGCGGACGGTGACCTTCTTCTCGCGCCCGGACGGCCCGCTCGACGAGCCCTGGACCGAGCACGCCACCGGGGTGCTGACCGCCGGTGCGCGCGCCGCCGACTTCGACACGGCGGTCTGGCCGCCGGCCGGCGCGGTCGCGGACGGGGCCGGCGTCTGGCGGCGCGGCGACGAGACCTTCGCCGAAGCCGGGCTCCCGGCCGAACTGGCGGGCGCGGCGGCCGGGTTCGGCCTGCACCCGGCGTTGCTGGCCGCCGTCCTGCGGGCGGACGGCCGAGGGCTCGTGCCGGTGGCGTGGTCCGGGGTGTCGCTGCACGCCACGGGCGCCACGGTGGCGCGGGCCCGACTGGTGCGGACGGGCGCGGACACGCTGTCGCTGGCCCTCGCCGACGCGGCGGGCGAGCCCGTGCTGGCGGCGGAGTCCGTGGAGTTGGGCGAGCCGGCCGTCGCCTCCCACGGGGCGAACGGGTCGCTGCTGCGGCTGGAGTGGGTGCCCGCGCCGTCGCGCGCGGGTGAGCGCGTGACGGCGGTGACGCTGGGCGCGGACGTGGCGTCGTTCGCCGA
>NZ_JBIWPN010000172.1:0-1024 GCF_044768305.1 Kitasatospora sp. NPDC101155 | reverse complement strand
CGTCGGCTACGAAATGGCCCTGCTCGTCGACCGAGCCGGCGCCGTCCTCACCCCCGCACTTCGCGCGGAACTCCAGGGCAGTCTCCTGCACTGACGGTTCGTCGGATACCGTCCAGGTATTCGAAGCACCTCCGCGTCCTTCCCGGGCCCGCTTCGGCGGGCTCGGGTTCGGACGTTGTACGGCCTTCGCACCACCGGCTCCGGACTCGTACCGAAGCTCGCACCGCACCGCCGCACCCTGTGAGGAGAGGAACCGTGACACCGCCCGACGACCGCAGCGGCCAGTACGGCGTTCCGTACCCTGGCACAGGCCATGACGCCTTCGGAGCACCCGGCGTCGGCCACGGTCAGCAGTACGGCCGGCACCAGTACGGGCAGCCCCAGCAGCCCCCGTACCCCCGGGCCGAGGAGCAGTACGGCCAGTACGACCCGTACGCCGGGCAGCAGCCCGCCTACGACACTCCGCCGCCCGGCCCGCAACCGACCGGCTGGCCGGCCCCGGCTCCCGCCCAGGCGCCCGGCTACCAGCCGGCCCAGGAGCCCGGGTACGTCGAGGAGTTCGAGGACGAGCCCGACTCCGGCCCGCTGATCCGGCCGTTCGCGATGACCGGCGGTCGCACCCGGCCGCGCTACGAGCTCGCGCTGGAGGCCCTGGTCTCCGCCGACGTCGACCCGCAGCGCCTGGCCACCCTGCTCCCCGAGCACCAGCGGATCTGCACCTTGTGCACGGAGGTCAAATCCGTCGCGGAGGTGTCGGCGCTGCTCTCCCTTCCCCTGGGAGTGGCCCGCATCCTCGTGGCCGACCTGGCCGAGGCCGGCCTCGTCGCCATCCACCAGCCCGCTTCCGGCGGCGAATCCGGAAACCAGCCCGACGTCACGCTGCTCGAAAGGGTCCTCAGTGGACTTCGCAAGCTCTAACGCGGCCGCCCCCACCCGCGCCACCACCTCCGCGAAGATCGTCATCGCGGGCGGCTTCGGTGTCGGCAAGACCACGCTCGTCGGCGCCGTCTCCGAGATCAACCCC
>NZ_JBIWPN010000171.1:0-1040 GCF_044768305.1 Kitasatospora sp. NPDC101155 | reverse complement strand
GTATGCGCGGTGCAGGCGTGGGTCGTTGACCGCGATCCAGGCCAGTTTCACGTTCTGCCGGTCGGTCAGGTCCTCCGGGTTCTTCCACAGGGCGTGGCGGGAGTGCTTCAACCGGCGGGCCAGGTCCGGGTCCTTCGCGTCGCGGCGGGCGCGGTTCCAGCTGGCGCGGCGTTCCTCGTCCAGGGCGTCGGTGGCCCAGGCGACCACGTGGAACGGGTCCATCGCGCGGATCGCGTTCGGGGCGCGCTCGGCGACCACATCGGCGATCCACTCCGCGCCGTCCGCGCTGATGTGCGTCAGCCGGTGGGCCCGTTGCTCGCCGAGGGCGTCGAAGAAGGAGCGCAGCACGTCCTTGCCGTGGCCGTCAGCCATCCACACCACGTGCCGGGTGTCGTGGTCGACCACGACGGTCATGTACTTCTGCCCCTTGCGGTAGGAGATCTCGTCGATCCCGATTCGGCGCAGGTGGGCGAGGCGGTCCAGGCCGGCGTCGGCGTCGCGTCGGTAACGGGTCAGGATCGCGCCGACGGTGCGCCAGGCGACCCGCATCAGCTGCGCGGTCGCGGACTTGGAGCACTCGGTGGCCAGCCAGGCCACCTGCTGGTCGAAGTCCAGCGTGTGCCCGGCGCCGTGGCGGGCCCAGGGCACGGCCGCGACCACGACCCCGTGCCGAGGGCAGGCCACCCGTGGCGCGTCGGCCTCCAGGAACAGCGGCAGCCCGGCCGCGTCCAGGTGCCGCCACCGGCGGCGGCCCTCGCCGTTGTCGTAGCCCGGACAGCGACCGTGGCAGATCCCGCAGCGCCGCCGATAGCGGGCCTTCGGCCGCACCGCTACCACCATCACCTGCCCGTCCGCGTCGAACCAGGCGTCCTCCGGCACCGCCTCCTCGCATCCGACCAGGTTCCTCAATACCGTGGTGAACCGCACGCCGTTCTCCTCGCGCGCTCGATCTCAGGCTTCAGCACCTCAAGATCTGCACGGGGGACGGCGTGCACTGCGTCAGGCACCCCGAGGACGCCCACGGATGGAGCAGAAGAGCC
>NZ_JBIWPN010000170.1:0-1067 GCF_044768305.1 Kitasatospora sp. NPDC101155 | reverse complement strand
AGGCCCAGGCCGGTGAGGGCGACGGTGTTGCCGCCGGCCACGGGCCCCGCGTTGGGACTGTCCGCGAACAGCACGGGCGGCAGCGGCCAGGGCAGGGTCAGGTTCGGCGCCAGCGACGACGCCTGGACGATTGCGTTCATGGTCTGTCTCCTGCGTGAGAACAGTGAGGGAGGCCGGGCGGGCCTTCAGCCGCGCCGCCCGGAGCCGGTCCTGTCAGCTGTCCGGCCACCCCTGAGTGGCCGTGCGGCACGGCCGGTCAACGACCGTGGGGCACGCCGAGAGGCGCGGGGCTGTGGATACCGACACGTCTGGGTCAGGGCTGCGGCGAGTACCGGTGAGCTGGCGCCAGGACGGCTGGAGCGCATCAGCCCCGGATGTCCGAGAGGGGGCTGGAACAACGGACCGGCCGCCAGCTGAGCTCCCCGGCACGGGATGGGCGGCCCGCCGGTTCAGACATCACCATTACGCCGACAGGATGGATATGAAGCAACAGCATTGACGGTCAATCACCCGAGCGGCCTAGCGCCCCTGAACGGCTCGCGCCTACCGCGAGTGCTGCCGACCCCCACATGGCGCCGCAAGACGAAGCGTCCGGGCATCGGGGCATGCGATGCCGAATCGAGGATGACGCCCCGCTACGTGTGGCCGATCCGGGGCGTATTCGAGAAGTCGGTGACTGGCTGGCTGACGGTCCGCGGTGGTGACGGGTGGCCAACCGGACGGGACGTCGCGAACAACGCCGTGGATGCCGGTCGTGGGTGACCGCGTCGACGCCGTCGCAACCTCCTGCATCATGGTGGATCCGGGCATACCGGACACCTCACTTCAGCGCCCGAAGCCGCTTGGTGAGACTGGCGGGCGGCGGCGCGGCCCGCCCCGGACGCGGGCTCACCCGAACGCGCGTACGTGTCGGTGGGGCATCGGCGGCCGGGAGTGGTGGGGTGATGCGGGCGGCGGGAACTGGGCCGGGCTCGCCGGCTCGCCGCCCGAGGTAGGGAGCGTTCATGTACGGCCTGCTCAGATCCGTTGCCGTGGCGGCCGGTGCCGCCTGTGCGCTGCTGGGTCCA
>NZ_JBIWPN010000169.1:0-1088 GCF_044768305.1 Kitasatospora sp. NPDC101155 | reverse complement strand
GGTATTGCAATCGCTTGAGGCGGTTGCGGACAACAGCCTCCAGCTGGTCAAGGGCGACATTGGCGAGGTTCGCCAGACTGCGTTTGACGTGGGCCCATAGGTACTCGACCGCGTTCAGCTCGGGCGCGTATGCGGGCAGGATGAACACCGTCAGCCAGTCCCGCGCGTCGATCAAGTCGCGCATGACATGGGATACGTGGGTGTTCAGCCGGTCCCACACCAGCACGATCGGCGCCTTGACCAGCTGATGGACCCCGTCTATCAGCCCGATGTAGTCGCGCTCGGACAGGCTGCGGCGCTCGCCTTTGCGCCCGGTGTGCCGTCGCAGCCGGTGACACAGCCGGGTCCGCGACCCCGGTCGCATCGCGATCAGCCCGGCAGCCGAGACTCTCCCCGAGCGGCGGCCGGAGACCTTCACCACCGGGGTGGTGCCGCGCCGTCCCCACGTGCGTCCCTTGGGCGGTCTGCGGGTGAACCCGGCTTCGTCCTCGAAGCAGAGCCATCCGTTGCAGGCCGCCCGGGCGCTTTTACCTCCGCCCAGGTCACCTCCCTCCACGCGGCCACCGCCTGCTCGTCGCGTTCCGCGGCCCGCCGCGCGGGGACCTGTGGGGTGAAGCCGAGTCGGTGCATCAGGCGGGTGGCCCCCGAGACGCTGTAGGACACGTGGAACTTGCGGCCGATCAGCGTCGCCACCCGTGCGCCGGTCCATACCTGGTCCTGGTCCCAGCCGTGCACGGCCGGCCCCTGCTCGAGGTACTCGGCCAGCTTCGCCCGGCACCGCGCCGACAGCTTGCATCGCTGCCCGCTCGGTCCCCGTGAGGCCAGCGCGCCGGCCCCGCCCTCCCGCCAGGTCTGGTGCCACTGGTAGGCCGATTTCGCGGTCACCCGCAACCTGCGGGCAGCCTCCTTCGGCGGGACGCCTTCGTCGAACAACGCAGCGGCCTCCAGCCGCACCGTCTCGCGGCGCTGACGTGCCTTCGCCGTCAGCCCGCCCCCATCCGCATAGCGCATACCAACGGCATAGCGCGCAGATGAGCATCAGTCAGCCACATAAACAGGCCAATCACCTCGAAGCGCCAAGGTCAGTA
>NZ_JBIWPN010000168.1:0-1094 GCF_044768305.1 Kitasatospora sp. NPDC101155 | reverse complement strand
TCGGCGAACGACGCCACGTCCGCGCCCAGCGTCACCGCCGTCACGCGCTCACCCGCGCGCGACGGCGCGGGCACCCACTCCAGCCGCAGCAGCGAGCCCGCCGCGGCCGCTCCCCGCGCTACGGCGGCCGGCTCGGCCAGCGTCAGGGCCTCGGCCGACAGCACCGGCTCCCCGGCGGCGTCCACGACGGCGAGGGCGAGCGTCTCCTCGCCCGTGCGCACGAGCCGCGCCCGCACCACGGAGGCGCCCGAGGCGTGCAGCGACACCCCGGACCACGCCACCGGCACCAGCCCGCGGCCGTCCGACCGCACCACGGCCGCCAGCAACGCCGGGTGCACGCCGAACCCCGCGGCATCGTCGGCCGCGGCGCCCGGCAGGGCCGCCTCGACGAAGGTCTCCTCGCCGCGCCGCCAGACCGACCGCAGCCCGTCGAAGGCCGGACCGAGGTCCGCCTCCTCCTGGATCCCGGTCAGCTCGGCGACGACCGCGCCCTTCGGCGGCCAGACCGAGGCGTCGAACTCGGCCGTGCGCTCGCCTCGGACGAGTTCGCCCGAGGCGTGCTCCGTCCACGCGGCGTCGGCGTCGGCGTCCGGACGGGAGAAGATCCGCACAGGGCACGCGCCGGAGGCCGTCGGGGCGTCCACCTGGATCTGGACGACGACGGCGCCGTCCTCCGGCAGCACCAGCGGCTCGGCGAGCGTCAGCCGCTCGACCCGGTCGCAGGCGACCTGGTCGGCGGCCCGGACGGCCAGCTCCAGGAACCCGGTCGGCGGGAAGACGGCCACGCCCCCCACCTGGTGGTCGCCCAGCCACGGTTGCGCCTTGAGCGACAGTCGGCCGGTCAGCAGCGTGCCCTCGGCGTTCGCGAGCGCGACGGTCGCGCCCAGCAGCGGGTGCTCGGCGGGCGACAGACCGGCGCCGGTCACGTCGCCGATGCGACGGGCCGGGCGCGGCCAGTAGCGCTCGTGCTGGAAGGCGTAGGTGGGCAGTTCGACGCGCTGGGCGCCGGTGCCGTCGAAGAGCCGGGCCCAGTCGACGGGCATGCCGGTGACGTGCAGCCGGGCCAGGGCCGAGACGAGGGTGTGCTCCTCGGG
>NZ_JBIWPN010000167.1:0-1102 GCF_044768305.1 Kitasatospora sp. NPDC101155 | reverse complement strand
GCCGTTTACGGTCCTTCTCGTTCGTCTCCGTACGAAACGAACCCCGCTCTCCGGAACGCCGAATCCTGCCGCCGGATCGGGCGGGCACGTGCATCCATGAAGCACCGCGGCAGGGGCGGGGGACCCACAGGTAAGTCGCCTCATCCGGACTGGTTCCGGCGGGGCTAGGGGTGAAGCCGCGTCTCTGCGCGGCCGGGCAACTCCAGCCCGAACCCGACAGCTCACCTCGTAGGCGTGTGAGAGGAATCGCACTTCATGCTGCCCGTCAACGCTCGCCCCAGCCTGTTCGCTGTCGGTTCCGTCAAGCGCATCGTCGCGGCCGCCGTGGTCGTCGGCGTCGGCGCCGGCATCCCGGTGGTCGCCGCCACCGCCGCGAACGCCGCCCCCGTCAAGCCCGCCCCGGCGCACTCGGCCCCGGCCGCCGCCCCGCAGGCGCCCGCTGTCTACACCGTCCAGAGCGGTGACTCCCTCACCAAGATCGCTACCACGCACAACGTGCAGGGCGGCTGGCAGAAGCTCTACGACCTCAACAAGTCCGTGCTGACCAAAGGCCCGGGCAAGATCTACCCGGGCCAGCACCTGACCCTGGGCGGGGCCGCCCCGGCTCCGGCCAAGCCGGCCGCCACCAGCCCGCTGGCCGCCACCCCGGCCGCCCCGGTCGCCAACACCCCGGCCGCGCTGCAGGCGCTTGCGGCCTCGATCGTCCCGGCGAACCAGCTGGCCTCGTTCGACCAGATCATCAGCCACGAGAGCGGCTGGAACATCCACGCCACCAACCCGAGCTCGGGTGCCTACGGCCTGCCGCAGGCGCTGCCCGGCAACAAGATGGCCTCGGCCGGTTCCGACTGGCAGAACAACCCCGCCACCCAGCTCAAGTGGGCCCTGCAGTACATGAACACCGTCTACGGCAGCCCGAACGCCGCCTGGGCGTTCTGGCAGGTGCACAGCGCGTACTGATCGGACCTCTCCCGATCGGTACGGCCTGATCGGACCTGATCGGCCTGTTCGAACCGATGGGTCCGAGCGAGTACCGCCCGTCGGCCGGATGTCCGGCGGCTGACGGGTGCCAAGCGGCCACCTGACCGGCCCGGTTCACGTAGCG
>NZ_JBIWPN010000166.1:0-1147 GCF_044768305.1 Kitasatospora sp. NPDC101155 | reverse complement strand
CGCACCGCCAGCTGCGGCTCACCCGCAGCCAGCGCCCACGGCAGCACACCCGACAGCTCCTCGCCGTCGACGTCCAACAACACGAGGCGGTCCGGGTGCTCGGACTGCGCGGACCGCACCAGGCCCCAGATCGCCGCACCCGCCAGGTCGGCCACGTCCTCGCCGACGGCAGTCGTGACCGCTCCGGTGGTCAGCAGGACCAGCCGCGAAGCGGACCAGCGCTCATCGGAGATCCAGGCCTGAACGATCTCCAGCACTCGGGCCGCGGTCTCCCGGACACCGACCAACGGGCCCTCGACGGCGGGGGCCACCGGGAACACCACGGTTCGCGGAGCGTCGGCCCCGCCATCGACCGCCGTGCCCAGCGCCGCCAGGTCCGCGAACCAGTCGACGGCCACACCCGCCAGCCCGGCGGGCACCTCGCCCAGCCAGGCCCAGCGGTCCGCGGTCTGCTCGACTGCCGTTGCCGGAGCGGTGAGCGCGGTCCAGTCGACGCGGAACAGCGAGTCCCGCCCGGCACCGGCGCCACGCGCGGCCTGGATCTGCCCGGGCGTCACCGGGCGCAGCAGCAGCGACTCCACCGCGGCGACCGGGGTGCCCGTGGTGTCGGCCACCTCCACCGAGACCGCGTCCGTGCCCGCCGGCGCCAGCCGAACGCGCAGTTCCGTGGCACCGACCGCGCGCAGGGACACGCCCGACCATGAGAACGGCAGCCAGCCCTGGGCCTCACCACTGGTGAAGGTTCCGAGCCCAACGCCCTGGACGGCTGCGTCGAGCAGGGCGGGGTGCAGGCCGAAGCGGGCAGCCGCCGCGTGCTCGTCGGCCGGCAGCGCGACCTCGGCGAACACCTCGTCCCCGCGACGCCACGCGGCCCGCAGGCCCTGGAACACCGGACCGTAGGCGAAACCGCGCTCGGTCAGACGGTCGTAGAACTCCGTCACGTCGACGGCCTCGGCGTCCTGCGGCGGCCAGACGGACCAGTCGCTTGCCATGCCGGCGGTTGCCTCGACGGCCAGGGTGCCGGTGGCGTGGCGGACCCACTCGCCCTCCGGAGCCTCGTCGGCATCGCTCTGGATCCGCGAGTGCAGGGTCAGCGAACGGCGACCGGACTCGTCCAACTCGCCGACGGCAAGCTGGATCTGAACAC
>NZ_JBIWPN010000165.1:0-1156 GCF_044768305.1 Kitasatospora sp. NPDC101155 | reverse complement strand
GGATCGGTAGGAAGACCGGTTACCGGTGGCGGGCGGAGAACGGCGGCCTGCCGCCGGAACGGCTGTCCGAGCCGTCCCGGTCCGACCGATACCTGTCCCTGCTGGAGCGCAAGAGGATCGCGACGCTGCGCGAACGCGGCCTGGGCATACGGGAGATCGCCGAACGCCTGGGCAGGTCTCCGTCGACCGTCAGCCGCGAGCTCCGGCGCAACACCCTCGCCCACGACCAGGGCATCTACGACGCGGACCTGGCCCACCACCGCGCCGAGGAGCGCGTGAGGCGCCCGCGCCTGGCGAAGCTGCGGCTCGACCACGAGCTCCGCGCCGAGGTCCAGGCCAAGCTCGACCTGGAGTGGAGCCCCGAGCAGATCGCCGCCCACCTGCGTGAGCTGTGGCCGGACAGACCGGAGCGGCACCTATGCCACGAGAGCATCTACCGGGCCCTCTACCAGGGCGCCAAGGGCGGCCTGAGCAGGACGCTCACGAAGAAGCTGCGGACCGGGCGGTCACTGCGCAAGCAGCGCCGGAAGGGTGACCAGCGTGCCCCGCGGTTCGCCGTTCCGCCGACGCTCATCGACGAGCGCCCCGCCGTCGTCGAGCTGCGCGAGCGCGTCGGCGATTGGGAGGGAGACCTCATCACCGGCCGGCACAACCGGTCCGCCGTCGCCACCCTCGTGGACCGCCACAGCCGCTACGTCCGTCTCGTCGCCCTGCCCGACGGACACGGCGCGGACCAGGTCCGCGAACGTCTCGCCCAGGCCCTCCAGGATCTTCCCAACACCGCCAGAATGACGCTGACTTGGGACCAGGGCTCCGAGATGGCCTGCCACGACCAGCTCGCCCCGATGTTCCGCGACGGAGTCTTCGTCGCCCACCGCGCCAGCCCCTGGCAGCGAGGCACGAACGAGAACACGAACGGCCTGCTTCGGCAGTACATGCCCAAGGGCACCGACCTGTCCGTCCACACCACCGAGGAGCTCCGAGCGTTCGAGGACCGACTCAACAACCGCCCCCGGAAGACCTTGGGATGGCGGACCCCGGCCGAGCTATTCGCCGCCGCTCTGACAGCATGAGACCAGCATCGTTGCGACGATCATGCGAATCCGCCTTAGAACCCAAGGAGCCGCACGGGGTCAATTTTCAGGAGTCGTTGACA
>NZ_JBIWPN010000164.1:0-1296 GCF_044768305.1 Kitasatospora sp. NPDC101155 | reverse complement strand
TGAAGTTCCACCCTCTGGTTGGACACCTGGACACTGGGGCGTATGAGCCCAGAGGAAGCAGTCACAGGTGGGAACCAGGAGCAACATGAGTAAGCGGTATACGGCGGAGTTCAAGCGGGACGCGGTGGCGCTGGTGCGCTCGTCGCCGCACCGGAACGTCACCGAGATCGCTCGGGATCTCGGGGTCAGCCCGGAGGGGCTGCGGGGGTGGGTCAAGCAGGACCGGACCGACCGGGGCGAGGGCCTGCCCGGTGAGCTGACCAGCGCGGAGCGTGAGGAGCTCACCCGGTTGCGGCGGCAGAACGTCGAGCAGCAGAAGACGATCGAGATCCTGCGCAAGGCGGCCGCCTATTTCGCGACCGAGACGACACGGTGATCCGCTTCCGTTTCGTTGATGATCACCACGGCGCCTGGGGCGTCAAGCGGATCTGCCGTGTACTGGGGATCGCCCGCTCCTCGTTCTACGCCTGGCGCGCCGGCGAGCAGGCCCGTCGCGCACGTCGGCGGGAGGAGGACCTGCTCGCCGCCGAGATCACCGTGATCCACGTGGCGTCCCGGGGCGCTTACGGCGTCCCACGCGTGCACGCGCAGCTCCGTCGCCAGGGCCACCCGGTCAACCGGAAGAAGGTGGAGCGGATCATGCGCGAGCGTGGGATCGCGGGCGTCACCCGCCGCCGGCGCCGCAACCTGACCCGCCAGGCCCGCAAGCCGGTGTTCGCCCCGGACCTGATCGGGCGCGACTTCACCGCACCCCGCCCCGGAGTGCGGCTGGTCGGCGACATGACCTGCCTGCCGACCGAGGAGGGTTGGCTCTACCTGGCCACGGCGATCGATCTCGCCACCCGCGAGGTCGTCGGGTATGCGATGGCCGACCACCACCGTGCCGAACTGCCGGTAGCCGCACTGCGGATGGCCGCCGCCCGCGGCGGCCTGGAGCGCGGCTGCATCTTTCACTCGGATCGCGGAAGCGAATATACGTCTTCTGAATTCCGTAGTGAGATAGGCAAGTTGGGCATGAGGCAGTCGATGGGCCGGGTTGGCTCCTGTTACGATAACGCCGCCGCCGAGAGTTTCTTCGCCGTACTGAAGGAAGAGATCGGCACCCGAGTCTGGCCGGACCGCGCCACCGCCCGGGCGGAAGTCTTCGCGTTCATCGAGACCTTCTATAACCGTAGGCGCCTGCGCAGGCACCCCGAGTGGGGCTACCTCACGCCACTCGAGATTCGGCGGCGGCACCGGCAAGGTCACACCCTCGCGGCGTAGACAGAGAGTGTCCAACCGCAGGGTGGAACTTCA
>NZ_JBIWPN010000163.1:0-1324 GCF_044768305.1 Kitasatospora sp. NPDC101155 | reverse complement strand
AGCGAAGTCGGGTCGATCCCCGCCGCCTCGAAGGCCTCCCACGACGTCTCCAGCAGCAGTCGCTGCTGCGGATCCATCGCCAGCGCCTCACGCGGTGAAATACCGAAGAAACCCGCGTCGAAACCGGTCACGTCCGCAAGGAACGCACCCTGCGCGACGTACGACTTGCCCGTACGGTCCGGATCCGGATCGTAGAGCCCGTCGACGTCCCAACCACGGTCCGCCGGCCACGCCGAGACCGCATCCTGACCCTCGGCCAGCAGCTTCCACAGGTCCTCCGGGGAGCTCACACCCCCCGGGAACCGACAGCCCATGCCCACAATAACGATCGGCTCATCGCCGACCGCCACCCCCGTAGCAGTCAAACCCCGTTCCCCCATAGCAGTCGAAACCGCAATTGGCGAGTGGCCAAGCAGCTCCGACAGCAGGTGATCGGCCAAGATCGCTGGGCTAACGTAATCGAAGATCAGCGTCGCGGGCAACCGCATACCGGACACCGCGTTCAGACGATTTCGCAGCTCAACAGCCGTCAGGGAATCGAAGCCCAGATCCTTGAACGCCCGGGCCCCGTCAACCGCATCACCCGATCGATGGCCCAGCACCGCAGCCACCTCCGACCGCACCACGTCCAGCAGCACGGTGCGACGCTCCGCCTCGGACAACGCCCCCAACCGCCGCACCAGTGCGGACCGGGAGTCGTCCGTGTCGGCACTATCGGCCGCTGCCGTGCGGAGGCCCTCCTGGTCGAGCAGCTCGCTCAGGAGGGGGCTCGGCCGCGAACCGGTGAAGAATGGCGCAAACTGTGCCCACTCCAGGTCGGCGACGGCGAGGAAGGTTTCGTCCGCCTCCAGCGCGCGCTCGAGTGCGCTGATGGCCAACTCGGCTCCGAGCCCTCGGAGCCCGCGACGCCGCAGCTGCTCCGTGAGCGCCGCATCGGCAGCCATGCCGCTGTCGGCCCACGGCCCCCAGGCCACCGAGGTGGCGGGCAGGCCGGCAGCCCGGCGGTGGTGGGCCAGGGCGTCGAGGAACGCGTTGGCGGCGGCGTAGTTGCCCTGACCGGCGCCGCCGATCGAACCGGCCACCGAGGAGAACAGGACGAACGCCGAAAGGTCCAGATCCTGGGTCAGCTCGTGGAGATGACGCGCCGATTCCGCCTTGGCCCGCAGGACGCCCGCAAGGCGCGTCGAGTCCATCGCGTCGACCACGCCATCGTCCAGGACTCCGGCCGCGTGGATGACGGCGGTGAGGGGGTACTCCGCCGGGATCGCGGCCAACACCCCCGCCAGCGCCTCACGATCGGCCACGTCGCACGCAGCCACCGTCA
>NZ_JBIWPN010000162.1:0-1325 GCF_044768305.1 Kitasatospora sp. NPDC101155 | reverse complement strand
CCAGTAGCGCTGGCGCTGGAACGGGTAGGTCGGCAGGTCGATGGGGGCGGCGGCTGTGGGCAGCAGGTCGTGCCAGGCCACCTTGATGCCGTGGGTCCAGGCCTCGGCGAGGCTGGCCGTGACCCGGTCCGGGCCGCTCTCGCCGCGGCGCAGGGTGCCCAGGGTGGCGGCGGTCGCCTCGGTCTCGTCGATGGCCTCGGCGATGCTGGGGACCAGCACCGGGTGCGGGCTGACCTCGATGAACACGGCGGGGCCCTGGGCGAGTACGGCGTCGATGGCCTCGCGGAACCGGACGGTTCGGCGGAGGTTGCGGTACCAGTAGCCGGCGTCCATGTCCTGCGCCAGCTCCGGCTCGCCGGAGACCGTGGAGTAGATCGGCAGTCGGCCGGCCGAGGGCGTGATGCCCGCCAGGGCGGTGGCCAACTCGGCCTCGATCGACTCGACCTGGGCGGAGTGGGAGGCGTAGTCCACCGTGATCCGGCGGGCCCGCACCTCCTGCGCCTCGCAGGCGGCCATCAGCTCGTCCAGCGCCTGGGGTTCGCCGGAGACGACGACGGTGCGCGGGCCGTTGACGGCGGCCACCGAGAGGCGGTCGGACCACGGGGTGAGCAGTGTCTCGACCTCGGCGGCGCCGGTGGCGACGGAGACCATGCCGCCGCGGCCGGCGAGTTCGGTGGCGATCAGCTTGCTGCGCAGGGCCACCACGCGGGCGGCGTCGTCGAGGGAGAGCGCGCCGGCCACGCAGGCGGCGGCGATCTCGCCTTGGGAGTGGCCGACGACGGCCGCGGGCTCGACACCGTGCGAGCGCCAGAGCTCGGCCAGCGAGACCATCATGGCGAACAGTACCGGTTGGACGACGTCGACCCGCTCCAGCAGTTCGGCGTCGGCCATGGCGTCGGTGAGCGACCAGTCGACGTACGGGGCGAGCGCCGCCTCGCAGCGGGCGATGGCGTCGCGGAACACCGGTGAGGCCTCGAGCAGTTCGACGCCCATGCCGGCCCACTGCGAGCCCTGGCCGGGGAAGACGAAGACCGGCTTGCCGGAGGAGGTGCGGACCGGGGCCAGGCTCGCCAGGCCGCGGGCGAAGTCCTCGGGCTCGCGGCCGACCACGGTGGCGCGGTACTCGAAGGCGGTGCGGCCGGCCAGTCCGGTTGCCACCTCGGTGGCCCGGTCCGTCAGCGGGCGCAGCCGCTCCGACCAGGCCGAGACCGCGGCCTGCTCGCGGCCGGAGAGCAGCCACGGCACCGCCGACTCCGGCACCACCGGCTCCGCGACGGCGAGTTCGGGAGCCTGCTCCAGGATCACATGGGCATTGGTACCGCTGA
>NZ_JBIWPN010000161.1:0-1402 GCF_044768305.1 Kitasatospora sp. NPDC101155 | reverse complement strand
CTGGCCGCAGAACCCTTCGGGGCTTGACAGTAAAGCTGTAACACTCGCGATGACAGAGAAGCGACCCGCTGGTAACAAGACCTCCACGCCCCGCCCCGGCCCGTCTCCCCCACCCCACGTGCAACCGCCGCTGCGGAGGGTGCGTCAGTACACCGACAGTGGGGCACGACACGGTCAGCGTGTCGCAGAGCAAACTGCCCCCACACAGAGGGAGGGAGAACTACACGCCCATGGGAAAACCCGACTTCACCACCGGCCCGGTCGCCCCGGCAGCGGCATCGACACCCGGCACGCCGCCCAGCACCTCGCCGTACGCCAACCCCGCCAAGAGCGGCGACACAGCGCCCTGGAACGCCGCTCCCCCCGGCATGGCGACCACCCAATTGGACACCCCGCACGAACTCGCCGCCTCGGCCGGGATGGCCCGGCAGATCGCCACCGACCTCAACCAGGCCAACGGCAACAGCGGGCCCCTCACGCTGGGCCTCAGTGACCACGTGAGCGCCGCGTCGGCGGGTACCCGCGGTTTCGCCTTCAGCAGCGCGCTCACCAGCTGCACCGAACGGTGGCTGAAGCAGTGCACAGCCCTGCACGACCGGATCGACGGGATCGCCACCAACCTCGGCACCACTCAGCAAACGTACACGGCCAACGAGGCCAGGAACGCCCAGCTGTTCGGCACGGCAGTTCACTAAGGGGGAACCGGGCACATGGTGTCCTTCAAGCAGTTATACGAAGCCCGTCCGGACGCGGTCACGGAGGCGGCCGAAGCCTGGTCCGGCGTCGCCAAGACCCTCACCACCCTGGACGGCCGGGTCCGCAAGGACCTCACCAGCACGGCGCGGCGGGCCGGTTGGAAGGGCGTGGCGGCGGCCAACGCGAACTCGGCGCTGGAGGGGGTGGACACCGACTTCAAGCAGGCGTCGGCCGTTGCGACCGTCCTCGCCGCGATCATCACCACCGCCGCCGAGGAGTTCCGCGCGGCCCACAACGACCTCCTCACCGCGGTCTACGACGCGAAGACCGAGGAGCTGACCGTCACCCCCGATGGCGAGGTCTGCTGGTCCCCGCTGCCCGGCTCGCGGAACGACCCCGACGGGGTCGAGGCCGCCAAGAAGTACAACACCGAGATGCGGGCCAAGGCCGACGCGGTCTCCACCCGGCTCGGCAAGGCTGTCGATCGGGCCACCGCCGCCGATCAGACGGCCGCCGCCGCCCTCCAGAGCGACATCGGCACCAGCACCACCTCATTCAACCCGAAGCCGTACGGCGCTGGCCCGATCGCTGACGCCAACCGGGCCAAGGACCTGATGTCCAAGGCCGGCAGCCTCAGCGATCCGGAGCTGAAGCAGCTGCAGGACATCATGGCCGCCAACGCGGGCAACAAGGACTTCTCCACCAC
>NZ_JBIWPN010000160.1:0-1415 GCF_044768305.1 Kitasatospora sp. NPDC101155 | reverse complement strand
CGGCATGCCGCACCAGCACACTCTCGATCTCACCCAACTC
Organism: Kitasatospora sp. NPDC101155; assembly: GCF_044768305.1. Taxonomy (NCBI): domain Bacteria; kingdom Bacillati; phylum Actinomycetota; class Actinomycetes; order Kitasatosporales; family Streptomycetaceae; genus Kitasatospora; species Kitasatospora sp. NPDC101155. Next base: position 1,375 of record NZ_JBIWPN010000160.1, on the reverse strand, counting down.
GATCCGGAAACCACGGATCTTCACCTGGTCATCCACCCGACCGACGAACTCCAACTGCCCGTCCGCCCGCCACCGCACCACATCCCCCGTCCGGTACATCCGCTCCCCCGGACCACCGAACGGATCAGCCACGAACCGCTCCGACGTCAACGCCGCCCGACCCAGATAGCCACGCGCCAACCCCGCACCCGCCACATACAACTCCCCCGCCACACCCGGCGGCACCCGACGCAACAAGGTGTCCAGCACATACACCCGCGTCCCCGCCACCGGCACACCGATCGGCGGCACCCCACCACCCACAACCAACGGCCCACTCATCGACACCGCCACCGTCGACTCCGTCGGACCATACGCATTCACCATCCGCCGCCCCGGCGCCCAACGCTCCACCAACTCAGGCGAACACGCGTCACCACCCACCACCAGACACCGCAACCGCGGCAACTCCACCACCGGAACACTGGCCAACGCCGCCGGCGGAATCAACGCATGCGTCACCCCACGATCCGCCAACACCCCCGCCAACAACTCACCCGCCAACGGCCCCGACGGCGGAACCACCAACGCCGCACCACACGTCAGCGCCATACACAACTCCAACACCGACGCATCGAAACTCGGCGACGAGAACTGCAGCACCCGACTGTCACCCTCGACCGCGAAACGCTCCCGCTCACTGGCCGCGAACCCCGCAACACCCGCGTGAGTGACCACCACACCCTTCGGCACACCCGTCGAACCCGACGTATAGATCACATACGCCGCAGCATCCACCGACACCGGACCCGCCACCACCGCCGCACCCACCGACAGCTCGCCACCGCCCAGCACCACCACCGCCATACCGTCCACCCGCGGCACCACATCCACGAACCCCACCGTGGTCACCACCGCCACCGGACCCGCATCCGCGAACATGAACCCGATCCGCTCCGCCGGATACAACGGATCCACCGGCAAGAACGCCGCCCCCGCCCGCATCACCGCCAACGAAGCCACCACCGACTCCACCGACCGGCCCAGCACCAACGCGACAACCCGCCCCGGACCAACCCCCCGACCCACCAGATGACGCGCCAACCGCTCCGAACGCTCATCCAACTCCGCATAAGTCAACGACAACTCCGCCGACTCCACCGCCACCGCACCAGGCGTCCGCGCCACCTGAGCCGCGAACAACTCCGGGAACGACACCGCCTCCACCACCGGACCCGACCCGTTCCAACCCTCCAACCGAGCCAACTCCCGCCCCGACACCAACTCCACCCCAGCCAACGGCCGCGACACATCCGCCACCACCGCCTCCAACACCCCCACCAAACGCCCACCGATCTCCTCCACCACCGCACGCTCGAACACGTCCGGCCGGTAG
>NZ_JBIWPN010000159.1:0-1435 GCF_044768305.1 Kitasatospora sp. NPDC101155 | reverse complement strand
CGCTCGGTCCGCTGTTCGAGGACCAATCCTTCGCCGAGGCGTTCCCCGCACGGGGTCGGCCCGCGGTCTCGCCGGGGGCGCTGGCACTGGTCTCGGTGCTGCAGTACGCCGAGGGACTCACCGACCGGCAGGCCGCTGACCAGGTCCGGGCCCGGATGGACTGGAAGTTCCTCCTCGGCCTGGAGCTGGACGACCCGGGGTTCGACTTCACGGTCCTGAGCGACTTCCGCGCCCGGCTGATCGAGCACGGCATGGAGGAGAAGGTCCTGGACCTGATCCTTGAGCGGATCGCTGACCTCGGGCTCCTGCGTGCGGGCGGGCGTCAGCGCACTGATTCCACCCATGTCCTGGCAGCGGTACGGACGTTGAACCGGATGGAGTTCGTCGGCGAGACCCTGCGAGCCGCCCTGGAGGCCCTGGCGGCGGCGGCCCCGCAGTGGCTTTCACCGCTGGTCACCTCGGAGTGGACCAAGCGCTACGGCACCCGGATCGACTCCTACCGCTTCCCCAAGGGCGACAACGTCCGCAAGGAGTGGGCCGAGCAGGTCGGCCGGGACGGTTTCACGCTCCTCGAGGCCGCGCTCGGCCCCGGTGCCCCGGGCTGGCTGCGGGAGATCCCGGCTGTCCAGGTCCTGCGCAGGGCCTGGGTGGAGCAGTACCACCGTGACGGTGAGGGGGTGCGCTGGCGGGAGGGCAAGGACCTCCCGCCGGGCAGACGTCGCCTGTCCTCGCCCTATGACCCCGATGCCCGCTACAGCGTCAAGCGCGGCTCGGGCTGGTGCGGCTACAAGACCCATCTCAGTGAGACCTGCGAACCCGATGCCCCGCACCTGATCACCAGTGTGATCACCACGGACGCCACCGTGGCCGACACCGAAGTGACCGAAGAGGTCCACCAGGGCTTGGCCGCACGGGAGTTACTGCCCGACGAGCACGATGTGGATGCCGGCTACGTCACCGCCACCCACATCGTCACCGCCCGCGACGAGCACGGCATCGACCTGGTGGGGCCTGTCGGCCTGGACACCCACCACGAGCGCCTCGAGGGCGAGCGCATCGCCCAGGGCGCCTTCAGCGTCGACTGGGACGGACGGAAGGCCACCTGCCCGCAAGGAGCGGTCAGCGTCAGCTGGTCCGACCAGCGCAAACCCAGCGGAACCCCGATCACCCGCGTGCACTTCGCGCTCCAGGACTGCGATCCGTGCCCGGCCCGGGCGCAGTGCACCAAGGCCGCGAACGGCCGATACGGCCGCAGCCTCACCCTCCTGCCCCAAGAGCAGCAGCAGGTCCTGGAGCAACGCCGCATCGAGCAACAGACCGAGGAGTGGAAAACCCGCTACAACGTCCGGGCCGGTGTCGAGGGCACCATCTCCCAAGCCGTGCGCCGCACCGGCATCCGTCGCACCCGCTACACCGGGCTGGCCAAGACCCACCT
>NZ_JBIWPN010000158.1:0-1437 GCF_044768305.1 Kitasatospora sp. NPDC101155 | reverse complement strand
CCCGGTCGACTGGACCGCCGTCCTGCCGGCCGGCGCCACCGACGGGCACCTGGACCTGCCCACCTACGCCTTCGACCACCAGCACTACTGGCTGCCGACCGGCGGCCCGGGCGCCACCGACGCCGGCTCGCTCGGCCTCACCGGCACCGACCACCCGCTGATCGGCGCGTTCGTCGAACTGCCCGGCGACGGCGGCCTGCTCGCCACCGCCCGGCTGTCGCTGCGCACCCACCCCTGGCTGGCCGACCACGCCGTCGGCCGGACCGTGCTGCTGCCCGGCACCGGCCTGGTCGAACTGGCCGTCCGGACCGGTGACGAGGTCGGCTGCGGCACCCTTGAGGAGCTGGTGATCGAGGCCCCGCTGGTGCTGTCCGAGCGGGGCGGCGTCCGGGTCCAGGTCACCGTCGGCGGCCCGGACGAGAACGGCGCCCGCACGGTCGCCATCCACTCGACCCCGGAGGACGCCGCAGGGGAGCCCTGGACCCGGCACGCCACAGGCCTGCTCACGGCGGCTGCCACCGCGCCCGCCGCCGGCTTCGCCGGCTTCGCCGGCACCGCCTGGCCGCCGCCCGGCGCCGAGCCGGTCGGGATCGACCCGGCCGAGTTCTACGCGGGGCTGCTGGCCCACGACTACGGCTACGGGCCGGTCTTCCGCGGCCTGCGGGCCGCCTGGCGGCGCGGCGACGAGATCTTCGCCGAGATCGCCCTGCCCGAGCAGGAGCACGGCAGCGCCACCGGCTTCGGCATCCACCCGGCGCTGCTCGACGCCGCCCTGCACAGCAAGGCGTTCCTCGCCGCGGGCGACGGGCGCACCATGCTGCCGTTCGCCTGGACCGGCCTGACGCTGCGCGCGGCCGGCGCCTCGGCGCTGCGGGTCCGGGTCACCCAGCCGACGCCCGACTCGCTGACCCTGCAGGCACTCGACCAGACCGGTGCGCCGGTCCTGACGGTCGACTCGCTGGTCTTCCGTCCGGTGACGGCCGCCCAGCTGGGCGCCGTGACCGGCCGCGGCGACGCCGGCTCGCTCTTCGGGGTCGACTGGACCCAGCTGCCCGCGAGCGGCGGGCCGGCGGTCGCGGCGCCCACCGCGGTGCGGCTGTCCACCGCTGAGGAGGTGGCGACCTTCGCCGACGACGTGCTCACCGGAGCCGTCGCCGCCCCGGACGCGGTGATCCTCGCGGCGGCCGGGAAGGGACCGGACGAGACCCCGCTGGACCTGACCGACCGGATCCTGGAGGTCGTGCAGACCTGGCTGGCGGGCGGCGGCTTCGAGCAGACCCGGCTGGTCGTGGTTACCCGGGGTGCGGTGCCGGCCGGTGGTGACGGGACGGTGACCGATCCCGCCGGATCGGCGGTCTGGGGCCTGGTCCGGGCCGCGCAGGCGGAGAATCCGGACCGGATCGTGCTGGTGGACTCGGACGAGGTGGAGATCGAGCA
>NZ_JBIWPN010000157.1:0-1469 GCF_044768305.1 Kitasatospora sp. NPDC101155 | reverse complement strand
CCTGTATGCGGTCCTCCGCGAACTCCAGGCCCTCCTGGCCACCTGGACCGGCGCCTGCTCGATATGCGGCCAACCCGCACCGACACCAGAACCACGCCACCGCACCTAACAAAGCCCTACTAGTGCCGCGTCAGACAACGTTTGCCCTCTGCTTGCGGTGACCAATTGGGGTGTCGAAGGTGAGGCCGTGTACTGGCCGAGGGGTCAGAGCTGGTCAGCCAGGGGGCGGATGTGGTCGGCCTGGGGGCCCTTCGGACCCGGGGAGATCTCGAACTCGACGCGTTGCCCCTCGGTCAACTCGCGGAAACCAGGGACTTCGATCTCGGAGTAATGAGCGAAGACCTCGGGGCCCTGCTCGTCCGGCGTGATGAAGCCATAGCCCTTCTCTTTGTTGAACCACTTCACCGTGCCGGTGCTCCGATGCGGGCCGACCCGATCCTGTGGTGCGGTGGCGGGTACGGGTGAGGGCGTGCGCGGAGGCAGGAGGCTTTGCAGCTTGGCGGCGCGTCTGGTGAACTCCGCAGCGAGGTCGCCCAGTGCGGCGATCTCCTGCCGAATGTGCTCGACGTCCGCCGCCGAGAGCGGTGTGTGCTCCTGCGCGTCGCGCTCCGCCGCGTCCTGCTTGTCACCTTTGGACGGCCAGAACCCCATGTCCCCTCCATGAACTCAAGTCAGCAGACCACTGGCCGTCAATCTATTGCCGCGTCAGGCAACGTTCGCCCTGGTGACGCAGGGTTCAGCTCATGACCGCGCCATTGTCGACGCTGATGAAGTGCTCGTACGAGGCGCGGTACTCCCTGAGCGCCTGTCGATCAAAGGGCGCCAGTTCCTCCGCCGTGAGCGGAGCGGTCCGCGCGGCGATCTCCCCCAGGGACTCACCCGCGCAGTCCGCAATCAGCGGTTCCCCGAGGGTCTGGTCGCAGCAGATCCGAACCAGTGCCGCACGAACATGAGGGTCGTCGTTCTCGCACAGGTCCGCGGCGGCGTCCACCCGCTCATGCTCAGGCGCTGCGGGATCCAGTACGAGCTTGATCAATGCCTTAGTCCGCCATTCCTCCATGCGCACATACTGCCCGATCAACCTGCCGAACAGTACCGAGCAGACCCGCGGAGCAAACGGGGCAAACGTTGCCTGATGCGGCACTAGTAGGGCTTTGTTAGGTACCCCAAGTGATCGTCATTGGATAGGCTGTGATTTTCTTTCAGGTGTGACACCTGAGGACATGGAAGATGTCCGGCCGCGTCTGGAGGCCTTCGCAGCCGAGATGCTCGGCCCGCTGGCCCGCTGGCCCGCTGGCCCGCTGGCCCGCTGGCCCGCTGGCCCGTCGGCCCGTCGGGACCAGCGGGCCAAGGGCGAGCTGTACCTACGCGGGCTGATGCTGGACGGCAAGCGTAAGTCGATGCAGCCGATGGCCGAGCGCCTGGGCGTGGACCACCAGCAGCTCCAGCAGTTCGTGGCTTCCTCGACC
>NZ_JBIWPN010000156.1:0-1583 GCF_044768305.1 Kitasatospora sp. NPDC101155 | reverse complement strand
CCGTAGGTGGCCAGCAGCGCCTGCGCCTCGATCGGGTCACCCAACTTCGTGCCCGTCCCGTGCGCCTCCACCACGTCCACCTGGGCAGCCGTCAGGCGGGCGTTGGCCAGCGCCTGGCGGATCACCCGCTGCTGCGACGGACCGTTCGGCGCCGTCAGACCATTCGACGCACCATCCTGGTTCACCGCGCTACCGCGCAGCACGGCGAGCACCGGGTGCCCGTTGCGGCGCGCGTCCGACAGCCGCTCCACGAGCAGCATGCCGACGCCCTCGCCCCAGCCGGTGCCATCAGCAGCAGCAGCGAACGACTTGCAGCGGCCGTCCGCCGCCAGACCGCGCTGACGGCTGAACTCCACGAACAGCCCGGGGGTGGAAAGCACCGTCACACCACCGGCCAGGGCCATGGTGCACTCGCCCTGGCGCAGCGCCTGGGCGGCCAGATGCAGGGCGACCAGCGACGACGAACACGCGGTGTCCACCGTCACTGCCGGCCCCTCCAGACCGAAGGTGTAAGAGATGCGGCCTGACGCGACACTGCCCGAGCTGCCGGTACCCAGGAAACCCTCGAAGCCTTCGGGGGCCTTGCCCATTCGCGACGCGTAGTCGTTGTACATCACACCGGCGAAAACGCCCGTTCGGCTGCCGCGAAGTGACACCGGGTCGATCCCGGCCCGCTCGAACGCCTCCCAGGACGCCTCCAGCAGCAGCCGCTGCTGCGGGTCCGTCGCCAGCGCCTCACGCGGGGAGATCCCGAAGAGGGCGGGGTCGAACTCGGCTGCATCGTGCAGGAATCCGCCCTCGCGGGTGTAGGACTTACCCACCCGCTCCGGATCCGGATCGTAGAGGTCCTCGTCCCACCCGCGACCGGCCGGGAACTCGGAAATCGCGTCCCGCCCCTCGGTGACCAGCCGCCACAGGTCCTCGGGCGACTCGACACCACCCGGGTAGCGGCAGCTCATGCCGACGATGGCGATCGGCTCGTCATCGGCCACGGCCGCCACGCCCGCCACGGTCGGGGTTTGGGCCACGACCACCAGCTCAGCCCGCAGGTGGTCCGCCAGGGCGTCCGGAGTCGGGTAGTCGAAGATCAGCGTTGCGGGGAGCCGCAGCCCAGTCGCAGCGTTCAGCCGGTTGCGCAGCTCGACAGCGGTGAGGGAGTCGAACCCGAGATCCTTGAACGCCCGGTTGGCCTCCACCTCCGCCGTCGAGGCATGGCCCAGCACGCTGGCCACCTGCGTCAGCACGATGTCCATCAGGACGCCGAAACGCTCGGACTCCGCCATCGCCGCCAGCTGCTGCGCCAGCGCGTTCCCGGCAGCCAGCGGGTCACCGGCGCTCGCCTTGCGGGCGGGTGCGCGGAGGAGACCGCGGAGCAGGGCAGGAACCTCGCCGGAGGCCGCGGCCTGGGCCCGGAAGGCCGCCAGGTCCAGGCGGACGGGTACGAAGGCCGGCTCGTCCGTCGCGCACGCGGCGTCGAACAGCTCAAGGCCCTCACGCGAGGACAGACCGCGAAGTCCGCTGCGCGCCATCCGCTGCAGGTTGCCGTCGCCGAGCGCGCCGGTCATACCGGACGCCTCGGCCCA
>NZ_JBIWPN010000155.1:0-1617 GCF_044768305.1 Kitasatospora sp. NPDC101155 | reverse complement strand
TCCACCACGTCGATCTGATCGGCCGTCAGGCGTGCGCTCGCCAACGCCTGACGGATCACCCGCTGCTGCGACGGACCGTTCGGCGCCGTCAGACCATTCGACGCACCATCCTGATTCACCGCACTACCGCGCAGCACCGCCAGCACCCGGTGTCCATGACGCCGCGCGTCCGACAGCCGCTCCACCAGCAGCATGCCGACGCCCTCGGCCCAGCCAGTCCCGTCAGCAGCAGCCGCGAACGACTTGCAACGACCGTCCGCCGCCAGCCCCCGCTGCCGGGAAAACTCAAGGAAGGCCGCCGGGCTGGACATCACGGTCACACCACCGGCCAGCGCCAGGCTGCATTCGCCCTGCCGCAGCGCCTGGGCCGCCAAGTGCAGGGCCACCAGCGACGACGAACACGCCGTGTCCACCGTCACCGCCGGCCCCTCCAGACCGAACGAGTACGAGACCCGGCCGGACAGGACGCTGCCCGCGTTACCCAGACCCAGGTACCCGGCGACCTCCTCCGGCGCCTCGTGCAGGCGCGGACCGTAGTCGAGGGAGGCAACGCCGGCGAAGACTCCAGTCCGGCTCCCGCGCAACGCGGACGGGGCGATCCCGGCCATCTCCATGGCCTCCCAGGACGCCTCCAGCAGCAGCCGCTGCTGCGGATCCATCGCCACGGCCTCACGCGGCGAGATTCCGAAGAAGCTCGCGTCGAACTCGGGGGCGTCGTACAGGAATCCGCCCTCGCGGGTGTAGGACTTGCCCTCCAGCCCGGGTTCCGGATCGTAGAGATCCTCGGCCCAACCGCGGTCCAGCGGGAACGTGGAGATACCGTCCCGTTCCTCGTCCACCAGCCGCCACAGCTCATCCGGCGAGGTAACACCGCCGGGGTACCGACAGCTCATGCCGATGATCGCGATCGGCTCGTCGGTGACGTTGGCGACCAGATCGGTGCCCTGAAGGTCCGTCACCAATCCGGTCAGCAGGGCGTGCAGGTGCTCGGCGAGAGCGGTCGGCGTGGGGTAGTCGAAGACCAGGCTGGTGGGAAGGTCGAGTGCGGTCGCCGACTTGAGCCGGTTCCGCAGCTCCACCGCCGTCAGCGAGTCGAAACCCATCTCCTTGAAGGCCCGACCGGTCTGGACCGCGTCGGTGGACTCGTGCCCCAGGACCTCGCTCGTCTGAACCTGGACAAGGTCCAGCAGCGCCGCGAACCGCTCGTCCTCGTCGCGGCCGGCCAGACTCCGGACGAGGGATTCAGCCGACGGGCCCGTCGACGCGACGGCTTCCTCCCGGCCGGAGACCTCCCACGACTTATTTGCCCCAGTGGCCGTTCCGGGCGACAGCCAGTAGCGCTGGCGCTGGAAGGCATACGTCGGCAGGTCGATACGGCGGGCACCCTGGCCCGTGAACAGGCGCTGCCAGTCGACGGTGACGCCATGGACGTGTGCCTCGGCCAGACCCTGCATCAGGGCCAGCGGCTCCTCCCGGTCACGACGCTGCACCGCGACACAGGTCGCGTCCTCGCCGTCCAGGCTGTCCGCGGCCATCGCCGTCAGCACACCGTCCGGGCCGACCTCCAGGAACGCCCGCGCCCCCGCCGCGTGCAGAGCCCGCACACCATCGTGGAAG
>NZ_JBIWPN010000154.1:0-1682 GCF_044768305.1 Kitasatospora sp. NPDC101155 | reverse complement strand
CCGGACGGTGTGCTGACGGCGATGGCCGCGGACACCCTGGACGGCGAGGACGCGACCTGCGTCGCGGTCCAGCGTCGTGACCGGGAGGAGCCGCTCGCCCTGCTCCAGGGCCTGGCCGAGGCACACGTCCATGGCGTCACCGTCGACTGGCAGCAGCTCTTCGCGGGCCAGGGTGCCCGCCGTATCGACCTGCCCACCTACGCCTTCCAGCACGAGCGTTACTGGCTGGACGCGCCGGAAGGTGGTGTGGGTGATGTTGTCTCCGCCGGCCTGGGTTCGGCCGACCACCCGCTGCTGGGTGCCGCTGTCGGCCTCGCCGGTGGTGACGGTCTGCTCTTCACCGGCCGTCTGTCCCTGCGCACCCACCCGTGGCTTGCTGATCACGCCGTGGCCGGCACCGTCCTGGTGCCCGGCACCGGGATGCTGGAGCTGGCGCTGCGCGCCGGCGAGCGTGCGGGCTGTGAGCACGTGGAGGAGCTGACCCTTGAGGCGCCGTTGGTGGTGCCCGAGCGCGGTGGTGTCCAGATCCAGCTCGCCGTCGGCGCACCGGACGAGTCCGGTCGCCGTTTCCTGACCCTGCACTCCCGGGTCCACGAGGAGACCGACGGGGACCTGGAAGCAGAATGGGTCCGCCACGCCACCGGCACCCTGGCAGTCGAAGCGACCGCCGGCGTGGCAAGCGACTGGTCCGTGTGGCCGCCGCAGGGTGCCGAGGCCGTCGACGTGTCCGACGTCTACGGGCGGTTCGCCGAGGGCGGGTTCGTCTACGGTCCGGTGTTCCAGGGCCTGCGGGCCGCGTGGCGTCGCGGCGATGAGGTGTTCGCCGAGGTCGCGCTGCCGGCCGACGAGCACCCGGCGGCTGCCCGCTTCGGCCTGCACCCCGCCCTGCTCGACGCCGCCCTCCACGCGGTGGGGCTGGGCGACTTCCTCGGCGAGGACGACCGGGGCCGGCTGCCCTTCCTCTGGTCGGGCGCGTCCCTGCACGCGGTCGGCGCCACCGAACTGCGCGTCCGGCTGGCCTCGGCGGGCACGGACGCGGTGTCGATCCACGTCGCGGACACCACCGGAACCCCGGTGGCCTCCGTCGACTCCCTGATGCTGCGGCCCGTTGCCGCTGATCTGATCCAGGCGGCCCGCGCCGCGAGTGGCGCGCAGGAGTCGCTGTTCCGTCTCGACTGGACCGCGCTCACCGCTCCGGCAACGGCAGTTGAGCAGACCGCGGACCGCTGGGCCTGGCTCGGTGAGCAGCCCGGAGGGGTTGCGGAGTGGACGGCGGAGTCCGGTGTGCTGCTGGAGCAGTACGCGGACCTGGCGGCGTTGGCCGCGGCGGTCGATGGCGGGGCCGATGCTCCGCGGACCGTGGTGTTCCCGGTGGCCTCCGCTGACGAGAACCCGCTGCTCGGTGTCCGTGAGACGGCCGCCCGGGTGCTGGAGACCGTCCAGGCCTGGATCGCCGACGAGCGATGGGCCGACTCCCGGCTGGTCCTGCTGACCAGGGGTGCGGTCGCGCCCGAGCCGGGCACCGAGCTGACGGATCTGGCCGCCGCCTCCGTGTGGGGTCTGGTGCGCTCCGCGCAGTCCGAGCTTCCGGACCGCCTCGTGTTGTTGGACGTCGACGGCGAGGAGCTGTCGGGTGTGCTGCCGTGGGCGCTGGCTGCGGGTGAGCCGCAGCTGGCGGTGCG
>NZ_JBIWPN010000153.1:0-1747 GCF_044768305.1 Kitasatospora sp. NPDC101155 | reverse complement strand
AGCTGGTGGAGGTAGTCGGTGTAGTCCTGGTCCCGCTTGGTGTCGGCGGCGAGGAGCTTCGTCATTCCGTCGTCGCGGGCCGTCTTGCGGGCTTCCAGTCCCTTCGTGTTGGCGTCCTGGAGGTTCTTCTCCAGGTCCGTGATGGTCTGCAGCTGGTCGGGCGTGAGGCCCTTGGCCGGGTCGATGTTGTCGAGCAGGCCCTGCAGCCGCTGCCAGTAGTTCGACGGGTGGTCGGGGTCGGGGTCGTAGTAGTTGGCGTCGCTCAGCGCCTGGAGCCGGTTCCGGATCGCCTGGGCGGGGTCGGGTGCGGGCGGCGGCGCGGGGGCGGGAGCGGGGGGCTGGTCGGCGGGAGCGGTGGGCTGGTCGGGTATGGGCTGGGCGTCCCGGCTGGGTCCTTCGTCCGGTGGCTCGGGGCCGGGCGGCAGGATCGGGAGCAGCGGTGCCGGTTCCTCCGGTGGGAGTGTCGGGAGTGGTCCGGTGTCCACCGGGAGGTCGGCGCGCGTGCTGGGCAGGGTCAGGGCCGGGTCCGTCATCCCCTGGGCGTGGCGCCAGTTGAGGTACTGGTTGAACTCGGCGTCGGTGGGTGGTTCGGTGGAGCCGGGGTGGGTGGCGCGCCAGCGTTGGAAGGCCGGGTCGTCCAGCAGTCCCTGGATCCAGTTGTTGATTGCCTGGCGGTCGCCGGGTGGCATGCCGGGCTGTGGCTGCCGGGGCGGTTCGCCGCCGTCCGGGCCGCTGTCGTCCGGGCCGCTGTCGTCGGGTGGGCCGGTGGGGGGCGGGCCCGTCAGGGTGCCGGCGAGGTTTCCGAGGAACGTGCCGAGGATGCCGCCTGCCGCCGCGGCGGTCGCCCCGGCGGTGGCGTATCGCAGCACCGTGCTGCTGCCGGTGCAGCTCAGCCAGGCCTCGCCCCGGAGCTTGCATTCGAGCGATCCGCCGTCGTCGGCGTGGGCGGGGATGGTGTCGGTGAGCCCGTGCAGGAGCAGCACGGCGCCGACCAGCAGTACGACGCAGGCGGTGGCGGGCGGACGCGCACCGGTGGCGGAGATCAGTACGGCGGCCAGCGCGAGGGCGCCGGCCAGGCCGTACTTGACCGGGCTGTCGGTGATGAACGAGGCGACGGTCAGCGATGCGGCGGAGCCGAGCAGGCCCACCGTCATGCCGGTGATGTCGGTGATGCGGTGGTGGCGGGTCGGGGCGATCTGTTTGACCACGGCCGACCAGATCCGGCGCAGGGACGTCGACACGATGCTCCCGAGCACGGTCGGTGCTCCCGTGAGCACGCCGACGGCGAGCACCGCTCCGGCTGCGGGCGGGATGATCTGGGCGGCCAGCAGCGCGATCGCCGCGCCCCACAGCAGGTGGACGGAGGATGACCGGTCGCCCCGGACCAGCCCGGCGAGGGTTTGCGGCAGTGCGCGCAGGTCGGCCAGGAAGCGGGTGGTGCCGACGGCGTGCCAGTAGCCGAACACCCCGAACAGCACGGTGGTGAGCAGGCCCCAGAACAGTGCGCCCTGGAAGAAGTTGCCGTGGGTGGTGGCCGGTGCCCCGGGTGGCACCTTCCGCCAGCCGCCGTAGCGGACGGCGATCAGGAAGACGTTCACGGTGTAGCCGATCACGCCGCCGACCACGGCCCCGGTCACGGCGGACCAGACGTGCTCGCGCAGCCACCCGGGCAGCCGCCGGACGACGTCGCCGATGGTGGGGACGGTCTGCCGGGCGGTGGCGGTGGTCATCTCAGCCCTCCGTCCGG
>NZ_JBIWPN010000152.1:0-1830 GCF_044768305.1 Kitasatospora sp. NPDC101155 | reverse complement strand
CCCACATCGTCGACGGCGTACGCCTCCGGCGCGATGTGTGCCGCGGCCCAACGAGCCAGCCGCTCACGGACCTTGGCCCAGTCCCAGGTCGAGGAAGCCACGAACTGCTGGAGCTGCTGGTGGTCCACGCCCAGGCGCTCGGCCATCGGCTGCATCGACTTACGCTTGCCGTCCAGCATCAACCCGCGTAGGTACAGCTCGCCCTTGGCCCGCTGGTCCCGACGGGCCAGCGGGCCGAGCATCTCGGCGGCGAAGGCCTCCAGACGCGGCCGGACCTCTTCCATGTCCTCAGGTGTCACACCTGAAAGAAAATCACAGCCTATCCAATGACGATCACTTGGGGTACCTAACAAAGCCCTACTAGAGCTCGCGTCGGACTCCGCCCCCTCATCGTCGGCACCGGCGGGATGGCCCTACCCGAAGGTGCAGGCGCGCAACGACATCCGCGACGCCCCGAAGGGGCGCCCAGTCTGTGTACTTGGGCCGATGACGCATGAGCAGCGGACCGAGCTTTCGGAAGCCCTGGCCAGATATGGAGGATGGCGGTGGCAGCCCCTGGAGCGTGCTGTTAAGGCGATCAGCGGCGCCATTCACCGTAGATCGAGACGGTGACATCCGCAGTCGCCCGGGCCGCCGCCACGTCGATCTGCGCGCCTGTCTGGCCGCGCCTGCCCGGGTTCAGGTTGCGCGTCGCTCGGGAGCGGCAGCGGCCTCAGCGGTCTGAGCCAGGATTGCCCGGGCGGAGTCCGCGTAGCGGATGGCGGTCTTCTCGTCCAGGCCGAAGATTTCGGCGAGGTGGAGTGGGTCGGGGCCGTGGGCGAGGGCTTCTTCGAGCTGGCGGTCGACGCGGAGCCGTTCCAGGGTGGCCCTCTGGCCGCGAAGTGCGGCGGAGACTGAGACGCCGCTGATGGGGCCGGTCTCCAGCGCGGTCTGCTTGTTGATCAGCAGGTGCGGGTTGGCGGTGTCGGGCCAGCGGCGTCGCCGGTGCTCCAGCCAGGCGAGGGCGGCCTGCAGGGTGAGCTCGTCCAGGGGGCGGACGCGGCCGTCGACGACGAGTCGGCGGTCGCCGATGTCGAGGTCGTCGAGCATCCACGACGGCGCGTTCTCCGCGATGGACCTCACCGCCCGCCATCCGCGCACCGGCGAGCTGCTGTCCACCGTGAAGTTCATGGTGCAGACCCTCGCCGCCGCCGGCGAACTCCAGCGCGACCTCCAGCGCGAGCTGACGTACGACGGGCTGCGCGCCGCCGAGGCCAAGGGCAGCAAGGGCGGGCGCCGCCCCGCGGTGGAGGCCGCGAAGACCGACGACGTACGCACCGAGTACCTGGAAGGGCGCTCCATCGCCGCCCTCGCCCGCGAGCACCGGGTCAGCCGCGGCGCCACCCGCACGGCCGTCGCCGACCTCCTGCCCGACCACACCACCAACGAGGAGGACGCGCCCGCCCCGGAGCTGCCGGTCACCCTCGACATGCCGGGCAAGGTCGCCGACTACCTCCGCACCACCGAGCTGGAACCCGCCGAGCGTGCCGCGCTCGACCAGGGGACGACCGTACGGCGCGGCCAGGGCTACACCCTGCGCGTCAGCGCCGTCCCCGCCGTGCACCGAGGGCTCCTCGCCCGCTGCCAGCCGCTCGACGACAGCCAGGACCTTCCAGCGGTCCCGACCCAGCGCAAGGCCCGCCGCGAGTACGAGAACAGGGTCAGCGCCCTCACACCCTGAACAAGATCGTTCTCACCGATACTGACCTTGGCGCTTCGAGGTGATTGGCCTGTTTATGTGGCTGACTGATGCTCATCTGCGCGCTATGCCGTTGGTATGCGCTATGCGGA
>NZ_JBIWPN010000151.1:0-1868 GCF_044768305.1 Kitasatospora sp. NPDC101155 | reverse complement strand
CACTGGGCGGCGGTGGCGAACGCGACCCGGTGGCCGGCCTGGCAGGCCCGGATCGCCAGCCCGGTCGCGATGTGCGTCTTGCCCGTGCCCGGCGGCCCGAGGAAGATCGCGTTCTCCTTGGCCGCGATGAAGTCCAAGGTTCCCAGGTGAGCGAGTTGCTGGCGCGTCATTCCGCGTAGATGGGCGAGGTCGAGTTCCTCGATCGTCTTGATCGCGGGGAAACGGGCGGCGCGGATGCGGCCCTCGCCGCCGTGGCTGTCGCGGGCCGAGACCTCACGCTGCAGGCAGGCGACGAGATATTCGAGGTGGCTCCAGGACTCGGCCTGGGCGCGTTCGGCGAGCCGCTCGGCGGCGTCCAGCAGGGCGGGGGCTTTCATCGCGCGGGCGAGGAAGGCCAGGTCGGCGGCGGTTTGTCGGGTGGTGCGGGCGGCGGGAACGCCTGCTTTCGCTGCGTCGGTCGCGGTGTTCGGGGGCTGGGGAGCGGTGCGGGCCATCACGTGTCCTCCTTCCCGGCGCCGCCCTCGATGAGGGTGAACATGCGGTCGTAGGTGCCCAGTTCGCGTTGCTCGACCTCGATGCCGAGGCTGTCCGGAGCCAGCACCGCGGCCCGGGCGGTGGCCGCGCGGGCGGCTTGCTGGTGGATCACCTCGCCGCGCATGAGGTTTGCCGCGGCGGCGTGGTCGGGATCGGTCAGGCTCTGGTGCCTGGCCCAGCAGCGCGCATGGCGGGCCACGACATCGTCGCCGCAGGTGACGGTGATCCCCTCGGTGTCGGCGTGGACCATCACGGTCCTGCCGATCGCGCGAGGGTGGACGGAGTAGTCGTTGGTGTCGACGCGGATGTAGTGGTCGCGGCCGATGCGGACGCGAAGCGGCCACCAGTGGGGCGGGGCGACCGGTGGGATGGTGAGCATCTGTGCGCGGTCCGCCTCCCAGCGGTCCGCGGGGCGGGCGTCGATCGAGCGGTGATGGCGCCGGTTGGCGATCTGCAGCCACGCGGTCAGCTGACGGTTGAAGTCGTCCGGGCCGGTGAAGGTGCGGCCGGGCACGAAGCTGGTCTCCAGGTAGCCGTTGGCCCGTTCGACCAGGCCCTTCGTTTCCGGGTCGCGGGGCCGGCAAAGGTGCACCTTGATGGCGAGCAGGCCGGCGAACGCGGCGAACTCGCTGGTCAGCCTGCCCTTGCCCACGCCGGTTTCGTTGTCCCAGACCAGCGTCTTGGGGACGGCGCCCCAGGAGTTCAGCAGCCGCCAGTGGCCGTCGATCAGGTCACCGGTGGTCCGCGAGGGCAGCATCCGGGCGGTGATCATCCTGGAGTAGCCGGAGACGATCACGAGCACCGGCGGGCGGCCCGACTGGCCGTAGCCGAGCGGGATGTCCACCGGCGGGAACCACAGATCGCACTGGGCGAGCTCGCCGGGCTGGTAGACCGTCCGCGAGACCGGATCCGCCGGCAGATAGGCCGGCCGCAGCTCACGCACCCGCTCCCGCAGGATCGACAGCCCCCGCTCCCACCCGATCCGCTCCGCGATCACCGTGGCCGGCATCGTCGGGGTCTGCTTCAACAGCTCCCGGATCGCCGGCTCCACCGCGTCCACGGCCGAGCCCTTCGGCGCCCGCCGGTAGACCGGCGGCCGATCCGAGGCCAGAGCCCGCAACACCGTGCCCCGGGAGATCCCCAGCTCACGGGCCACGGCCCGCGCCGACAACCCCTCCGCGCGATGCAACCGCCGGATCTCGGCCCAGTCCTCCACCTGGATCACCTCTCTTCCTCCTGACTCCCGTACCAGTGAAGTCAGGATGATCAAGAGATCGCAGAGTGACCCGATTTTGATCCGCCGTCCGTGGCCCTCAATTCACCCGTTGCCGACA
>NZ_JBIWPN010000150.1:0-1895 GCF_044768305.1 Kitasatospora sp. NPDC101155 | reverse complement strand
CACCCGGGCTTCGCTCGGGTGGGCCCGGCGCTTCGCGCTCGGGCCGGCACCACTCCGCTTCGCTTCATGGTGCCTGGTGGCTGAGCTGGGATTATAAGGCTGAGCAGGGTGATTGGCTGAGCTTAAAGCAGGCTGACTGGGCGGGGGGTGGCGTGTTGGGTGCTCGTGCGGGTCGGCTTCACTCTTCCCAAAATTGGTCTAGTCCATGCCTGGGTTGCGATTCGGTCTCCTCGGCCGAGCGGGGTGCGATACCCTGGCGGGGTGAGCAGCGACCCCCAATGTATCAATCTTGCCTCGTCAGGCTATCCCGCCGGAATCGGGGGGCGCACCCCTGTATTTCGGGTATTCTCAGGAATTTGTGGCCTGGTCGCTGACATCGTCTCGGATAGTCGCTTCAATCGGGCTCGTGTTCCGGTCGGATGGTTTTCTGCTCCGGTCCGTTGAATGTATCAGTAGGGCACTGTCAGCATTTCCCGCGTGGTCCCGGGTGCGGCTCGGGGGCGGGTGAGGGGAGACACGTTTTCGTGAACGTCGTGAAGCCGGGTCTGATGGCCGCTCAGTCCGCCGCCGGCGTCTTGCTGCGGGGGCATCAGGAGGAGGCCCTGGAGGCCATCGTGCGGGGTCTGACGCCGCGTCCGGGTCAGCCGGGCTCCCCCAACGGTCTGCGAGTGACGGTGCAGATGGCCACAGGGTCCGGCAAGAGCTACGTGGGGGCCGCGGCCGGGCAGAAGCTGGCGCCGCGGGGCGTGGTGCTGGTCGTGGTGCCGACGCTGGACCTGCTGGTGCAGATGATCGGCTCGTGGCGGGCCGCCGGCCGCTCCGGGGACATGCACGCCGTCTGCTCCCTGGTGGACTCCGAGCTGCCCTACGGGGTGATGGCGACCACCAGCCCGCTGATGATCGGGATGTGGCTGTCCCACGCGGCCAAGCACCGCCGGCCGACCACCCTGTTCGCCACCTACACCTCGGTCGGCGCGGTCGCCGACGCCTATGCCTACTGGGCGCAGAGGGAGGGTTCGGGGGGTGGGGTGTTGCCGCCGCTGGGTCTGATGGTCTGCGACGAGGCGCACCGGTCTTCCGGGAGTGTGGAGAAGACGTGGACGGTGGTGCACGACCAGGGTGAGATCCCGGCGGAGCGGCGGCTGTACATGACCGCGACCCCGCGGATCTGGGCGCCGCCCGGCAAGGCGATGCGGCGGCGTGAGGATGCCCACCAGCCGCTGCCGCAGGAGCTGGCGGTGTCCATGGACGACCAGCGGATCTACGGCCCGCACGTCTACTCCCTGGGCCTCGCGGAGGCCATCGACAGGAAGTTGCTGGCGCCGTTCGAGATCGTGGTCCTGGAGCTGCGCGACCCGCTCGGCGACCGAGCCGGGGCGCAGCGGCAGGGGGTGCCGTGGGGTCCGGGTGTCGGTGAGGCGCAGGACGGCAGCGAGGACGAGGTGCCGGCGGAGCGGATCGCAGCGATCCAGGCCGGGTTGGTCAAGACGATGGCGGAGCGCGGCCTTCAGCGGTGCATCACGTTCCACAACCGCACGATCGAGGCCCGCTACTTCTCGGAGACGCTGAATCAGACGGTCGAAAAACTGCACTTCGAGAACCCGCAGAAATACCCCGATGAATTCTGGGCGCAGTGGCTCTCCGGTGAACACGACGTGGATTTCCGCAAGGAGGTCATCGCCGATTTCGGGAGCAGCGGTGAGGAGGACGGGCTGCGGCATCGGATTGTCGCCCAGTGCAAGGTCCTCGGCGAAGGAGTCGACATCCCGGATGCAGATTCTGTTCTTCTACAGGGCCGGGGCAGCATGGTGGATATCGTCCAGGCCATCGGCCGGGCCCTCCGGATGCAGCCCGGGGAGGGGAAAATCGCCAGCCTGATCGTACCGGTTTTCCTC
>NZ_JBIWPN010000149.1:0-2048 GCF_044768305.1 Kitasatospora sp. NPDC101155 | reverse complement strand
CGTTGTCGAACGAGTCGCCCACGCTTCCCATGCTCGGCTCGATTCCCGCCTTCAGCAGGCGAGTTGTGAGCTTGATGGACGTGTATTGCCCAGGTTCAACCAGTCGTTGCAACAACAACGCCCTGTTGGATCAACAGTAGCTGCTCATTGAAGACTTCGGAGGGTGTCTTCCATTGCAGGGTCTTGCGAGGACGGCCGTTGAGTGCAGCGGCGACGGCATCGAGGTCGCTACGGCTGTGTCTGCTCAGATCGGTTCCCTTCGGGAAGTACTGCCGCAGCAGGCCGTTGACGCTTCTATGTCAAGCAGCGAGTCGGTGCTCTGTGACGTGGTGTTGCCAGGAGGCTCGGTCCCGGAGCATCGCGCGGTGGATGACGTCGATCAGGTGGCGCTTGAGTATGCGCCGAGCGCCGCGGGCGCCCTTGGTGGGCTCGTGCCGGGCCAGTAGGTCCCTCGCACCGGGGTGGAATCGCTGTTGGACGATGGCTGCGGTGTAGAGCACGCTGTTCAGCCGCCGGTTGCCGCCGCGGTGCAGGCGGTGGCGTTCCTTGTCGGAGGAGTAGACGGGGATCGGGGCGCATCCGGTGTAGCGGGCGAGTTTGGCTGAGTCGGTGAAGCGGGTGATGTCGCCGATCTCGGCGAGCAGGACCGCCGCGGAGACGTGGCTGATCCCGGTGATCTCCAGCAGGGCTGGCGCCAGCGGGCTGACCAGCTCTCGGATGGTGGCCTCCAGTGCGCGGATGCGCTGGTTCAGGCTGGCTATCTCGGAGAGCATCTCGGACAGGACCCGCCGGACGTGCCGGCCGGTCTCCGAGGTGTCCAGGAGCGTCGTCAGCGCGGTCAGGCCCGGGGCGCGGGTGAGATCGCCGGGGGTGTGGTCGAGCCAGAGGTGTGTGTATGCCTTGACCTGGTTGATCACCACGGTGCGGCGCTTGACCAGGTCCGCCCGCAGGTCGACCAGGACACGCAGTTCACGAACGCGCTCGTCGATGCGGTGTCGGTCCAGGCCCGGGGTGGCGATGGCGGCGTGGGCGACTGCGGCTGCGTCGACCGGGTCGGACTTGGAGCCGGTGGCGGCGTGCAGTTTGCGGTGGGCGGCCATCAGCCGGGTGGGGACCCAGACGACCTCGTGGCCGGCCAGCAGCAGGCCGTCGGCCAGGCGGCGGGCGAAGCCTCGGCCGTCCTCGATTGCCCAGGTGACCGGGGTGCCGCCGGCGATCGAGCGGATCCACTTGAGCAGGGCGCTGATCTGAGTCGCGTCGTTCTTGACGGTCAGCGGCCGGCTGACCCGCCTGCCCTCGGCGTCGACGGCCACTGCGACGTGGACGTTCTTGTGCGGGTCGATCCCCACTGTCACCATCGTGATGTCCTCTTGTCTGCGGTCGCGGATGACGGGACAGACGCGAGGGCCCTGGCCAGGGGACAGACCTATTGCGAGTTGACGGCTCAGCAGGCTTCTATCAAGTCACTCCCGGCCAGGGCTCTCGCCCTGTGGACCGCCGTGGACAGATCAACGGAAAGCCTTGCGGCACGTGTTCTCCGAGTCACCCGGCGGTCCCGCCGAGCACCCTCCCGTCGGAGGAACTCGGCCCGCTCAGAGTGCACCAATAGGTGTTCTCGTTGGTGCCCCGCTGCCAGGGTGAGTGCGGGTCGGCGAAGTAGATCTGCAGACCAGCGTCGATGCGCAGTTGGGCGTGCTGGGCCATCTCCGCGCCCTGGTCCCAGGTCAGCGACCTGCGTAGCTGCTCGGGCAGGGTCGTGATCGCGGCGGAGATGGCATCGCGGACGGCCTCGGCGCCGTGCCCGGCCAGAGCCGGGCCGTTCTTGGCGCGTGGCCCGCCGTGGCCCTCCATCGGCGGCAGGTGCAGGAGCATCGTGAACCGGGTGGCGTGCTCGACCAGCGTGCCGATCGCGGAACTGTTCAGGCCGATGATGAGGTCGCCCTCCCAGTGCCCGGGCACGGCCCGGTCGGCGGCCTCGGCGGGCCGCTGGCTGATCAGCACGTCCTCGGTGACGAACTGCTTTCCGCGCCCCTGGGTCCGGGCTTGGG
>NZ_JBIWPN010000148.1:0-2395 GCF_044768305.1 Kitasatospora sp. NPDC101155 | reverse complement strand
CGGGCAACGCCCTCCCCGAGCGCCCGCCCTACAGCGGCCAGGGCCGCCCACCCGGCCCGACCTATCCCGACCCGCACACCACTCTTCGCCAACTCATCCTGGATGGGTGCAGATCTTGTAGGGGTGCCTCGTTTGGGTGATTCGGGGATGTTTGGGGTGGTGTGGAGATGGTCGGCTTCTACCGTCGTCGGCATTGAGCCCGTCGCTGGGGCCGGTGTCGGCTGGGGGTGGTGTGGTGCCGTCGTTGTTCGAAGTGCTGGAAGTCAGGGAGTCGGCCGCTCGTGTGCGGGCCGAGCGGCTGCGTGAGCAGATAGCTGCCCTCTCCGGGGAACTGGAGGGGGTGGAGGAGGAGTTGACGCGCCTGCGGATCACGCGGGAGACGGTGGACCAGGTGCTGGCCGACAGTGGCCCGGTGTCGGCGGGCGGCGGGCCGGTCGGGGATCTGGAGGCGGCGATGGTGCCGCTGGCGGAGCTGGTCCCGGTCATGCTGAAGGCTCAGGAGGCGGGGGACACGGTGGTGACCTCGCAGGCCTACCGGCAGATCCTGGTGGCGTTCGCCGAGGCGGCGGGCCCGATGCGGTGCAAGGACGTGTGCGAGGCGGTGGGCTCCGCGACGCAGGCCAGGCATGTCGAGGGCATGCGTTCGAAGCTGAAGCGGCTCGTGGACCGCGGACTGCTGTCGGAGGCGGAACCGGGGCTGTTCGCGCTCACGTCCCGGACGGTGGCACCGTGAGCGGCGCAGACGGGACGGTCCTGGCCGGGTGCGAGTCGGCGTTCGCCGCCGCTCGTGGGCTGTTCGACCAGGTCGCGAAGGAGCTCGGGTCGCCGGAGGCGGCCGCGTTGACGCACTCGAGGCTGGAGGACCTGCTGAGCTCGCGGATGCGGGAGGTGACCCGGCAGCTCTATCAGGACCATCTGCGGCTGCGGACGCTGACCGAACAGCGCCTGCCCGAGGTCGTCGATGCCGCCGGGCTCGAGCGCACAAGAATCGAACGTGGCCGCTCGAGGATCCTGGCCACGGTGTTCGGGAAGGTGACGGTGACCCGGATCGCCTACCGCGGTGACCGGGTGGCTGATCTGCACCCGGCCGACGCGGTGCTGAACCCGCCGGCGGGGATGCACAGCCACGGGCGGCCAGGCTCGCGGCGATCGGGGCGTCGAGGGGCTCGTTCGCCGAGGCGTGCGAGCGGATCAACGCCGTGACCGGCGCCGGGATCGGCCACCGGCAGGTCCAGGAACTCGCGGTGGCCGCCGCCGCGGACGTCGACTCCTTCTACGACGCCCTGGTGCCCGCCCCGTGCACCGACGCGACCACGCTGGTGCTCTCGGTCGACGGCAAAGGCGTGGTGATAAGGCCGGAGGCGCTGCGTGAGGCCACCGCGAAGGCCGCCGAGGCGAAGGGCGGCAACAAGATGAAGTCCCGCCTGGCCGCCGGGGAGAAGCACGGCCGCAAGCGCATGGCCACGCTCGGCGCCGTCTACGACGCCGAGCCCGCCGAGCGCGGCATCGACGACATCATCAACGACCCCGACCCCGATCCCGGCGACGGCGAGGGCGACGGGCAAGAACGCCGTCCCGGGCCGAAGGCCAGGTCCAAGTGGCTGACCGGCTCGGTCGACGAGAGCGCCGCGCAGGTCGTGGTCGCGGTGTTCGACCAGGCCGAGCACCGCGACCCCACCCACCGCCGGCCCTGGGTCGTGCTCGTGGACGGCGCCCGCCACCAACTCGACCTCATCACCGCCGAGGCCGAGCGCAGGCACGTGACCGTGCACATCGTCATCGACCTCATCCACGTGCTCGAATACCTGTGGGACGCGGCCTGGTGCCTGCACCAGGCCGGCGACCCGGCCGCCGAAGCCTTCGTCGCCCGCCACGCCCGCACCATCCTCGGCGGCGGCGCGGAACAGGTCGCGACCGCCCTCGACAAGGCCGCCCGCGCCGCCCGGCTGAAGAAGAACCGCCGCAAGGGCATCGACGACGCCGTCGGCTACCTGCGCAACAAGGCCGCCTACCTCCGCTACGACACCGCGCTGGAACACGGCTGGCCCATCGCGACGGGAATCATCGAGGGCGCCTACCGCCACCTGGTCAAAGACCGACTCGACATCACCGGGGCCCGCTGGGGACTCGCCGGCGCCGAAGCCGTCCTCAAGCTCCGCGCCCTGCGCGCCAACGGCGACTTCGACACCTACTGGACCTGGCACGAGAAGCAGGAATTCGCCCGCAACCACCAGGCCCGCTACCGCGACCACCTCACACTCGTAGCCTGATTGACAGCACCCTCATCGGATCTGCACCCATCCTGGATGCGGGACGATCGGCGGCACGAACCGTGACCTGGCGCCAGGGAAGCAAGACCACGAAGCACAATCCCCGCGCCGAGATGCGCTCGCGG
>NZ_JBIWPN010000147.1:0-2402 GCF_044768305.1 Kitasatospora sp. NPDC101155 | reverse complement strand
CTTACTCATGTTGCTCCTGGTTCCCACCTGTGACTGCTTCCTCTGGGCTCATACGCCCCAGTGTCCAGGTGTCCAACCAGAGGGTGGAACTTCAGTCAAGGTTCGACTGAACACGTTGGCTCGGTTGCGCCGGACCGGCGAGCACGACGCCGTGATCACCGACGCGAAGAAGCTGTGGGTGGACGGCGGGCGTCCGTCTGTGATCCGCGTGCGCCAGCGGTACTACCGGCTGATGCGCTCGGTCCCGGTGAAGGAAGAGCGGCGCCCGCTCCCCGTCGAGGAGCGGCCCGTGGCGGCCCGCATGATCCTGCCCAAAGGGGTGGCGCTGCGGCTCCACCTGACCATGTTGTTTGCCGCCCAGTGCCAAGCCGGTATCGATCAACGCTGGCGGGACCTTTTCCCGATCGAGCCCAACCCGAACGGGTTCTCCTGGGCCTCGCTCGTGGCCGCCAACGCCACCGCGAACCCTGGGATCCTGAATGCGGATGATGCCACCAACAAGGTCCGCCAGCTCAAGGAGGCGTTGAAAAAGCTGGAGTCCCTCCACCTCGTCGCCCTGCCGCGGCCCAGCGAGCGCGACGCCATCGACAAGATCCTGCTTCTCGACGAGAGCGGCGCCAGTACCAAGGCGGCCCCCATCCCCTACAGGGTGCCGGCGCTGGAGGAGCCGTGTATCGAGCTTCCGTCCGAGTTCTTCACCCGGGGCTGGGTCCACGCCCTCACCACGAGCGAGATCGCTGCCCTCTTGATGTGGTTCGACCTGCGGACCTTTCGCAGCATGGACAGCAGCAGCGGGCACCCGGTGTCGTTCGTGCCGGGCTCGGTACGGCAGGGCTGGTACGGCCTCGGCCGCGAGACGTACGAGACTCACAAGCCGCTCGCCGCCTTCGAGCTCATGGATGTTGTGCGCCCCGAGAAGCGTCACTACGACGGGAAGTGGCAGGGCTTCAACATCGACAAGAGCGACCTCACGTGCCACCGCGTCACGCTCTTTCCCGAGCGGTTCGACCGGGACGCGATCCGAGTGGTGGAGGCCGTGGTCCGAAAGCATGATGCCTGGGGGCTCTGGGAGCGTCCCGTCGGTGCCAAAGCCACCGAACTCGAGTGGCCCTGAGAGCGGAGCACGGCCATGGGCGCGCCCGTGGACCGAGCTCTCGGCGTCCATAGTCGCCGCTACGCTGCTACCGCCCTGAGAAGGCACTGGAGGCCGCCATCCCTGCGGGGACGGCGGCCTCCAGGCGTCAGCGGATCTATAGCTCTTCGGCGAGCCGGTGCATGAGGGAGACGGCCATGCCGTTGAGCGCTACTGCGTCCGCCCGCACCCAGGTCGCCCCTGCGAGCGCGCCGTCCTGGTGCTGCACTCCGCTGGCCTGGGTGTAGGCGGCCTGGATCAGCTCGGCGTAGCCGTCGGCCATCTCGGCGAGCCGGTCGAGCATCACCCCGTACCGGTCGGCTTGGTCCTGGTAGTTGCGTTTCTTGGCGACGTCCTTGGGCCAGACCTTCATGTCGCGCATGTCGCCGATGGCAAGGCGGGTCTCGCGGATGGCATCCGGGTACTCGCCGGCGGTGATCTGCCGGTCGGCCGCGCGCAGGTGGCCGGCGGCCTTGGCCAGTGAGCCTTGGTCGAGGGGCAGCGGCACGGTGACGGTGAAGAAGATGCCGCGGTTGACCGCCTCGATCTGCTTCTCCCAGGTGCTGGCCGGGACGCGGACGGTGTCCTGGGTGGTGGCCATCGGGTATTGGGTGCTCTGGGGGAGGGTGGCGGTGATGTCGATCCGCAGGTGCAGGTCCTGGCCGTTGCGCTGCTGCTCCAGTGCGAGGACTTGCTCGTTCGTCAGCGGTATGGACAGGTCGGCGCTGCGGGCCACGCCATTGTCGGTCAGGCCCACAGACGCGGGGATCAGCTGGCCCAGCCAGCGCGTGCCTGGGCCGAATTCCGTGTGGAGTTCACCTCCCAGCTGCACCAGGTTGCACCCGTCGGCGAGCTTGGTCGCGTCGACCTCGATGCGCAGGACGAGCCTGTGGCAGCCGACCCCAGGCAGCAGCGCCGCTACCGGGTGGCTCGTCGGCTCTTGGAGCCGGAGTCGGGTGCCGTCCTCGAATCGCAGATCAGTGTTCACCGTGAACCTCCTTGTGGGCATGATTGTGCGCCCCTGGGGCCCCGGGGCTGACATGGTTTTCGTCGCCCCCTGCGGCCGGGATGCGAACGGGGCCGCCGTGGCGCACGGTCGGGGCATGGCCACGATCGTTGTCCTCTTTGAGCTGGAGTCTGACCGGGATCTTGGGGCGGAGGGTGTTGGGCCAGCTGTCCTCATGGTTCACGCTGCCGGCGCCGATCCGGACGCCCCGGAAGACCCCCAGGCGTGGACGCTGTGCGGTAAGGACACCACCCCGATGGAGCA
>NZ_JBIWPN010000146.1:0-2444 GCF_044768305.1 Kitasatospora sp. NPDC101155 | reverse complement strand
CGAGTGCGCCCTGAAAGCGCCTGGTTGTATTCCCGGTAGAGCCGGGAGGAATTCGGAGGTTATTCCTGGGCCCAATGGCTTACCTGGCGTCGAAAGACTAAGGGGACCGTAGCATGCCAGAGAAGCGGTGACCGAGCCCAGATATCAGGGGCGGTGCGCCGTGGGGCCCGCGCGATACGGCGAAAGCTGGATTGCCTGAACCCTAATCTCCAGTCGATTCAAAGGCAGATCCGCCGGAAAGATATCCGAAACCGGCGCCGCTCCCTGCAGCAGGCCCTCGTACACCTGCGCAACTCCGGGGAGCGGGACGATGTCCAGCGAGGACATTCAAGGAGATGAGTGGGGCGCCTAAGTCGCGCTAGCACGTACAGCCAGGACGAACAGGGGATCACCTAAAGGGCGCGAGCCCCATGGTGACGGAGTGTCCGTAGTAGTCGCAGGAGTCACGACCTGCCAGGGAGGACGGGAAAGCCGTCCGCAGGGCCAAGGGACACAGGTGACCGGATATCGAAGGAACCGGAAGGTATGCGTAATGCAGAGCGCCGAAGCGGTACTTGATATCCTCCGTGAACGCGGCAGGCGAGGCCTGCCGTGCAATGAACTCTATCGACAGATGTTCAACCCGCAGTTGTATCTCATGGCCTACGGGCGCATCTACTCCAACAAAGGGGCGATGACACCCGGGGCGACGGGGGAAACCGCGGACGGCATGTCGCTGGCGAAGATCGGACGCGTCATCGACGCGATGCGTCACGAGCGCCACCGGTTCAAGCCGGTCAAGCGGGCCTTCATCCCGAAGAGGAACGGGAAACGAAGGCCGCTGGGCCTGCCGTCGTGGACGGACAAGTTGGTCGGCGAGGTGATGCGCCTCCTGCTGGAGGCGTACTACGAGCCGCAGTTCTCCGACCACTCCCACGGTTTCCGTCCCCGCCGGGGATGCCACACCGCACTGCGCGACGTGGCACTCACCTGGACCGGGACCAGCTGGTTCATCGAGGGCGACATCGCCCAGTGCTTCGACGCGCTCGATCATCGGGCGATGCTCGAAACCCTGGCCGAGAAGATCCACGACAACCGGTTCCTACGGCTGGTGCGCAACATGCTCAAAGCCGGATACCTGGAGGACTGGACATGGAACGCCACGCTGAGCGGCGCTCCACAAGGCGGCGTCCTGTCGCCCATCCTGTCCAACATCTACCTGCACCGGCTGGACACCTTCGTCGAGAAAGTTCTCATGCCGGAACACACCCGAGGGAAACTCAGGGCGAGGAACCCCGAGTACCGCCGGGTCGAAGCGGCCATCCAGCGTGCCCGAAGGCGCGAAGACCGCGCCGCAGCGCACGCCCTGCGTAAACGGCTTCACGCTCTCCCGAGTCAGGAGATGAACGACCCGGGATACCGCCGCCTGCGCTATGTGAGATACGCCGACGACACCCTCCTCGGGTTCGCCGGACCCAAGGCCGAAGCCGACGAGATCAAACAGCGCCTCGCACAGTTCCTGCGCAACGACCTCAAGCTGGAACTGTCCGAGGAAAAAACCCTGGTCACCCACGCCAGAACACAGGCTGCCAGATTCCTCGGCTACGAGATCAGGACTCAACGGGACGACGGAAGGTCTGAACGGAAGAAGGGAAACCGACGGCTCCGCCGTTCGGTGAACGGAACCATCACCCTCCACGTCCCGAAAGACGTGATCAAAGCCAAAAGCGCGTCCTACCTGAAACGCGGAAAACCCGCGCACCAGCCGACGATGTACAAACACGACGACTACAACCTCGTCAGCATCTTCGGCGCCAGGTATCGCGGGATCGTCCAGTACTACCTGCTGGCCGGCGACGTCCACCGACTGAACCGGCTGCACTGGGTCATGCAGTCCTCGCTGCTGTGCTCCCTGGCGGACAAGCACCGCTCGACCGTTTCGAAGATGGCCCGCAAGTACAAGGCCACCATCGCAACCCCGGCCGGGCCGCGCAAGTGCCTCCAGGTCAGCATCACCCGTGCCCCGAGCAGCAAACCGCTGGTCGCCCGGTTCGGCGGAATCCCACTCCAACGCAGAAAGGACGCGCTCCTCAAGGACCGCGATCCTGACCGAGCAGTCTCCGCACCACGTCAACGCAAGTTGATCAGAAGGCTGTTGGCCGGGTTCTGCGAGCTTTGCGGAATGACCGAGAACATCGCGGTCCACCAGATCCGCAAACTCGCAGACCTCGACCTCTTCGGACAGGAACAACCCAACTGGGCCGCCCTCATGGCCAGGAAACGGCAAAAGACTCTCGTAGTCTGCCCAACCTGCCACGACCGCATCCATGTTGACTGCGCAAGCGCACCTCACGGACGTCACTGGAGAGCCCGTTGCGGTTAACGCCGCACGACGGGTTCGGGAGGAGGCCGCTGGGAAAAGGGCCAGCTCACATGCTGGCACCTCGCCCGGCGGCCCACCTCGC
>NZ_JBIWPN010000145.1:0-2471 GCF_044768305.1 Kitasatospora sp. NPDC101155 | reverse complement strand
TTCCTCGGCGCCGGCACCGGCGGTTACGCGGCCGCCAACGCCTTCATGGACGGCCTGATGGCCCGCCGCCGGGCCGACGGACTCCCCGCCCTCTCACTCGCCTGGGGGCCCTGGCAGCAGGACTCCGGCATGGGCGCCGGTGTGGACGAGCTGTCCCGCAGCCGGATGAGCCGGCGCGGCGGCGTCCTGCCGCTGCCGGCGGACGAGGGCATGGCCCTGTTCGATGCCGCCCTGCGCGGCGACCACTCGCTGCTCGTCCCGGTCAAGCTGGACCTGCGGGGCCTGCGCGAGACCGCCACGGCCGGCGGCGTTGTGCCGCTGCTGCTGCGCGGCCTGGTCCGCCCGGCCCGCCAGCAGGCGGCGCGCGGCGCGGGCCGGGACGGCGGCAGCGGGCTCGCCGCCCGGCTGGCCGGACTCGGCCAGGCCGAGCGGGAGGCGCTGCTGCTGGAGCTGGTCCGCACCCACGTCGCCGCCGTGCTCGGCCACGCCGGGGCGGCGAACATCGTCGCGGAACGGGCCTTCCGGGACGCCGGTTTCGACTCGCTGACCTCGGTCGAGCTGCGCAACCGGCTGCGCGAGGCCACCGGTCTGAGCCTGCCCGCCACGGTGGTCTTCGACTACCCGACCCCGCTCGCCCTGGCGCGCTTCCTGCACGGCGAGTTCGACGGTTCGGGCGAGCCGTCGGCCGCCGCGGCCCCGGCGGCGGTGCACGACCCGGACGACCCGGTCGCGATCGTCGGCATGGCCTGCCGGCTGCCCGGCGGCGTGGCCGGCCCCGAGGACCTGTGGCGGCTGGTGGCGGAGGGCCGGGACGGCGTGTCCGGCTTCCCGCAGGACCGGGGCTGGGGCCTGGACGAGCTCTTCGACAGTGATCCCGAGCACGAGGGCACCTCCTACACCGACCAGGGCGGCTTCCTGCACGAGGCCGCGCTCTTCGACCCCGCCTTCTTCGGGATCTCCCCGCGCGAGGCCACCGCGATGGACCCGCAGCAGCGGCTGTTGCTGGAGACCTCCTGGGAGGCGCTGGAGCGGGCCGGGATCGACCCGGTCTCGCTCAAGGGCACCGACGTCGGCGTCTTCAACGGCATCATGGGCGTCGACTACTACGCGGGCGGCAACGTGCCCGCCGAGCTGGGCGGCTTCGCGCTGACCGGCGCGGGCGCGAGCGTGGCCTCCGGCCGCATCTCGTACGTCTTCGGGTTCGAGGGCCCGGCGGTGACCGTGGACACCGCCTGCTCCTCCTCCCTGGTCGCGCTCCACCTGGCCGCCCAGGCGCTGCGGCAGGGCGAGTGCTCGCTGGCCCTGGCCGGCGGTTCGACGGTGATGTCGAGCCCGAGCATGTTCATGGAGTTCTCCCGGCAGCGGGCGCTCGCGGCGGACGGGCGGTGCAAGTCGTACGCGGACGCGGCCGACGGCACCGGCTGGGCAGAGGGCGCGGGCGTGCTGGTGCTGGAGCGGCTCTCGCAGGCGCGGCGCAACGGCCACCCGGTGCTGGCCGTGCTGCGCGGCAGCGCCGTCAACCAGGACGGCGCCTCGAACGGCCTGACCGCCCCCAACGGCCCCTCCCAGCAGCGTGTCATCCGCAAGGCGCTCGCCGCGGCGGGCCTGTCGTCGGCCGACGTGGACCTGGTCGAGGGCCACGGCACCGGCACGGTGCTGGGCGACCCGATCGAGGCGCAGGCCCTGCTCGCCACCTACGGGCGCGGCCGATCGGCCGATCGGCCGCTCTGGCTGGGTTCGTTGAAGTCGAACATCGGCCACGCCCAGGCAGCCGCCGGCGTCTCCGGCGTGATCAAGACGGTGCAGGCGCTGCGGCACGGCGTCATGCCGGCCACCCTGCACGTGGACGCCCCGTCCACCAAGGTCGACTGGACGGCGGGTGCCGTCCAGCTGCTGACCGAGGCACGCGAGTGGCCTCAGACCGGCCGGGCGCGCCGGGCCGCGGTCTCCTCGTTCGGCCTGAGCGGCACCAACGCGCACGTGATCCTCGAACAGGCTCCCGCCGAGGAGTCGGAGCCCCTTACCGAACCGGCAACGGGAACTGGCGGGGCATCAGGCGCGCCGCTGTCGCTCGTCCTGTCGGCCAGGAGCGCCGACGCGCTGGCGGGCCAGGCCGGCCGGCTGGTCACCTTCCTCGGGCAGACCCCCGAGACGCCCCTGCCGGCCGTCGCGGCGGCGCTGGTCGCTCAGCGCGCGCTGCTCGCCGAGCGGGCCGTGGTCGTCGGAGCGACCCGTGAGGAGGCGCTGGCGGGCCTGGCCGCGCTGGCGGAGGGCACGCCCTCGCCGGCCGTGCTGACCGCCGGCTCCGCGCCCGCCGCTGCCGCACCCGGCCGGACCGTGCTGGTGTTCCCGGGTCAGGGGTCGCAGTGGGCTGGTATGGGTCGTGAACTGCTGGACTCCTCGCCGGTGTTCGCGGAGCGGATCGCGGAGTGCGCGGTGGCGTTGGCGCCGTGGATCGACTGGTCGCTGAT
>NZ_JBIWPN010000144.1:0-2653 GCF_044768305.1 Kitasatospora sp. NPDC101155 | reverse complement strand
AGGGCGGGCGACCCGCCTTCAGCGCTGCACGCGCCCTTCCCTGAGCCACAACATCCTCCTCGATCGAGGTGTTGCGACGATCAGTTGAATCCGCCCCGCCGGTCATTCGCATGACGTTCGAAACGGCGTCACCGGGCCAGATCAACTGAGACAGCGCTCGGCATCCAATTGTCCGAGACCAGGTCGCCTGAGATTCTCGGCCGCCCGGCGTCTCGGTTGACCTGGTCGCCGCAGGTCACGGCCCCACCCGCAGGCCAGATCATCTGAGACGGGACAGCCGACGGCGTCACCAGGCGGCTGGCTGGCTTCGTCCACGAGCTTGGGCAGCACTTCCACACCGATTCGGGAGGCACAGGGCTTCCGAGATCGCGGCGGAATGTTCACGAGTTTCGACAGCACCGCCTGCCTGCCGGGATCGGCCTGGTGACGTCCTGGGCGACGGAGGTCGGGTTTCGTGCTCCGGTCTTGCGTGCATGCCGGGTGGACAGGGGACCGCCGGGGTGATTCGGCGGTGTGTCGGATCGGTTGCCGGCCGGGGGCCGGGGTGCCTGATCCAGGGTGGCGGAAGACATTCCCCTGCTGGGGCATTCCCCTTTCCGCTTTCCGCTTCTGGGAGTAGATCGTGACGTTCTCACTGTCGGTTGCCGGTGGCCGGCCGGGTTCGGGTGTGAGCGGGTACCGCACCGGTTGGGCGGGCCGCCGTGGACGTGCGCTGGCCGTTGCGGCCGGCGTGTTCTGTGCCGCCGGTATCACCCCGGTGGCGCTGTCCGTACCCGCCCATGCCCAGGGCACCTGCACGACGTCCGGTAGCACGACCACCTGTACGTTCGCCTTCACCGGCGCCGAGCAGACGTTCACCGTCCCCAACGGCGTCACACAGGTCGACGTCACGGCGATCGGCGCGGCCGGCGGCCTGGAGGGGCTCGGTCACGCGAGCGGCGGCCGTGGCGCTCAGGTGTCGGGCACTCTCACCGGACTGTCCGGCGGACAGACGCTCTACGTCGAAGTCGGCGGCACCGCCACCAACAACGGATCCTGCTACCCGACGTCGCAGTGCACCGGCGGCTTCAACGGCGGCGGCAACACCCACTTCGGCGGCGGAGGAGGCGGAGCCTCCGACATCCGCACCCAACCCCGCACCGTCCCCCTCACCACCACCGACTCCCGCCTCGTCGTGGCCGCGGGCGGCGGTGGAGCCGGTGAAGCCGCTCAGAACCCCTGCCCGGGAAGCCCGGGTGGGGATGCCGGCCAGCCGGGCGCAGACGGTGCGTGCAGCGGAGGAACCGGCGGCGGGGCGGGCACGGCCACCCAGGGCGGTGCCGGCGGCGCCGGGGGCGGCGGGACACCGTCCGGTACGCCCGGCACGCTCGGCACCGGCGGCAACGGCGGCCTGAACACGGGTGGCGGAGGCGGCGCCGGCTTCTACGGCGGAGGCGGCGGCGGCAACATCAACCCCTCGACCAGCCCGGCGGGGAGTGGGGGTGGCGGGGGCGGTGGCTCGTCCCTCGTCCCCGTCGGCGGCACCGGCCCGACGGTGACCAGCGCCGCCGCGAGCATCACCATCAGCTACATCAGCCAGCCCACGGTGACGACCACGCTCACGACCTCGCCGAACCCGTCGCTGTTCGGGCACCCGGTCACGCTCACCGACACCGTCTGCCCCAACGGCGGCACCGGCCCGACCCCGACCGGCACCGTCACCTTCACCGACGCCGGCGCCACCCTCGGCACCGCCCCGCTGTCCCCCGGCGGAGGCGACCACTGCGCCCAGGCCCAGTTGACCTGGTCGAACCTGCTGCCCGGCAGCCACACCCTGACCGCCCAGTACAGCGGCGACACCACCTACCCGGCCCCCGCGCTGGAGAGCGCCACCCAGACGGTCAACTGCACCCGCACCGTCACCGGCTCCGTGGCCAGTGTCATCGCCACCGGCGAGAGCACCTGCGTCCTGGGCGCCACCGTCGGCGGCAGCGTCTCGGCCGGGGCGGGCACCGCCCTGTTCATCGGCAACTCCACCGTCCAGGGCAGCGTCTTCTCCTTCGGCTCCACCCTGGTCGGGGTGTGCGGCACCACCGTCACCGGCTCCCTCGCCGTGGGCGGGGCAAGCAGGTTCGTCGTCATCGGCGATCCCGGCGACGACCACTGCGCCGCCAACCAGATCCAGTCCTCGGTCCGGCTGAGCAACAACACCGGCGGCCTGGAGGCCGTCGGCAACCACATCGGCGGATCCCTGATGGTCACCGGCAACACCGGCACCGGGCCCTTCCCCGAGGACAACCGCCCCGAGATCGAGGGCAACACCATCGGCGGCTCCCTGGCCTGCTTCGGCAACACCCCGCCCCCCACCAACGACGGCCACCCCAACACCGTCACCGGCGTCCGCGGGGGCCAGTGCAGCACCCTGTAACCCGCCCGGCCCGGCATCCCGCCCCCGGGTAAGCCCGCAGAGCCCGCGCCCGCTGCCGCACTCCACGCAGCCGGCGCGGGCTCCTCGCGTCGCCCGGCGCCGCTCCAGGCGCTTCGCAGACGGCGAGGGCCGGAGGTATAGAAACACCCGTGGTCGCTGTGATGGATCAGCGTCCCGGGCTCGACGGGCCGGCCGTGCAGGGCGTACTC
Organism: Kitasatospora sp. NPDC101155; assembly: GCF_044768305.1. Taxonomy (NCBI): domain Bacteria; kingdom Bacillati; phylum Actinomycetota; class Actinomycetes; order Kitasatosporales; family Streptomycetaceae; genus Kitasatospora; species Kitasatospora sp. NPDC101155. The sequence continues at coordinate 37 of NZ_JBIWPN010000144.1, read as the reverse complement.
CAGCGCGGTGAGCACGAGGTCGGCGTCCGCCCGCTCC
>NZ_JBIWPN010000143.1:0-2691 GCF_044768305.1 Kitasatospora sp. NPDC101155 | reverse complement strand
GCGGAGCTGGGTGCCCGCACTGAGGTGGTGGCCTGCGACGCCGCCGACCGCGAGGCCCTCGCGAAGGCCCTGGACGGCCGGACGATCAGCGGTGTTGTGCATGCGGCCGGTGTGCTGGACGACGGTGTCGTGAGTGCGCTGACGCCCGAGCGCCTGTCGGCCGTCCTGCACCCGAAGGTGGACGCGGCCTGGAACCTGCACGAGCTGACCAAGGACCAGGACCTCAAGGCCTTCGTCCTGTTCTCCTCCATCTCGGGCGTCATGGGCAGCGCCGGCCAGGGCAACTACGCGGCGGCCAACGTCTACCTCGACGCGCTCGCCATCTGGCGCCGCCAACAGGGCCTGCCCGCCCAGTCCCTGGGCTGGGGCGCCTGGATGCCCACCGCCGGCATGACCGGCACTCTCTCCGAAGCCGACCTGCACCGCATCCACGCCACCGGCGTCCCACCGCTGACCGAGGACCAAGGCCTCGCCCTGCTCGACGCCGCCATGGGACTCGACGAGCCCTACCTCGTCCCCATCGGCCGCGCCGCCGGACCGGCCAGGATGCCCGGCACCGTGCCCGCGCTGCTGCGCGGACTCGTCCGCGGCGCCCGCCGCGCGGCCGAGTCCACCGGCGGCCGCACCGGAGCGGTGGCCGCGCTCGCCGCCCGTCTGACCGCGCTGCGCGAGGCCGACCGGCTGCGCCACGTCGTGGACCTCGTCCGCACCGAGGCTGCCACCGTCCTCGGCCACGCCTCACCGCAGGCCGTCGTCGCCGACCGGGACTTCCACGACCTCGGTGTGGACTCCCTCACGGCACTTGAGCTGCGTAACCGCCTGACCGCCGTCACCGGCCTGCGCCTGCCCGCGACGCTGGTCTTCGACCACCCGACGTCCGCCGTCCTCGGCGCACACCTGCTCGGCGTGCTCCTGGACGAGCAGGACGTGGCGGACGGCGCCGCGCTGTTCGGCCAACTCGATCGCCTGGACGCGGCTCTGGCCGATGCGGACACCGACGAGGCGACCCGCAACGCGGTTTCGCTCCGGCTGCGCCGAATGCTGGAGAAATTGCGAAACCAGGACGCGCAGAATGCCGAGGACGCCATTGCGGAGCGGCTCGAAGCAGCGAGCACCGACGAGGTCCTGGCCTTCATCGACAACGAGCTCGGCCGTCTGAGCGACCGCTGACCGACTCCGCCTCATCACAGGAAGGCACCACCCCCCATGTCGAACGACAGCAAGCTCGTTGACTACCTCAAGTGGGTCACGGCCGACCTGCACCAGACACGCCAACGACTGCTGGAGGTCGAGTCCGGCCGGCACGAGCCGATCGCCATCGTCGGCATGGCATGCCGCCTGCCGGGCGGGGTGACCACCCCCGAGGAGCTCTGGCGGCTGGTCGCGGACGGTCGGGACGGCATCACCGGGTTCCCCGCCGACCGCGGGTGGGACATCGCGGCGCTGCTCGGCGAGGGCAACGGCAGCAGCGCCTCGATCGAGGGCGGATTCGTCACGGCCGGCGAGTTCGACGCGGGCTTCTTCGGGATCTCGCCGCGCGAGGCCCTCGCGATGGACCCGCAGCAGCGGCTGCTGCTGGAGACGTCCTGGGAGGCCTTCGAGCGGGCGGGCATCGACCCGAGCGGCCTGCGCGGCACCCGCACCGGAGTGTTCGTCGGCACGGCGGGCGTCGACTACGTCGGCGTGGTGATGAACTCGGACGAGGACATGGAGGGTCACGCGACCACCGGCCTGACGGCGAGCGTGCTGTCCGGCCGGGTGTCGTACACCTTCGGCCTGGAGGGCCCGGCGGTCACCGTCGACACCGCGTGCTCCTCCTCGCTGGTGGCGATGCACCTCGCGTCGCAGGCGCTGCGGGCCGGCGAGTGCACGCTTGCCCTCGCAGGCGGCGTCACCGTGCTGTCGACGCCGATGAGCTTCTCCGGCTTCTCCCGGCAGGGAGGGCTCGCCCCGGACGGGCGCTGCAAGGCGTTCGCCGACGCGGCGGACGGGACGGGCTGGGCCGAGGGCGCGGGTGTCCTGGTGCTGGAGCGCCTGTCGGACGCCCGCCGCAACGGGCACCCCGTGCTGGCCGTCCTGCGCGGCTCGGCCGTCAACCAGGACGGCGCCTCGAACGGGCTGACGGCCCCCAACGGCCCGTCGCAGCAGCGCGTCATCCGGCAGGCGCTGGCCGCCGCCGGGCTGTCGGCCGGCGAGGTCGACGCCGTCGAGGGCCACGGCACGGGCACGCCGCTCGGCGACCCGATCGAGGCCCAGGCGCTCCTCGCCACCTACGGGCAGGACCGCGAACAGCCGCTCCTGCTCGGCTCGCTGAAGTCCAACATCGGCCACACCCAGGCCGCGGCCGGCGCGGCCGGCGTGATCAAGACGGTGATGGCGCTGCGGCACGGCGTGCTGCCGAAGACGCTGCACGTGGACACGCCGTCCGCCGAGGTGGACTGGTCGGCGGGGGCGGTCGAACTGCTCACCGAGGCCCGGGCCTGGCCGGAGGTGGACCGGCCGCACCGCGCGGGCGTCTCCGCCTTCGGGATCAGCGGTACCAACGCGCACGTGATCGTCGAGGAGGCGGTGGAGGAGGACTCTGCGGCCGACGACCCGTCGGTCGTGCCCGGCGTGGTGCCGTGGGTGGTTTCGGCGAAGTCGGAGAAGGCGCTCGACGCGCAGCTGGAGCGGCTCGCCGGGGTCGGCGGC
>NZ_JBIWPN010000142.1:0-3277 GCF_044768305.1 Kitasatospora sp. NPDC101155 | reverse complement strand
GACAGGCCGAGGCCGGTCGAGCCGGCGCCGCTGTGGAAGCGCTCGAACAGGGAGCGTGCCCGTTCGGGCGGGATGCCGGGTCCGGCGTCGTCGACGGCGACGCTGCCGTCCGCCGTCACGGTGAGCTGGACGTCGGCCGGTTCGCCCAGGGCGTGGCCGTGGGCAAGGGCGTTGCCCAGCAGGTTGGCGACGGCCCGGCGCGCCAGCCCGCCGTCGGCGAGGACGACCACGGGGGTGGCCGCCACGGTCACCCGGTGTCCGTCGGCCGGGGTGTCGGCCACGACCGTTTCGACGAGCTGGTCGAGGCGCAGCGGTTCCACGTCGAGCGGGACGGCGCCGGCCGCCAGGCGGGCGCGGGTGAGCAGGTCGTCGACCAGCTCGCCCATCCGGTCGGACTGGCGCAGCGTGCGCCGGAGCACTTCGTCGCGGTCCGCCTCTCCGCGCAGCCCGGTCTCGGCGAGCAGCCGCAGGGAGGCGACGGGGGTGCGCAGGTCGTGGGCGGCGTCGGCGAAGAAGGCCTCCTGCTGCTCGATCGCGGTCAGCGCGGGGCGGACGGCCCGCCCGGCGAGCCAGCGGCCGGCCACGGCGGAGGCGGCGATGAGTGCCGCGCACACGCCGGAGAGCAGCAGGGTGAACCGGCGGTGGCCGTCGACGTTGCCGGAGACGTCGGAGGCGGTGACCAGGACGCCGTCCGGGCTCTGCGGGGCCGGCCCGAAGAACGGCAGGGCGTACAGCCGCAGCGGGTGGCCGTTGGACGCGTGGGCGGTGGCGTGGGTGGGCTGTCCGGACCGGCCGGCCTCGGCGGCGACTGCCCGTACGGCGGCGTCCGGCACGGTCAGGCAGGGCCGGTGCGGTGCGGCCGTGATGGTCAGCTGGTCCCAGCCGCCGGTGAGCAGGGTCATCGGCGGGCAGTCGTACGCCCCTTCCTTGGGGTCGGGGTACTGGAGCGCGCCCTGGTCGTCGTTGCCGAGGCCGAGCACCGCCTCGTTGCCCCACAGGGCCAGGTCGGTGTCGGTCTGCGACCGCCAGGACGCGTCGTCCGCCTGGACGGCGAGGACGGTCATGCCGATCAGGCCGATCGCGCTGACCAGGGCGAACAGGAGGGCGGTGCGGCGGCGCAGCCGGGCGAGCCGGCCGGCCGGCGTCGGCGGTCTCACCCCTGCGGCTCCCGGTTCTGCGCCTCCAGCCGGTAACCGACGCCGCGCACGGTGTGGATCAGTTGCGGGTCGCCGAGCTTGCGGCGCAGCTGGGAGACCAGGACCTCGACCACGTTCGAGTTGGGCTCGGTCAGTTCGTCCCAGCAGCGCTCGACGAGCTCGGTGCGGCGCACGGCCTCGCCGGGCCGGGCGGCGAGTGTCTCCAGGACGGCGAACTCCTTGACGGTCAGGGAGAGCAGGACGCCGTCGCGGTGCACGGTCCTTCGTGCAGTGTCGATCTCCAGGTCCGCTCAGCGCAGGACCCCGCCGCCGAACATCCGCTCACAGCCTCTGAACCCGCGCCCCGTCGTGGACGCCGCCTGCCCATCGTGCTCGCCGGCGTCGCGGGCGCCGCCGTCGCCGCGACTGCCGCGTTCGCCCTGCCGAGCCTGGGGCACGGCCCCGCTGGTACCACCCCTTCCCCCGGCACCGGACCTGCGAGCCCCGGCTCCGGCTCCGGCTCCGGCTCCGGCTCCGGCGACTGGATCGTCCAACTGGCCGAGATCCCGCACACGACCGACTCCGACGAGCGGGACCAGGAACTCGCCGCCCTCCAGCAGCAGGCGCCCGGCGCCACCCTCGTCGACAGCGACAACTGGGCGTCGCTGCCCTCGGGGTACTGGAGCGTGCGTGCTCCCGGCGACTTCGCGAGCGGTTACGAGGCACTTGCCTACTGCGCCAAATACGGTCCCGACCAGTGCTCCGGCCGGTACCTCAGCAACAACAGCGCCGACCGGAGCTACCTCTGCGAGGCCGCCCCCGCCCCGGACCCCGCGACGTGCCGCCGCCCCGACGATCGCGCCGCGTCCCCCACCGCCCGCAACTCCTGAACCGGACCGGCCTGTTCGAAGGACACCGTCCTCAGGAAATCCCCATGTTGCCTGCGCGATGCTGCTGTTCCGTGCTGAAGGCCCGGGACAGAGCAGCTCCTGCCCTGGCTCAAGGCCGAGAGCTGCACGTTCACCTTCCCCTAGCGGGGACCGGGCCCTCCCGACCTTGGAGCAACCGACCCGGATCCTCGGCGGCGGGGGAGCGCATCTCCTTGAGCGCGACCTCGCGTTCGAGGAGCAGGTCGCGGGCCCGCCACACCGTGCCCATGCCGCCGGCGCCCAGCCGCGCCAGGAGTTCGAACCGCTCGGCAACGACGTCGCCGACCGAGTGTTCCCGCATCCGGGTCATGAAACCGATTCCTTGCGCCGCGCACCTCCAGCCCCGTCCCGAAGAACCGGCAGTACACGGTCCGTGTTCGCTGTCTGCTGTTCGGGGACCTCGGGAAGCTTGCCCCGGGGAACCTGAGGAATTGATGAGGCGCCTTCGGTCGTGACGTCAGGAGCGCTTCTGGGCGGGGACGCGCAGGAGGAAGCGGGTCCCGCCATGGGTACTGGGAGTGACGGTGGGCCAACCGCATTGCGCGGGGGCCACCCAGGCGGCGATGGACAGCCTGAGGCCGCTGGATCCGCGTCTTCGACGGTGATCGTCGCGGGTCGCTCGGGCAGCGGGGTGCCTCCGGTGGGGATGGCCCGGCGGTGGACCTCGCGGCGCAGTTGGTCGAGGTCGCGGACGAACAGGCTTTCCTCGTAGAGCCGGTTGATCTCGGAGACGAGGCCGCCGATGCCAGCCGAGCCGGTGCGGATGGCCACGACGGCGGTGCCGGCGGCGGCGAGCGGGATCGCACCGCTCATGACGAGCGAGCCCAGGAGGGCGAAGGCGGCGCCGGCCAGCGTCGCGGAGAGGCAGGCGGCACCCTACTGGTACTGGACTCCGTCGTGGGAGGGCACCCGCGACGCGGCCCGGGACCTGGACGTCGTCCGGGCGCGCTCGGCGAGCGGAGCGAGCGCGGCATCGCGTATCACGCTACGGCGGTGCGACCAAACCACCCTGCTCCACCGATATTCAGGCTCAGCGAACTTTGGTCTGGCTATGCAGGAGGAGCCTGTGTCCGAGCAGTTCATGAATATGAAGCAGACTGCCGTATACCTGAACATGTGAACCGCCCCGGGTTCGGTGGGGACTCGATTTCGTGAAAGGATTCGAGTCATGGCACGCCCTTCCTCCTACCCGCCTGAGCTGCGCCGTCGTGC
>NZ_JBIWPN010000141.1:0-3345 GCF_044768305.1 Kitasatospora sp. NPDC101155 | reverse complement strand
GCCGACTTCCCCGACAGCACCCACGGCACCACCGGCAGCGACGACTCGGCCGACTCCTCAGCCGACTCCTCCACCGGAGCCTGCTCCAGGATCACATGGGCGTTCGTCCCGCCGATGCCGAAGGCGGAGACGGCGGACCGGCGCGGCCGGCCGGTCTCCGGCCACGCCACCGACTTCGTCAGCAGCTCGACCGCACCCGCCGACCAGTCGACCTGCGGCGTCGGCTCATCGACATGCAGCGTCTGCGGCAGCACACCGTGCCGCATCGCCATCACCATCTTGATCACACCGGCGACACCGGCGGCGGCCTGCGTGTGACCGATGTTCGACTTGACCGAGCCGAGCCACAACGGCCGCTCCGCGTCACGGTCCTGCCCGTAGGTGGCCAGCAGCGCCTGCGCCTCGATCGGGTCACCCAGCGTGGTGCCCGTGCCGTGTGCCTCCGCCGCGTCGACCTCGGCGGCCGTCAGGCGGGCGTTGGCCAGCGCCTGGCGGATCACCCGCTGCTGGGACGGGCCATTCGGCGCCGTCAGGCCGTTGGAGGCGCCGTCCTGGTTGACGGCGCTGCCGCGGACGACCGCGAGCACCGGGTGCCCGTTCCGTCGGGCGTCGGAGAGCCGCTCGACCAGCAGCATGCCGACGCCCTCGCCCCAGGCGGTGCCGTCGGCGGCGGCCGCGAAGGCCTTCACCCGGCCGTCCGCCGCCAGACCGCGCTGACGGCTGAACTCGACGAACAGCGCCGGGTTGGCCATCACGGTGACGCCACTGGCCAGCGCGAGGTCGCACTCGCCCTGGCGCAGCGCCTGAGCGGCCAGGTGCAGGGCGACCAGCGACGACGAACACGCCGTGTCCACCGTCACCGCCGGCCCCTCCAAGCCGTAGGTGTAGGAGATGCGGCCCGACGCGACGCTACCCGAGCTGCCGGTGCCGAGGTATCCCTCGACGCCCTCCGGCAGCGCCGGCAGGCCCGTGCCGTAGCCCTGGTACATCACACCGGCGAAGACGCCGGTCCGGCTGCCGCGCAGCGACAGCGGGTCGATCCCGGCCCGCTCGAACGCCTGCCAGGAGGCCTCCATCAGCAACCGCTGCTGCGGGTCCATCGCCAGCGCCTCACGCGGGGAGATCCCGAAGAGGGCGGGGTCGAAGGTCTCCGCGTCGTGCAGGAAGGCGCCCTCGCGCACGTACGACTTGCCCACCCGCTCCGGATCCGGATCGTAGAGGTCCTCGTCCCAGCCACGGCCCGTGGGGAAGCCGCTGACGCCGTCGCGCCCCTCGGCGACCAGCCGCCACAGGTCCTCGGGCGACTCCACGCCGCCCGCGAAGCGGCAGCTCATGCCGACGATCGCGATCGGCTCGTCGTCGATCGCCGCCACCGGGCTCGCGGATGCGAAGTCGTTCTGGTGACCACTGAGCTGCGCCCAGAGGTGATCGGCCAGCACGGCCGGGGTGGGGTAGTCGAAGACCAGGCTGGCGGGCAGGCGCAGCCCGGTGGCCGTGTTCAGGCGGTTGCGCAGTTCGACGGCGGTCAGCGAGTCGAAGCCGAGGTCCCGGAAGGCCCGGCCGTCCTCGATGGTGGCCGTGGAGGCGTGGCCGAGTACGGCGGCGACCTGGGTGCGGATCAGTTCCACCAGGAACCGCACGCGCTCGGCCTCCGGCAGCGGCGCCAGTTGCCGAGCCAGCGCGCTGCCCGCCGCAGCGGGCCCGGAGGCCGCCGTCCGGCGCGAGGAGGTACGGATCAGCGCCCGCAGCAGGGCAGGAACCTCACCGGCGGCGGCCGCCTGGGAGCGGAAGGCCGCCAGGTCGAGCTGGACGGGCACGAAGGCCGGCTCGTCCGCCGCGCAGGCGGTGTCGAACAGGGCCAGGCCCTCCTGGGCGGTCAGGCCGCGCAGGCCACCGCGGGTCATACGGCGCAGGTCGGTCTCGTTCAACTGGCCGGTCAGGCCGCTCAGTTCGGCCCAGAAGCCCCAGGCGAGGGAGACCGCGGGCAGGCCCTGGGCCTTGCGGTGCTGGGCGAGCGCGTCCACGAAGGCGTTGGCCGTCGCGTAGTTGCCCTGGCCCGGCGCGCCGAAGGTGCCGGCGGCGGAGGAGAACAGCACGAAGGCGGACAGGTCCAGGTCCCGGGTCAGCTCGTGCAGGTGCCAGGCGGCGTCGACCTTCGGGCGCAGGACGGTGTCGAAGCGCTCGGGGGTGAGCGACTCGATCACGCCGTCGTCCAGCACCGCAGCGGTGTGCACGATCCCGGTCAGCGGGGCCTCGGCAGGGACCTGCGCGAGCATCTCAGCCAGAGCCGCGCGGTCGGCGACGTCGCAGGCCGCGACCGTGACCTTGGCCCCGGCCTCGGTCAGCTCCGCGACCAGCTCCGCCGCACCCGGGGCCGCCTCGCCGCGACGGCTGGCCAGCAGCAGGTGCCGCACGCCGTGCCGGTCCACCAGGTGACGGGCCACCAGAGCGCCCAGCGTGCCGGAGGCACCGGTGACCAGCACCGTGCCCTCCGGTCCGAAGGCTGCCTTCGCGTCCTCGGCGGCCGAACCGGCCGCGCGCACCAGACGCGGCACCCACACCGCACCGTCGCGCACCGCCAGCTGCGGCTCAGCCGCGGCCAGCGCACCCGAGAGGTCCCCGCCGTCGGCGTCCAGCAGGACGATCCGGCCCGGGTGCTCGGCCTGCGCCGAACGCACCAGGCCCCAGACCGAGGCCGCAGCCAGATCGGCGACGTCCGTGCCGGGCTCCACCGCGACGGCGCCCTGGGTCACCAGCACCAGGCGGGAGTCGGCCCACCGCTCATCGGCGGTCCAGCTCTGCAGTACGGCCAGTACCTGCGCCGCAGTTTCGCGGACACCGGCGATCGGGCTCTCCGTGCCGACGGCTATGGGGAACAGGACCGTCCCCGGGACCTCCGCCCCGGCATCGATCGCCTCGGCCAGCGCCGCCAGATCCGCGTACCGCTCACCGGCCACACTGCTCAGGCCCGCGGGCACCTCGCCCAGCCAGGCCCGACCGGCCGGCGCCGCGACCTCGTCGGGCACCCGCAGCTCGGTCCACTCGACCCGGAACAGCGAGTCCCGGGCCGCGGCCTGCGCGGCGCCGATCTGCTCCGCCGACACCGGCCGCAGCACCAGCGACTCCACCACCGCGACCGGTGCGCCGGCAGCGTCGGCCACCTGCAGGGACACGGCATCGGTGCCGGCAGGTGCCAGCCGCACGCGCAGCTCCGTGGCACCGACCGCGTGCAGCGACACACCCGACCACACGAACGGCAGCCGACCGCGGTCATCGCCACCGGTGAAATCACCGAGCCCCACGCCGTGGAGGGCGGCGTCGAGCAGAGCGGGGTGCAGACCGAAG
>NZ_JBIWPN010000140.1:0-3583 GCF_044768305.1 Kitasatospora sp. NPDC101155 | reverse complement strand
CAATACCGCTCCGACGTCCTCGACGGCTTCCTCACCGGGGCCGGACTCTCCCTCGACCTCCCACCGCCATCACCTTGAAGCGCCGAGGTCAGTAACCGCTGTACCGATGTTCCAAGCGCCCCCAATTGCATCTGATGCGAACTCGCGACGGTTCGCGAATCGTCGTGGGCAACGACGCTAACCAGCACGCTGACCATGGAAGTTAGCCAGGCCTTCTGATGGTGACGGTAGCGACGGACGTGACGATCACGCCAGTCGGTGTCACTCGTCCGGCTGACTGACCTGCGGTTTGTCCGCCGACTCGCATCAGATGCGGTTTTCTCGCATACGACGCGAGTGACGGAGGGTGGTGGACTGGTGGGGTTCAACGGGTCGATCCCAGGTGCGGCACGGCTGCACCTGGTGGACGGAGTCACGCTGCTGCGGCCGGAGGAACAGGTCTTCACCGCGATGCTGACCGGGTTCGCCAACCAGCAGCTCGCGCGGAATCTGGCCCGAACGACGGTGGAGGGCCGGGAGAACACGGTCAAGGCGTTCGCCGCGTACGTGAACACCTACCCGTGGCACTGGACGCCGACGATGGTCGACGAGTGGCTCGGTGACCTGCGCTCACTGAGGGATCTGCGCCGTTCCACGATCCGGTCCTACTCGGAGGCGGTCCGGGCGTTCTGCCACTTCGTCACCGACCCGCTCTACGACTGGGCGGCCACGTGCGAGGAGCGGTTCGGCACCCACCCGGTCCAGGTCGTGCACGAGTGGAACACCGCGGTGCACGTCCAGGACAACGAGGCCGACGCGAAGAAGCGGGCGTTCACCAAGGCCGAGCTGCACGCGTTCTTCGAGCACTGCGACGACGAGGTCGCCCGGATCAGGGCCTTCGGCCGCAAGGGCTGGCTGCCGGCGTTCCGTGACGCCACCCTGTTCAAAACCGCCTACGCCTACGGGCTGCGGCGCAACGAGACGCGGATGCTCGACGCCGCCGACTTCGGCCGCAACCCGCACGGCACCGAGTACGGCGACTTCGGCCGCTGCCAGGTCCGGTTCGGCAAAGCCAAGAAGGGCTCGCCGCCCAAGCGCCGCGGCGTGCTGACCGTGTTCGGCTGGACCCCCGATGTCCTGGACGAGTGGTTCACCGAGGTCCGCCCGTTGATGGGCGCCGACGGCAACCCGGCAGCCTGGCCGTCCGAACGCGGGATGCAGATCGGCTGCCAGCGCATCAACTCCCGCTTCATCACCTACCGCAAGGCCCTGGGCCTGGACGACGGTCTGGACTACCACTCCTTCCGAAGGTCCTACGTCACCCACCTCATCGAGGACGGCTGGGACCCCCGCTTCGTCCAGGAACAGGTCGGTCACGAGCACGCCAGCACCACGTCCATCTACACCTGCGTCTCCTCGGACTTCCGCACCCGCACCCTGCGCCGGCACCTGGACGCCACCGTCGCCGCCGCCCTCCAGGCCCAGAATGGAAAGCAGGCATGAAGCGCAAGGTCGGCTACACCTGGCGGTTGCGTGAGGTGATGGCCCAACACCGCATCTTCACCGCGACCGAGTTGGTCCCGCTGCTGCGCGAACGCGGCATCGACCTGTCCGCCTCCCAGGTCCACCGCCTGGTCTCCGGAACCCCGGAACGGCTGTCGCTGCAGGTCCTGTCCGCGCTCTGCGACATCCTCTCCTGCACCCCGGCCGACCTGGTGACCACCACCGCCGAGAACGCCGGCGTCCGCAAGACCGCCACCGGCGACCTGCCCACCCCGCCCGACAACGTCGCGAAGCTGCGGCCCCGCGCGGCCCGGATCCTGCCCGACGCATGAGCCGCCCCTACGCCACCGACGAGCAGTACGAACGCTGGTTCATGGCCGAGTGCTGCCGCTGCGGCTGGCGCAGACACAAGTCCGGCACCTGGCCGGACGGATATGTCTGCCGGACCTGTTCGGACCGCGCTGTGCGAACGCGAGGAACGTGCCCAGGATGCGGCCAGGACCGCGCCCTCCCCGGGCGTCACCCCGTCGACGGCTCCGCGATCTGCACGACCTGCGCCGGCTTCTCCCAGACCTTCGACTGCTCGCGCTGCGGCTTCGAGGGCAAACTGCTGGGCAGTCGGCTCTGCGAACGCTGCACGCTCACCGACCGGCTGACCGACATCCTGGACGACGGCACCGGCCGAGTCCGGCCCGCGCTGACACCCTTGTTCAACCTGCTGGTGGCTATGGGCGAGCCCAGGAGCGGCCTGGCCTGGCTGGCGATGCGCCGCAACCATCCCGGAAACGCCTCCCAGATGCTGCGGCGGCTCGCCCGCGGACACATCCCCCTGATCCACGACGCCTTCCACGAACTCCAGCCCTGGCGGGCGGCGGCCCATCTGGAAGAACTCCTGATGACCAGCGGAGTCCTGCCCGCCGTCAACAAGTACATCTGCTCCTACCAGCGATGGCTGCCCGGCCACCTGGCCGGCATCGCAGACCCTGAACACGTCAAGACGATCAAGCTCTTCGCGACCTGGCACGTCCTTCCCCGACTACGGGAACGAGCCAATCGAAGCCGGATCACACCGAGCGTCCGCCGCTTCGCAGCCGAGCAGATCAAGCACGCGACGGCCTTCCTGCAGTGGCTCAGCACCCGGAACAGCACCCTCGCATCCTGCGGCCAGCTCGACATCGACGCCTGGTTCGCCGAGAACACCGAACACCGCCGCACCTGCCTGAGGCCCTTCCTCAACTGGGCCATGCAGAGCCGCCGATGCCCACGCGCCCTCTCCATCCCCGCGCAGAGAGCCTCCCGGCGACCCGCCCTGAGCGAGGACGAACGCCTGGACGCCCTCGGCCGACTGCTGACCGACCCAGACCCACCGATGCGCCTCCGTGTCGCCGCTGTCATCGTCCTCCTCTACGCGCAACCCCTCACCCGGATCGTCCAGTTGACGGTCGACGACGTGCTCCACGACGGAGAGAGCACGCTGCTACGGCTCGGGGAGCCCGCCTCACCCGTCCCCGCACCAGTTGCAGCCCTGCTGCTGGCCTACATCGCGGACCGCGACAACATGAACACCGCCACCAACCAGGCATCCCGCTGGCTCTTCCCCGGCCGCCGGGCCGGCCAGCCAGCCCGTCCAGACCACCTCTCCGCGCTCCTGCGCGAGATCGGCATCCCGGTCGCCGCCGCCCGCGGCGCCGCCATCCGACAGCAACTCCTCGAACTGCCCGCCCCCGTCGTCGCGGACGCCCTCGGCTACCACGACAAGACCACCAGCCGCCTCCTCAGAGAGACCGGTGGGACCTGGAGCCGATACGCCGCCGGCGATCACACTCGGTCACCAGCAGGCTGGAGTCCTCGGGGGACCGGCGAACGCTGAACACGAGAGCCCACCGGTACTACGACGGCCAGATGACGACGCCATCACGCATAACCAGCGGCGCTGCCTGGCGCGACTCGTAGAACCGGGTCCACCCCAGATCCACACTGCCGTGCCGCCAGCCGCGACAGCGGACCTGAAGTTCCACCCTGCGGTTGGACACTCTCTGTCTACGCCGCGAGGGTGTGACCTTGCCGGTGCCGCCGCCGAATCTCGAGTGGCGTGAGGTAG
>NZ_JBIWPN010000139.1:0-3660 GCF_044768305.1 Kitasatospora sp. NPDC101155 | reverse complement strand
ACACCACTCGGCAAGACACGAATCTCGCACCTCGCCGCACTCGACCTGGCAGCCTGATCACCCAGCCCGGTTTGCGAATTTCCCAACGGAGTCCTACCGGGTGGGGCTTTCACATTCTGCCGACGTCGGAGCCGTGGCCGCCCTGGTCGCCGGTGTTCCAGCCGCCGTTGTCGGAGGGCTGGTGGTCGCCGGTGTCCGAGCTGCCGTTGTCGTTCTGGTGGCCGGGGCCCGATCCTGTGTCGTTTCCGCCGTGGTCTGTGGAGGTTCCGGCCCCGGCGGCAGGCCGCCGCAGCGTGGGTTGCGGCCGAGGAGTTCGACCACGAGGTGATCGAGGTCGACGGCGTGCAACCGTCTGGTCACGGCCATCAACGAGTGGCTGTGACCAGCGGACTCACCATCCACATCAGCCGGTCGCCCTCGGCCCTGCGCAGGCGTCGGCGATGACCCGTGTGTCCCAGTAGAACGGACGGACCTCGGTGATCTTCCCGTCCTTGACCGTGATCGCCTGCAGGATCGGGAAGGAGAGTTCGCGGCCTGTCGCACGAGCACGGACCTGGGTGAGCACTACCGCAGTCTCACCGGTGGCGAGGAACCCTTGCTCCGCCATGTCGAATGACTCCCAAGCGGCACCCATCGCAAGGAAGAACTGCGTCATGCCCGAATGCCCGCGCCAGGTGCCTCCATAGGGCAGGGAATCAGCTTGATGCAGCACGACATCCGGCGCGAAGAAGGGAGCGAGCAGGTCGAATGAAGCCTCGTCAGGGCCTCCGGCTGCAAAGTACTCCGCCTCAGCCGCATACATGCCGGTGAGGACCGTAATCGAGTCTGTAGTGGATGAAATCGTCATGCCGCCAGTGTGATCAGCAAGGACAGACCACGCTGGCGGCAATCAGACATCGATATCCCTGCACAGCGCCAGCACTTTCCCAACAGACCCTATTGATCAGAAACTCAATTGGTTCTCGTCGAGGGTGTGACGGATCTGGGGACCATGGAAGTAGCCGCGGACGATGTGGGGTTGGCGCTGCCGTCGGCGGATGAAGCGTCGGGCCTCGGCCGCCAGTTCCGCTTGGTTCCGGGCCCGGCTGCTCAACCGAGAACCGAGTGCTGGTTGCGCCTTGCCCCGTCTCGCCGTCTGGGGGTCCGTGAGCAAGAATCAGGAGCCACGAACCACAGGGGGGAACGCATGAGGCCACGGTGGGCCGCTGCCATTGTTGCCACGCTGCTGCTCGCCGGCGGCGCCGCCGCCTCGGGGCCCGCGCCCGAGCCCGAGGGCGCCCGCCTCTCGCCGCAGGCGCGCGCCTATCTCTCGGACGCCCTGGACCTCCTCCAGCGTGACTCCCTCAACACCGCGAGGGTGGACTGGAAGGACGTCCGCGCCAAGGCCTTCTCCCGTGCCGGCGGCGCCCGCACCCCGCAGGACACCTACCCCGCGATCAACGGCGCCGTGAGCGCGCTCAACGACCGCCACAGCCGCTTCGTTCCCCCGGACCAGGCCGACCGGGTTCTCGGCGACCCCGAGGTCGTCGACTCCCCGACCTCGCGCCAACTCCCCGGCTATATCGGCTATCTCACCCTGCGCGGGGTGAACGGCTCGGACCGTACCTACGCCGAGTACGTCGCCCGGGGCCGCGCCGTCGTCGCCGAAACGGACCGGGCGGGCGCCTGCGGCTGGGTGGTGGACCTGCGCGGTGAGACCGGCGGCGGGATGTGGGCGCCGCTCGCAGTAGCGGCGCCGATCCTCGGTGACGGCCCGCTCGGCGGCTTCGTCACCGCAGACGGCAAACGGTCCGCGTGGTCGATCCGCGGCGGCGTGCCGTACCTGGACGACACCCCGCTGGCCGACGCCGACGGCCTCCACCCACTCGCCGCCGCCACCCCGCCGGTCGCGGTGCTCACCGGCCGCTGGACGGCCAGCGCGGGCGAGGCCGTCGCCATCGCCTTCATCGGCCGGCCGGTCACCCGCAGTTTCGGCGACCGAACCTACGGGGTGCCCACCGGCAACGACCTGCACCGCCTTTCCGACGGTGCCGTCATCGTCCTCACCACCGCCGCCGAGGCGGACCGTACTGGCCGGATCCTTCAGGGCCCGCTCGTACCGGACGAGACCATCGATGCCCCCACCACCAAGAACGCCGACCCGGCCCTTGACGCCGCCGTCAACTGGCTTGCTGGTCAAGGTCCCTGCAAGGGCTATTGAATCGACATGGCAGGGGTTCCGGCTCGTTAGACGCGGTGTGAGCGAACTGGTGGGAGACGCACGGCACTTGTCACCGTCGGCGCAGGAAGCGTTGCGCCTGCGGGCGGTGGCCGCGCTGGTGGAGGGCCGGGATCGTGAGGACGTCGCGGCGATGTTCAAGGTCTCGCTGAAGGCCGTGGACGGCTGGTGGGCGAAGTGGCTGGGCGGCGGCCGGGACGCGCTCGTAGCGCGTCCGCGCGGCCGGCAGGTCGGAGAGCATCAGGCACTGTCCGAGGCCGAGCAGGCCGCGGTTCGGCAGGCCGTGCTCGACCACCAGCCCTGTGACCTGGGACTTCGAGGACAGCTGTGGACGCGTGGCCAGATCGGTGCGCTGATCGCGAAGCTGTACCGGGTCCGCCTGACCGAGCCGGGAGCGGGCAAGTACTTGCGGCGCTGGGGGCTGTCGTTTCAGCGGCCGGACAAGCGCGCGGTCGAGCAGGACCCCGAGGCCGTGCGCGGCTGGCTGGAGGAGACCTGGCCGGCGATCCGCGCCAAGGCGAAGGCCGAGGGCGCGGAGGTACTGTTCGCAGACCAAGTCGGCATCCGCTCTGACCAGGTCACCGGCCGCACCTGGGGTGCCAAGGGCCGCACCCCGATCGTGCGCCGCACCGGCAACCGCTTCTCGGTCAACGCCATGTCTGCGATCAGCGCCAAGGGCCGCATGCACTTCATGGTCTTCACCGGGACCTTCGACGCGAAGGTGATGTGCCGCTTTCTCGACCGGCTGACCGGGCACCTCGACCGGAAGGTCCACCTCGTTGTCGACCGTCACTCGGCCCACCGCTCACGGGCGGTGCGTGCATGGCTGGCCGACCACGCCGACCAGGTAGAACTGCACTTCCTGCCCTCGTACTCACCGGAGCTGAACCCGGACGAGCTGGTCAATGCCGACCTCAAGCGCAGTCTGCCCATGAGCAGCCGGGCCCGGAACCAAGCGGAACTGGCGGCCGAGGCCCGACGCTTCTTCCGCCGACGGCAGCGCCAACCCCACATCGTCCGCGGCTACTTCCATGGTCCCCAGGTCCGTTACACCCTCGACGAGAACCAATTGAGTTTCTGATCAATAGATGCGGAGGAACCGCCGCACGGTTGAAGCCGCCGCAAATGACGCTGCGCCCCACTCCATCCCATCCGGAGTAGGGCGCAGCGCCGTGGGAGGCATTGCGGAATCCAACTGGCCCGGAGCCTATGCCCGGGGTGGTGTCCGGACAAGGCCTGTACCGCACGATTCCGCAGATCAGGCTGCACATGGCGGCGCCCTGCCGCACTTGGGAAGCGGCAGGGCGCAGCAGGTGCCAGGCGGTCAGGCGCGACCGCCCTCGGGGCTGTCGGCGTCGGTTGAACCGTGACCCTTTCTCGGCGGTTGAGTTTGGACCCTCGCGTCTTGTGTTGATCTTGTCAGTCGGTGCTGGTGGGGACAC
>NZ_JBIWPN010000138.1:0-3698 GCF_044768305.1 Kitasatospora sp. NPDC101155 | reverse complement strand
CAGCACACCCGCCGCGGCCTCACCCGCGGCCAGCGACCGCAGACCCGCCAGCGCACCGTCCCGGTCCCCGGCCACCACCACACCACGGTGCTCCAACGCCGAACGCGACGACACCAACGAGTACGCCACGTCGGCATCGCGCAGATCAGCGGAGCCCTCGACGAACGCCACCAGCCGCTCGGCCTGCTCGGCCAGGGCCGCCGCGGACCGGCCGGACACCACCCACGGCACCACCGGCAGCGAGGAGGCGACCAGCCCCTCGGCCGAGTCCTCGACCGAATCCCCGGAGGCTTCGGCGGCTTCCGCAGGCTCCTCGGCAGGAGCCTGCTCCAGGATCACGTGCACGTTCGTGCCGCCCATGCCGAAGGCGGAGACACCCGCCCGGCGCGGCTGCCCGGTCTCGGGCCACTCGCGCGCCTCGGTGAGCAGTTCCACCGCGCCGGCCGACCAGTCCACCTGCGGGGTCGGCTCGTCCACGTGCAGCGTCTTCGGCAGCACACCGTGGCGCATCGCCATCACCATCTTGATCACACCGCCGACACCCGCAGCGCCCTGGGTGTGGCCGATGTTGGACTTCAGCGCGCCGAGCCACAGCGGCCGCTCGGCGTCACGGTCCTGACCGTAGGTCGCGATGATCGCCTGCGCCTCGATCGGGTCACCCAGCGTGGTGCCGGTGCCGTGCGCCTCGACCGCGTCGACCTGGTCGGCCGTCAGACGGGCGTTGGCCAGCGCCTGGCGGATCACCCGCTGCTGCGAGGGACCGCTCGGCGCGGTCAGACCGTTCGAAGCGCCGTCCTGGTTCACCGCGCTGCCGCGCACCAGCGCGAGCACCGGGTGGCCGTTGCGCCGGGCGTCGGAGAGCCGCTCGACCAGCAGCATGCCCACGCCCTCGCCCCAGCCGGTGCCGTCGGCCGCGGCCGCGAAGGACTTGCAGCGACCGTTGGCGGCCAGGCCGCGCTGGCGGGAGAACTCCACGAAGCCCAGCGGCGTGGACATCACCGTGACACCGCCGACCAGGGCCATCGAGCAGTCCCGCTGGCGCAGCGCCTGGGCGGCCAGGTGCAGGGCGACCAGCGAGGTCGAGCACCCGGTGTCCACCGTGACGGCCGGCCCCTCCAAGCCGAAGGAGTACGACACCCGGCCCGACAGCACGCTCAGCGAGTTGCCGCTGCTGAGGTGGCCCTCCAGCCCTTCGGGGGCGAGCGCGAGCAGCGAGCCGTAGTCGTTGTTGACGGTACCGACGAAGACGCCGGTGGAGCTGCCGCGCAGCGTCTCCGGATCGATGCCGGCCCGCTCCATGAGCTCCCAGGAGGCTTCGAGCACGAGGCGCTGCTGGGGGTCCATCGCCAGGGCCTCGCGCGGCGAGATCCCGAAGAACCCGGCGTCGAAGTCGGCGACGTCGGTCAGGAAGCCGCCCTGGTCGGCGTAGGACTTGCCCTCCCGCTCCGGGTCCGGGTCGTAAAGGTCGTCGCCCCAGCCGCGGTTGGTCGGGAACGGGCCGAGCGCGTCCCGGCCGTCCGCGACCAGCTGCCACAGGTCCTCGGGCATCCGCACGTCGCCGGGGTAGCGGCAGCTCATCGCGACGATCGCGATGGGGTCGTCGTCGTTGTCGCCGGCACCGGCCGGGACGACGACGGCCGCGTCCTGCCCGAGGCCCAGCAGCTGGGCGCGCAGGAACTCGGCGAGCGCCTTGGGCCGCGGGTGGTCGAAGACCAGGGTCGCGGGCAGCCGGACGCCGGTGGCGCTGTTGAGCCGGTTGCGCAGCTCGACGGCGGTCAGCGAGTCGAAGCCGAGCTCCTTGAAGGCGCGGGTCGGCTCCACCGTGTCCGTGCCCTGGTGGCCGAGCACGGCCGCGGCCTGCGACCGGACCAGCTCCAGCAGCACCCGCTGCTGTTCGGCCTCGCTCATGCCCAGCAGTCGCTGGACGAGCTCCGAGCCGCTGCCCTGCGGGCCGGCGTCCGCCGCGCCGGTGCCGTCCAACGCGCTCTGGACCTCGGGGAGTTCGGCCAGCAGTCGGCTCGCGCGCACGGCGGTGAAGGCCGGGGCGAAGCGCTCCCAGTCGATGTCGGCGACGGTCAGCAGCGTGTCGTCGCGCTCCAGGGCCTGCTGCATCGCCTCCAGCGCGAGCGCGGGCGGCATCTCGTACAGGCCGCGGCGGCGCAGCCGCTCGCCGACCTCGCCGCCGGCCATCCCGCCGTCGGCCCAGGCGCCCCAGGCGATGGAGGTGGCGGTTAGGCCGCGGCTGCGGCGCTGCTCGGCCAGCGCGTCCAGGTGTGCGTTGGCCGCGGCGTAGGCACCCTGGCTGCCGCCGCCCCAGACGCCGGCCCCCGAGGAGAAGAGCACGAACGCGTCCAGCTCCCGGTCGGCGAACAGTTCGTCGAGGTGAGCGGCGCCGACGACCTTGGCCGAGACGACCTCGGCGAGCTCGGTCAGGCTCAGCTTGTCGAGCACCGTGGGATCGCCCACGCCCGCGGCGTGGAAAACGGAGCGGATCGGCGAGCCGTCGGCTTCGACGCACTGGATCAGCTCGGCGAGCGCGTCGCGGTCGGCCGCGTCGCAGGCGGCCACCGTCACCCGTACCCCGAGCGAGGTCAGCCGGTCGGCCAACTCGGCGGCGCCGGGGGCGTCCTGGCCCCGGCGGCTGGTCAGCACCAGGTGCTCGGCGCCACCGCGCGCCAGCCAGTCGGCCACCCGGGCGCCGACACCGCCGGTGCCGCCGGTGAGCAGCACGGTGCCCTGCGGCTGCCACGGCCGCACGGCGTCGGTGTCGCCGACGGGCGTCGCGCGGACGAGCCGGCGGCCGAAGACGCCGGCCGAGCGGATCGCGACCTGGTCCTCGCCCGAGGCGCCGGCCAGCACGCCGCAGAGCCGGTCGAGCGCCCGGTTGTCCAGCGACTCGGGCAGGTCGACCAGACCGCCCCAGCGCTGCGGGTGCTCCAGCGCGGCCACCCGGCCCAGGCCCCAGAGCTGGGCCGGCACCGTGCCGGCCGCCTCGTCCGAGCGCCGTACCGGCACGCCCTGACGGGTCAGGCACCACAGCGGCGCGTCGATGCCGGTGTCGCCCAGCGCCTGCACCAGCGCCAGGGTCATCGCCAGGCCGGTGCTCACCCCGGCCGCCTGCGGCAGCGGCTCCTCGGCCAGCCCCGCCAGCGACAGCACGCCGGCCGGCGCCGACTCACCGCAGGCGGCGCGCAGCCGCTCGGCGAGTACGGCGCGATCGGCGTCCGCCGCGGAGACCTCCAGTACCACCGTCTCGGCCCCACGCCCGCGCAGGCCGTCCAGGAGGGTCCCGATCCACGGGTCGTCACCCTGCCCGGCGGGCACCACGGTCAGCCAGGTGCCGGACGGCGCCGCGGTGCCGGTGGCCGCCAGCGGCTGCCAGCTCACCCGGTAGCGCCAGCGGTCCACCACCGCCTCGTCGCGGCGGCGGCGGCGCCAGGCGGACAGCACCGGCAGCACCGAGCCGAGCGACGCCTGCTGGTCCGCGCCCTCGGCACGCAGCGTGCCGGCCAGCGCCGCCAGGTCCTCCTGCTCGACCGCCGCCCAGAAGCGGCTGTCGGCGGCATCGGCGGCGCCGTTCCCGGCGGCGTTGGCGGGCTCCTCCAGCCAGTAGTGCTGGTGCTGGAAGGCGTACGTGGGCAGGTCGACCCGACGGGCACCCTGACCGGCGAACACCGCCGACCAGTCCACCGCCAACC
>NZ_JBIWPN010000137.1:0-3912 GCF_044768305.1 Kitasatospora sp. NPDC101155 | reverse complement strand
CCGCACCCGGTGATGACGGTGGGCATCGAGGAGACCGTCGAGGCCGTCGGCCACCCCACCGCGGTGGCGGTCGGATCGCTGCGCCGGGACGAGGGTGGGCTTCAGCGGTTCCTGTTGTCGGTGGGTGCGGTGTTCGCGCAGGGGTTGGCGGTGGACTGGTCGGCGGTGTTCGCCGGTCAGGGTGCCCGTCGGGTCGACCTGCCCACGTACGCCTTCCAGCACCAGCACTACTGGCTGAAGAACTCAACCCCGCAGCCGAACTCCGCCGCCGGCACGGAGCCGTTGGAGACCGGCTTCTGGGACGCCGTCGCCCGCGCGGACCTGCCGGCCCTGGCCGACACCCTGGAGCTGGACCCGGCGCGGGCGGAGCAGCACGACTCGCTCGCCGTACTGCTCCCGTCGCTCTCCAGGTGGCACCGCAGCCGCCGACGGCAGGCCCAGGCCGATGCGGCGCGCTACCGGACCGTCTGGCGGCCGCTCGACGAGCCGGGCGCCTCGCGGCCCGCACGGCTCTCCGGCACCTGGCTGGCGGCGGTACCGACGGGCACGGCCGACGCCGGCCAGGACCCGCAGCGCGCCGACCGGGTCGCCGCCTGCCTGCGGGCACTGCGGGAGCACGGTGCGCACGTCGTCACCTTCGAGGTCAACCCGGACGTGGACGACCGGCAGAGTGTGGCCACGCGCGTGCGCGGGCTGCTCGCGGCCGAGGCCGTGACCGACGAGCCCTCCGGCGTGCTGTCGCTGCTCACGCTGGGTGAGGCCGACGGCCCGGACGGCCGATCCGCACACGCCGTGGTCGCCGCGACCACCACGCTGCTCCAAGGACTCGGCGACGCCCTGGTCCACGCCCCGCTGTGGTGCGTGACCAGCGGAGCCGTCACCGCCGGCGAAGCACGCCGCACGCCCGACCCCGTCCAGGCCCTGGTGTGGGGCCTGGGCCGGGCAGCCGCGCTGGAGCACCACGACCGTTGGGGCGGCCTCGTCGACCTGCCCGAGAACCTGGACGACCAGGCGCTGACGCGACTGTGCGCGGCGGTTGCCGGGCTCGGCCACGAGGACCAGATGGCGATCCGTCGCTCCGGGACGCTGGCCCGACGCCTGGAGCACGCACCCCACGACGACACCGCGTCGGCCCGGCCCGCTCAGCCGCACGGCACCGTCCTGATCAGCGGCGCTGACACCGCCCTCGGCACCCAGGCCGCCCGATGGCTGGCCCGGACCGGAGCCGAGCACCTGCTGCTGCTCCCCACCGAGAACGGGGAGCCCGACGGCCGGCCCGCGCCGGAGCTGCGGGCGGAGCTCAGTGGGCTCGGCAGCCGGATCACCGTGCTCGGCCGTGCGGCGACCGACCGGCAGGCGCTGCGGGAAGCGCTGGCGCAGCTGCCCGCCGAGCAGCCGCTGACCGGGGTGGTGCACGCGGTGGCCGCTTGGGACGACGAGCCGCTAGACACCCTCGATCCGGCCGGCCTGGCCGCCGCCGTCCAGGCCCAGGCCGACGCCGTCGGCAACCTCGGCGAGCTGACGGAGGAACACCAGCTGTCGGCGTTCGTCGTGCTCGGTTCACTTCCCGGCGCGATCGGCGGCGCCCGCCAGGCCGGCCGACTGGCGGCGACCGCCTTCGCCGACACCCTGGTCGAGCAGCGCCGGGCGCGGCAGCTCGTCGCGACCTCGCTGGCCTACGGCCCGCTCACGTCGGGTGAGGATGAGGGTGAGGGTGGCGGCCGGGCCGCCGCGACGGACTGCGCGGCCGACGAGCGCCTGCTGGGTCTGGGCGTCAACGCGCTGGACTGGCAGACCGCCGGAACCGCCTTCGAGCAGACGCTGGCAGACCGCCAGGAAGCCGTGATCGTCGCGGACATCGCCTGGCCGCGGCTGCTCGCGACGATGGCAGCGGTGCGTCCCAGCCCGCTGTTCGGCGACCTGCCCGAGGCCCGTCAGCTCCGCGACCGCGCCGCCGCGGACAGCGACTCGGCGGACGACGCGACGTCCCTGGTCCAGCGCCTGGAGGCGATGTCCGACGGGGAGGCGCAGGAGTTCCTCACCGAGCTGGTGGCGACCCAGGTCGCCCAGGCGCTCGGGCACGCCTCGGCCGACGCCGTCGACTCGGGCCGGCCCTTCCGCGACCTGGGCTTCGACTCGCTCAGCGCCGTGGACCTTCGCAACCGGCTCAACACGGCGACGGGCCTTCGGCTGCCGGTGACCGTGGTATTCGACCACCCGACCCCGGCCGTGCTCGCCCGCCAGCTGTGGCAGCAGATCGGCCTGCGCCGGGGGCCCCGGCAGAGCGTGTCGGTCAGTGGCCAACTGGACGAGCTGGAACTGTCGTTGGTGTCACTGACCGATCCCGGGGAGAAGCAGCGCGCCGAGATCACCGCACGGCTGCGAACCCTGCTGTCGACCTGGACCGCACGGCACGAGCCGGAGCAGGACGTCTTCGGCGACGGCCTCGACCTCGAAACCGTCACGGCGGAGGAGCTCTTCGACGTGCTGGACCAAGAACTCGACGCACGGTGAAACCAGTCAGTGGGACGGCTCGGTAGCCGGCCTGCCACGGCGGCCCACGTTCCCGCCGTACCCCCCCATTTCCGTACATCCCCGCAATCTCTGCACAGCGCGATCTTCCGCATGGCCTTTTAAGGAGCCGACGTTGGTGGCGAACAACGAGGAAAAGCTCCTCGACTATCTGAAGCGAGCGACCGCCGACCTGCGGGAGGCACGTCGGCGCGTGCGGGAGCTGGAGGAGAAGGAGCACGAGCCGATCGCCATCGTCGGGATGAGCTGTCGGTACCCCGGTGGGGTGGGCTCCCCGGAGGCACTGTGGCAGCTGGTGGCGGACGGCCGGGACGCGATCGGTGGATTCCCGACCGACCGTGGCTGGGACGAGGACGTCTACGACCCGGACCCGGAGCGCGCCGGGAAGTCCTACACCCGCGAGGGCGGATTCCTCTACGACGCCGCCGAGTTCGACGCGGGCTTCTTCGAGATCTCGCCGCGCGAAGCGACCACGATGGACCCCCAGCAGCGGCTGCTGCTGGAGGCGTCCTGGGAGGCGTTCGAGCGGGCCGGGATCGCCCCGGAGACGCTGCGCGGCAGCCAGACCGGAGTCTTCGCCGGCGTCGCCTACCACGACTACGGCCCGCCCCTGCACGACGCGCCTTCGGAGGTCGAGGGCCACCTGCTGACCGGCAATGCGGGCAGCGTCGCCTCGGGCCGCATCTCCTACACCTTCGGTCTGGAGGGGCCGGCGGTGACGGTGGACACGGCGTGTTCGTCGTCGCTGGTCGCCCTGCACCTGGCCGCCCAGGCCCTGCGCCGGGGCGAGTGCGACCTGGCGCTCGCCGGTGGCGTCGCGGTGCTGGCCACCCCCGGCGGCTTCATCGAGTTCAGCCGTCAGCGAGGGCTGGCGGCGGACGGTCGTTGCAAGTCGTTCGCGGCTGGTGCTGATGGCACCACCTGGGCCGAGGGCGTCGGCATGCTGCTGGTCGAGCGGCTGTCGGACGCGCGGCGCAACGGGCACCCGGTACTGGCGGTGCTGCGCGGTAGCGCGGTGAATCAGGATGGTGCGTCGAACGGTCTGACGGCGCCGAACGGTCCGTCGCAGCAGCGGGTGATCCGTCAGGCGTTGGCGAGCGCACGCCTGACGGCCGATCAGATCGACGTGGTGGAGGCACACGGGACGGGCACGAAGCTGGGTGACCCGATCGAGGCGCAGGCGCTGCTTGCCACCTATGGGCAGGCGCACACGGCCGACCGGCCGCTGTGGCTCGGCTCGTTGAAGTCGAACATCGGGCATTCTCAGGCTGCTGCGGGTGTGGGCGGCGTCATCAAGATGGTGATGGCGATGCGGCACGGTGTGCTGCCGCGGACTCTGCACGTGGATGAGCCGACGCCGCAGGTGGACTGGTCGGACGG
>NZ_JBIWPN010000136.1:0-3987 GCF_044768305.1 Kitasatospora sp. NPDC101155 | reverse complement strand
TCCGCGGAGACCACCACGGTGTGGGACACCCCGGGGGTGTTGTCCACGAAATTGGTGATCAGCCAGTTCAGGTTCTGTGCGGCCTGGCTCATCTGAGTCAACTCAACGCTCCTGGTGGTTCGAGCCGCCGAAGAGATCGGTGCTCCGGTTCTGTCCGTTGCCGGACTGGTCTACCTGATCGGGGTCGATCCGGAAGCTTCCGGTGTTGCCGGCGCTGCGGCCCTGCTCCACACCGCGGCGCAGGTTGGTGAGGCGGCCACGGACCTCCTCGGGGCTGCGGGAGACCTGCGGCCCTTCCTGCGGGGTGGGCTTGGCGTTGCCGGGCACCAGGTTCTGCTTCGGCACGCGCCGGGGCAGGCCGGCCCCGGTGGTGCCGGAGGACGAGGGCTCGCGCAGCTGCTCGGCGCGCTGCCAGTTGCCGTCGTTCGGCGACTGCCAGGCGGAGCTGGCGGTCGGGCCGGTCGGGCCGTAACCGCCGAGCGAGGACACGTCGTGGCCGCGCGATTCGGCGGACGACGAGGTGTCCTTGGCGCCGGCGAACCAGTTGGGGCTCTCGCCGGACGGGATGGCGCCGGCCGGGGCGCTGCCCAGGCCGCCGCCCGCCAGCTGCTGGCCGGGGCGGCGCTGGGGCAGCCCGGACGGCAGGGTGGTGGCGGGGCCGGCGGCGGGCAGGGCGGGCGGCTCCGGGGTGTACGGGTGGCCGGCCGGGGCCTCGTCGGCCCGGCGGCCGTAGCCGTCCTGGGCGTACTCGTCCTGCTGGTAGCCGCCCTGGTCGTTGCCGTACTGGCCGTACTGGCCGTCGGCGCCGTACCGGTCGTCCGCGTAGCCGCCCTGGTCGTAGCCCTGCTGCTGGTACTGGCCGTAGCCGTCCTGGGCGTACTCGTCCTGCTGGTAGCCGCCCTGGTCGTTGCCGTACTGGCCGTACTGGCCGTACTGGTCGTCGGCGCCGTACCGGTCGTCCGCGTAGGCACCCTGGTCGTAGCTCTGCGGGGCGTACTGGTCGTAGCCCTGCTCGTACTCCTCCTCGACCTCGGCGTCCACCACCGGCGGCTGCGGGGAGCCCTCCAGGGCCGCGCGGCGGACCTGGTCGAGGCGCTGGGAGCGCTGGACGGCCTCCAGGGCCGGGCTGAAGCCGGAGGAGCCGGCGTGGCCGAGGCCGGTGAGGTGGTCGTCGAAGCCCAGCTCGGCGGCGCTGCGGGAGCGGCCCTCGGGGGCCCACTCGGCGGTCGGCTCCTGGTCGGCGAAGATCCGGGAGACGGTGAACTGCTCCTCCGGCTCCGGCGCGGGGCCGGACTTGGTGACGAACGGCGGGAGCATGACCAGCGAGGTGGTGCCGGCCGACTCGCCCGACGGGCGGAGCTGGACGCGGATGTCGTGCCGCTGGGAGAGCCGGCCGACCACGAAGAGGCCCATGCGGCGGGAGATGGTGGCGTCGACCGTGGGCGGCTCGGCCAGCTTCTCGTTGATCTCGGCGAAGTCGTCCGCAGTGAGGCCGATGCCCTTGTCGTGGATCTCGACCAGGACGCGGCCGTCCGGCAGACGGGTCGCGTTGACCAGCACCCGGGTCTGCGGGCTGGAGAACGAGGTGGCGTTCTCCAGCAGCTCGGCGAGCAGGTGGACGAGGTCGGTCACGGCAGCGCCGACGACCTCGACCTCCGGGATGCCGGACAGCTCGACGCGCTCGTACTGCTCCACCTCGGACGCGGCGGCACGGAGCACGTCGACCAGCGGGACCGGGGTGTTCCAGCGGCGGCCGGCCTCCTCGCCCGCGAGGACGAGCAGGTTCTCACCGTTGCGGCGCATACGGGTGGCCAGGTGGTCCAGCTTGAAGAGGTTCTCCAGCTGGTCCGGGTCGGCCTCGTTGTTCTCCAGGTCGGTGATCAGCGCCAGCTGGCGCTGGATCAGGCCCTGGCTGCGACGCGACAGGTTGGTGAAGATCGCGTTGACGTTCCCTCGGAGCAGGGCCTGCTCGGCGGCGAGCGCCACGGCCTGCTGGTGGACCTGGTCGAAGGCCCGGGCGACTTCGCCGATCTCGTCCTTGCCGTGCAGCGGGATCGGGGCCACCGAGGTGTCGACCCGGTCGGGGTCGGTCTTGGAGAGCTTCTCGACCAGGTCCGGCAGACGGTGGTCGGCGATCTCCAGGGCGGCGCTGCGCAGGGTGCGCATGCCGAGGATCATCGAGCGGGCGACGTAGCCGGTGAGCAGGCCGGCCAGGATCAGTGCGGCGACGACGATGACCGTGTTGAGGATGGCGTCGTAGAGCGCGTTGTCCTTGAGGTTGCGGGAGTCGGTGAGGACGTCGTCCAGCAGCGCGACTTCGGTGTTCCGCAGGGCCTGGATGTGGGTACCGGCGGCCTGGTTCCAGTTGTCCGGGGTCAGACCGGCGTTCTTGGCTTCGGCGAACGCGGCGTCGGCCGTGGCCTTGCCCCGCTGCTGGCCCTCGGCGGCGGCCTGGGCGTAGTTGGCGGCGATCGCCAGCAGGCCCTGCATGGTGGGCAGGGTGCCGTTGGGCATCTTGAGCGCCGTGCTGTCCTTCGTGGGGGCCAGGGCGACCTGCGCGTCCGCGTACTTCCGGGCGTCCTCGGGGGCGCTACCGGTGTTGAACTCGCTCAGCGAGACCTGCTCCAGCTTCTCCGAGACCAGGATCTGCTGGGTCATGTCCTGGTTCTCGTAGCGCGTGGTCGTGCCCTGCGCGATGCCGACCAGAATGCTCAGCATCAGCGAGCGCTGGGTCGAGGCGGAGGCCTTGGCCAGCGACATCGCGTAGATCGCGCGGCCCTTGCTGGTGGCGTTGGAGGAGCCGTTGCCGACCGAGTTGTCGTAGGACAGCAGCGGCGCGAACATCGTCGAGTAGGCGCTCGCGGTGGCGCTGGCGAACAGCTCCTTGCCGTACGCGACCTGCCGCAGGTGCGGCAGGTCCGCCACGAGGAGCTGGAAGGCCTCGTGGCGGCGCGGGAGTTCGCCGGACTTGTCGGAGGCGTCGTACGCGGCGTTGTAGGCCTTCAGCGCGGCGTCGGTGTCGGCGCGGCGCTTGGTGACCTCGTTGTTCGGGTCCTGCCCCGTGATCAGGGGTATCAGGGTCTTGTCGCGCTCGTTCTCCAGCGCCTCGGCGAGTTCGGTCGCCGCCTTGGCCAGCTCGGCCGTCTTCTCGGCGCGGGACGCCTTGATGTAGCCGTCGACCGAGGTGTTAACACGCAGACCGCCGAAGACGAGACTGATGATCACGGGGATCAGCAGAATCGCGATCAGGCGGGTCGGCACGCGCCAGTTGCGCGGGCGGAGGAAGTCGTACCGGCTGGAGCCGCCGTCGGCGGGCGCACCGGCGCTGCCGCGCGGCTCCTTGGCCGATGTCGGGGGCTTGGGGGCCGGAGTGGCCGGGGCGCGCTCCTCGGTGGGAGTGAACGCGGAGAATCCGGCCTGGTCCGCGGCGGTACCGTTCGGCTCGCTCTGGCGGGGCTCGGAGCGCCGCTGCGGGGCGGGTTGCTGCTTACGCCTCACTCGACAACTACCTCTCGGCCGACTTGCCGGCCATGGATCAATCCAGCGCTACCCCCGGGGCCCTGGCCCGCCACCGGGCGGGGCCGGCGCGGGATGTTCAGGGGCAGCTGGAATTTCAGCACGTGCAGGGATGGGGGACAAACAGCCCCGATACGGCACCCGCGTCGGCACAATCCGGACAATCAGCGACATGACGGAGCAAAACCGTGGTCATCTGGCGCTGAGTGACGCTGTTTCGCCACGCTGCGTCATTGTTGATCACAAAATGCCTACCGAACTGTTATCCGCTGCTTATACACGGGTCTTGCGCGGGGCCCTCGGAGGACACCGGCCGGTAAGCGTCACCGCCCCGGCGGCCCGTCAGTGTGACGGGTCACCGGGGCCGGTTGGTTCCCTCTCGGGCCGGTCCCGCCTCAGCGGAGCCGGGCGAGCAGGGCGTGTTCGACGAGGGTGATGAGGGCGCTCTTGGCGCTGTCGCGGCGACGGGCG
>NZ_JBIWPN010000135.1:0-4021 GCF_044768305.1 Kitasatospora sp. NPDC101155 | reverse complement strand
CACCGCCGCCGACAACGACTGAGCCAGCGAGAGCGCACGATGGCCGACGATTGAACCGTTGAGACCGGCCTCAAATTGGGCCGTTGCCGACACACGCCAAGGGTGACCGGCGCGGCGTGACCAGCGACTGGATGGAGTTGGAACGCGAGCGCGGTATCTCGGTGACCTCGGCCGCATTGCAGTTCGGCTATCGCGACCACGTGATGAACCTGGTCGACACCCCCGGCCACGCCGACTTCTCCGAGGACACCTACCGGGTGCTGGCCGCCGTCGACTGCGCGATCATGCTGGTTGACGCTGCCAAGGGCCTGGAGGAGCAGACCCGCAAGCTTTTCGCGGTCTGCCGCCATCGCGGCGTCCCCGTGATCACCTTCATCAACAAGTGGGACCGGCGCGGCCGGGATGCACTCACCCTGCTCGAGGACATCGAGACGCACCTCGGGATCACCCCCGTCCCGGTCGTCTGGCCGGTCGGCAACGCGGGCAACCTGCGCGGCCTGGTCGAAGCGGGGAACACCGAGCAGATGCTGCGCTACACCAAGGTGCCGGCCGGCACGCACGCTGCCCTCGAGGAGCAGCTCACCTCCGAGAAGGCCGCCGAGCAGGAGGGCGAAGCCTGGACGACCGCGCTGGAGGAACTGGAGCTGGTGCTCTCCTCCGGCCCCGGCTACGACCAGGAGGCCTTCGAGGCCGGCAAGATCAGCCCGGTCTTCTTCGGTGCCGCGCTGACCAACATCGGTGTGAAGCCCCTGCTGGACGCCGTGGTCGACCTCGCTCCGGCTCCTGGGCCCCGCCCGCTGGCCAAGGGCGGCAGCCGCGAGGTCGGCGAGGAGTTCTCCGGTCTGGTGTTCAAGATCCAGGCGAACATGGACCCGGCCCATCGCGACCGGATCGCCTTCGTCCGGGTCTGCTCCGGCGTCTTCGAGCGCGGCATGCACGTCACCCGGGCGGCCAGCGGCCGCTCGTTCGCCACCAAGTACGCGCACACCGTCTTCGGAGCCGAGCGCACCGTGGTCGACACCGCGTACCCCGGCGACGTGGTCGGCCTGATCAACGCGAGCGCGCTGCGGGTCGGCGACACCCTCTACACCGGCAAGAAGACCGAATTTCCCCCGCTGCCCGCTTTCGCCCCCGAGTACTTCGCGGTGGCACGGCCCAAGGACATCAGCCGTTCCAAGCAGTTCCGCAAGGGCGTCGCCCAACTCGATGAGGAAGGCGTGATCCAGGTGCTGGTCTCCGACCGGCGTGGCGACCAGGCGCCGGTCATGGCTGCGGTCGGCCCGATGCAGTTCGACGTGATCCTGCACCGGATGGAGCACGAGTTCTCTTCCCCGATCGCCCTCGACCAGCTCTCCTACCGCTTGGCCCGGATCACCGACGCCGACGGCGCCGCAGCCCTGGCCAAAGCCCGCCTGACCAACGGCGAGGTGCTCACCCGCCGCTCGGACGACGTGCTGCTGGCCTTGTTCGCCGACAAGTGGCACCTGAACGCCTTCCAGCGCGCCCAGCCCGACGTCCTGCTCCAGCCGCTGATCGCCACGGCGGACTGATCACCGACCTCTCGGCACGGCGGCGCCGCTTGGCACGGCGGACGGCGCATGGTGCGGCCCCTGCCGGGGGTCTTCCGGCGCGCGCCGCCCCTGTGGGTGCCGATAAGTCTGTCCGTGCAGGTCATGCGGCATGTCGGTACTCGTGGAGGGTGCCGCCGAGACGGTCGCGTCCGCGGACGTCCAGCCGGGGGATCCGCCCGGGATCGGCGATCGGGACGGGCCGTGGTGTCAGTGACGTGTCCTGGTGGAGTGCGTGATGTGGAGGCGGTGGGTGATGTAGTGGTCCTCGAACTCCCGCAGTACGTGCAGGAGATGGCGCTGGTTCCAGATCAGCGTCCGGTCGAGGAGTTCGCGTCGGCATGCCCAGCGTTCCGTTAACGGGGACATTACGGGCAAAGCGCCAGGATGATCACGGCCCGCTCACCGCTGACGAATCGAGGTCGACACCGCCATCGGTTGTTGACCGAACCAACACGAAGGCCGGGCCCGTCGCACTGTGTGCGACGGGCCCGGCCTTGTTGCGTAGTAGCGGGGACAGGATTTGAACCTGCGACCTCTGGGTTATGAGCCCAGCGAGCTACCGAGCTGCTCCACCCCGCGTCGGTGACACCGACTCTACGGCACATCCCGCACAGCGCGAAATCTCATTTTCGCCGCCGCCGAGAAAATGTCTGCGGCAGGTGGCGGCGGCGGCCCAGGAATCCATCATGAGCGTCACCTGCCGGATGGCTGGTCACCAGCGGACAGCTCGTACGCAATCGCCGTCTCGGAGACGAATTGGCTGCGGGCGACCGTCGCCCTGGCCGTGCACTGCATGCACGGCGACGACACTCAGGTCGGGCGGTTCGGCTCCCGACAGGGGCTGCATGCTGCCATTGCGTCCCACCCCGTGTACCCGGATTCTCCCCTGGCCTGGCCTGGCCTGGCCTGTTCTGTCGGGGCGGCCCGATACCTTTCACCCCATGACGCTGCTGCCCGTTCGACCGATCGCCACGACCAAGCCGTTGACGCCGGAAACGGCATCGTCCCCAGCGGTTGCCTCGGTGGTTCCGTCCGGGCCCGGCCCGGCCCGGCCCGGCCCGGTGTCGTGGGCGTTGGATGGGACTCTGTTCGCGGTGGACTTCTCGGCTGCCGGCGACGAGCCCGTCGCGCCCTGTGCGGTGTTCCGACTGGGCGATCGCCCGCGTGACGCGTGGGGCGCCGCCCTCGCGCCCGACGCCGGCTGCGTCGTCGTTGCCACCCAGCACGAGGCCATATGCCTGGACGCCGACGGCGCGGTGCGCTGGCGGATCCCTTTCACGCCGCCGGCGCACTCTTCGATCGGGCTCGCCAACTGCGCCTTCTCGCTGGACGGTTCGCATGTGTGGATCTTTCGGCCGGACGCCATGCTGGGCCGGGGGGACGGCGGAGATCGCTGGCTGGTCATGGACGCCGCCGACGGGCGGGTGATCGCCGAATACGCCCTGCCCACGGTCGGGCAGGGCGCCCACCAGGTGGCCCACCCCGACGGCATTCACATGCTCCTGGACGTCGGTGAAGGCCAGGACGGCGTCTTCCTCTTCCACGGCCGTCTGGACGGGGACGCGATCAGCGTCCACTCCTACCCCTGGGACGACCGCTGCCTGATCGATGTCTCCCCCGACGGGCGGGAGTTCATGACCGTCGGACACGGTGAGGACGACGCCGTCTTCCACGCTTTCCCCGACGGCACCGAGCTGTGCCGCTTCGCCGTCGAGCGCTTCCTGACTCCCGCGGGAGCCGACGAGGACGGGAGCACCGATGACAACGACGAGGTCGAAGAGCCCCACATCGCGTGGAGCGGTGGCTACCTTGATGCCGCCACGGCGGTGATCACCGTCGCCGGCGAGACCGAGGACGACGAGTGGAACATTCCGTACGTCGTCGACCTCGCCAGCGGAGCGATCCGGGGCAGTCTCGCCGCCGAGCCCCGGCTGCGCGGCGACGGCACATGGACCACCGTCGACGACCACGGCGGGCTGACGCTCTGGAAGCTCGGCTGATCTGCCCGTAGCACGCGCCCGGCGCCACTCGAAGCCGCTGGGGCAATCGGACGCGAAATATGGTTCTTCCCGGCCGGCTTCCGGAAGCCGAACAACTGGGGGTGTCTATCCAGGCGGACGTCGACAGAGGATCTGACCGGCTGGGTGGCGAGAACCTCGGAGATAGGCGGTGGTCTACGAATATCGCGATCAACTCGGTGACAGGTGAATGTCGTATCGCCGCCACCGAAGTTTGCGACCGTGTCGTTCTCTGGCCGTCCTCGGGCAAGGCGGGAACAGCCGGAATCGAGTAGGCCGCAAAAGCTTTGGCGGGCCGAAGACATAGGTGCTCAGACTGGCCGAGTGAGTCGCACAATGAACCGCCCCGGGTTCGGTGGGGACTCGATTTCGTGAAAGGATTCGAGTCATGGCACGCCCTTCCTCCTACCCGCCTGAGCTGCGCCGTCGTGC
>NZ_JBIWPN010000134.1:0-4024 GCF_044768305.1 Kitasatospora sp. NPDC101155 | reverse complement strand
TACTCATGTTGCTCCTGGTTCCCACCTGTGACTGCTTCCTCTGGGCTCATACGCCCCAGTGTCCAGGTGTCCAACCAGAGGGTGGAACTTCAGACACCGGAACTGCCGGGACCCCTGCTCGCGCTCCTGCGGCAGTGTGCCGGCCCAGCATGGTGGACGATTGCACAGGTTCGTGGGAAGAGCCGTTCCTGGGGCACTTCGGCGACGGAGAGGTCGTCCGCTTCCGTCCACTGCAGGCCGGTCCACCCTGTCTGGAGCACGCTGCCGCCGAAGCCGACGAACCCCATCGCTGTGGTGAACCTGCGGGCCTCGGGGCGGCTCCCTGACAAGACACGCGGTCTCGGGGCCCGGCCCTTGACACAAGACTGCCTCCGGTTGGAACGGAAGCTCAGTACCGATCGGACCAACGGCCGACTCGGCCCGGCGTAGGGGTGGACCAGCGGGCTGAGGCGAGCCGGGACGACAGGCACTACGCACCTGGCGGGATGGGTGGCTTTGTCTGCCAACGCCCTCGCGTTGGCCCCGGCACCAGCCCGGCTGCTGGCGCCGCTGGCGCTTGCACCGGTCGACCGGTAGCTCCGGAGTGGCCAGCGCCGCACCCGGGGACACGGCGGTCACGTTCTCCGTCTCGGGTGGTTCGTTAGCGATCTCGGTCCCCGCCGGTCCGGTGGGTCTGGGGAGCGGACTGCCCGGAAACTCCGTCAGCGGACAACTGGGCAATGTCACGGTCACCGACACCCGGGCTCTGCTCACGGCCGCCTGGACCGCGTCCGCGATCTCCACCAGCTTCACGACGGGCATCGGCACGGCCGCGGAGACGATCCCGGCCAGCTCGGTCTCCTACTGGTAGGGAATCGCGAGCTCCACCACCGGCCTGGGCGTCTTGACGCCCGGCCAGGCCACCGCGGCCCAGGCCCAGAGCCTCAACGTCAGCCGCACCGCCTACAGTCTCACCGGGGGCACCGGCAACAACTCCGCGACGTGGAACCCGACGCTCGTCGTCGCGATCCCCGCCAGTGCGGTGAACGGCACCCACACCGGGACGGTGACTCATTCGATCGCGTAGCCCGGCCGGCCTGTGGTGTGCGACCGCGGCGGTGCTCGCGTTGGTCTGCGGCGCGAGCACCGCCGCAGCCGAAGGCCAGGGCCAGACGCCGCCCCCCACCGCTGAGGGCAGCATCGGCCTCAAGGTGGCGCTGCGCGAATGGGTGACAGATGGCCATATGCCTTGTGTTTATGGCAGTTCAAATGACGCACTTACGACGTCCGAATAGGGGGCTGCCCATCCCTCCGTTGGGGAAGACAGCCCATCGGCATGTGGTGGCGTGCGCCTGTCACAGGCCCGCGAGGGCGCCCATCGGAGGGAGCCGTCGACCGACGTGCTGTGAGGGTGCATCGGCTGGTGGGGGTGGCTCAGGCGTCCGAGGAGCCGTTCGTGCGAGCCATCAACATGCTTCGAGTGCTGCTCGGGACCGGCGCTGTCGGTGCGCTCGTGCTCACCGCCCCGGCGGTACACGCGCAGACCGCGGGTCCGGCGCAGGCGGTGATCGTGCCGTGCAACGAGGCCGCGTTGGTGAGCGCCGTCAATGCGGCCAACGCCTCCGGGGGCGGTGCCCTGTTCCTGGCACCGTTCTGCACCTATTCCCTCACCGGCGCCCACGGCTCGGGCGGGGCCGGGGGACCGGCGGGGCTGCCGAACATCACCACGCCGATCACCATGACCGGGCTGGCCACCGAGATCACCCGCGCGTCGGGCGCGCCCGCGTTCCGCATCATCGAGGTGGACGGGCCCTCGCAACTCCCCGCCGACCACGGCCAGCTCGCCTTGACCGCGGTCACCATCAGCAACGGTGACGCCGGCATCGGGGTGGGCGGCGGCATCGCCAACCTCGGCGGGTCGGTCGCCCTGACCGCCACCGAGGCGTGAGCAACAGCCGCGCCTCGTTCGGCGGCGGCATCTACACCGACACCGCGCTGACGATGACCGCCGGCAGCGTCACCGGCAACACCGCCACGGTCGACGGCGGCGGCATCTACAAGAACGCCGGCTCCGTCACGCTGCCGGCCACCAACGTCTCCGGCAACACCCCGGACAACTGCGCCGCAACCCCGCCCCTGACCGCGCCCTGTTGAGGCCGGCGAGCGACCTACGGTGCCCAACTCGTCCACAGAGCCACGGGTTAACGGCGGAAGCACCACACCGTCGTGCTCACTTCCCGAGGCGCTGTGGCACCCAACCGATCAGCAGCAGCGAAGGAGATCAGTCATGGCACCCGTCATCAGCTCCATCTCGCCCACCTCGGGCCGCTCGGGCCAGACGATGACCATCACCGGCACCGGTCTGGGGAGCCTGAGCACCACCAAGGTGAACATCGGCACCAAGACGGTCACGCCCACCGCCGCCAGCAACACCTCCGTCACCCTCACCATCCCGTCGGGGTGCTCCAGTCAGGCCAACGTCACCGCGACCGTCTCCGGGGTCAACAGCAACAGCAACGCCTTCTTCTACGTCGCCGCCCCGACGGTCACGTCGCTGACCCCCAGCACCGGCCCCGCCGCACCCGGCGCCATCGACGTCTTCGGCACCGGTTTCTCGACCGCGACCTCGGTCGCCTTCGGCACGGTCGGCACCGCCGTCCCCACCATCCTGTCGGACAGCCACCTGACCGTCACCCCTCCCGGCCACGGCGCCTTCACCGGCTGCACCGACGCGGCGGACG
The DNA here is from genome assembly GCF_044768305.1 of Kitasatospora sp. NPDC101155. Taxonomy (NCBI): domain Bacteria; kingdom Bacillati; phylum Actinomycetota; class Actinomycetes; order Kitasatosporales; family Streptomycetaceae; genus Kitasatospora; species Kitasatospora sp. NPDC101155. The sequence goes on along the minus strand of NZ_JBIWPN010000134.1, from coordinate 1,304 downwards.
TCCTCGTCAGCAACACCGGCGGTACCAGCTCCCCGATCGGCGCGCCCGGTCAGTTCACCTACTACCAGCTGCCCGCGGTCACCAGCGTGACGCCCGGCACGGGAGCGGCCGGCACCACCGGGGTCATCGTCGCCGGCACCTGCTTCGTCGACGTCAGCTCCGTGACGTTCACCCCGGTCGGCGGTGGCGCGTCCACCCCGGCCAACAACGTCAGCGTCACCGGTGTGGGCAGCCTGACCCTCGACGTGCCCACCCTGGCCGCGGGCACCTACGACATCCAGGTCATCACCCCCGGCGGCACCAGCACGGCCGTCGCCGCCGACCACTTCGTCATCCCCTAAGCCCCGGGCGCGCCCGGGCCACCAAGCAGCGGGCGGCCCGGGCTCGCGGCCATCGGCGCGGATCCGACGGCCGCGACCACGGACTCGCTGCGCCCTGGCCGCCGCCCAGCGGCCAGGGCGCACCTCATTCACCCCATGAAGGAGAGTTCCACGATGGTTCCGGTCATCAGCGGCATCAACCCCAACCACGGGCCGGCCGCGGGGGGCACGGCCGTCACGATCAGCGGCAGCGGCTTCACCGGCGCGACCTCGGTGAAGTTCGCAACCGTGCCGGTGTCGTCGTTCACGCTGGTCAGCGACAGCCCGCGGTCGACAGCGGCTTCACGCTCGCAGCGGGCGAACCCCCGGACACGAGCGGAGCCGTCGAGATCGGCGGCGGCTGCGTGAAACGCCTGGCGCTGGTCGGCGGGCGTCAGACGTGGGAACCGGACACCCGCGTCGAGGCCTCGCCCGGCTGGCTGACAGCGGCCGAAGGCCGGGGCACCGCCGTGGTGATCCTCGTACCGCCGGACACCTGGCCGCCCGGTCTGATCGAGCTGGAACCCGAGGAACGCCTGAACGTGTTCACCCGGCGCTTCGAACAGGAGCAAAGGGCGGGCCGAGTCCTGCACGGGACCGTATCGGTGCGGATGGGAAGGCTGCCGGACAAGGGGGCCGGCGATGGGTGACGGTCGGCCGACGATTGACCCCGGCGGCCTGGCCGGGCACCGCCGTCCTGTCGAGGCCGTGGTAGCGGCATTGCCGCAGGCCAAGAGTGTGGACGTCGGCTGGGACACCGAGTAGCCCGTCGACGGCGCCGCACTCGCCACCGAGATCGGCGAGTACGGCGCCGGCGTCCGCGCCCACGACGAACCCCGCCCGACGGATCAGCCGGCCTTCGGAGTGTCATCCGAAGGCCGGCAGCGCCGCCGGGTTGATCAGGCGGTGTAGGTCATGGTTCCGGCGGACACCGTGCCACCCGGG
>NZ_JBIWPN010000133.1:0-4063 GCF_044768305.1 Kitasatospora sp. NPDC101155 | reverse complement strand
TACTGCAGGGGGGACCCTGTGGGAGAGTAGGACGCCGCCGAACAATCATTCAGAAAAGGCCCCACCCGGTTTCCGGGTGGGGCCTTTTCGCGTTTCGGGTCAGTGCTCCTGAGGGGCGTCCTCCCCGTCCTGCGGCTGCCCTTGTGCCTGACTCGGCGTCGCCTCGGCAGATGCCGTCGGGGCATCCGACTGGGGCGCTTGGGATGCCTGCGGTGCCTGCGGTGTCTGGGATGCCTGCACCGGCGCCGCTGCCGTTCCCCAAGCAGGCCGGCCGAGCCACTTGTCGGCGCTGTTGGTGAGCCGGGCGACGCCCGTACCGTCCGGCTGCATGCTGTAGAGGTCGGGGCCGGAGCCCGCGGGGGCCTGGGTGAAGACGATGGACTTGCCGTCGGGCGCGTAGGCGGCGGTGCCGTAGGAGGTGTTGGAGGGGGCGGGGGTGAGGGCGCCGATGGCGCTGCCGTCGGGGTGGACGGTGTAGATGCCGCCGCCGGGGGTGTTGTCGGGGCCGTCCGGGTAGGTGGTGAAGAGGATCTGGGTGCCGTCGGGGGACCAGCTCGCGCGGTCGCCGGCGCGCAGTTCCCAGGGGGTGAGTTGGCGGAGCCCGGTGCCGTCGGCGCTGACGATGTAGATGGCGCGGCTGTTGGCGGGCTGTCCGGTGGCGCTGGTGTGGTACTCGAAGGTGAGCTGCTTGCCGTCGGGGGACCAGCTGGGGTTGCTGACGGCACCGGAGTACGGCTTGTCGTTGGTGAGGAAGGTGAGCCGCTGGACGTTGGTGCCGTCGGGGCTCATCAGGTAGAGGTCCGAGTACTGGATCTGGTTGGTGTGGGCCTGGTCGAGGGCACCCCAGGAGCGGCTGAAGGCGAGCTGCTTGCCGTCCGGGGAGTAGGCGGGGGCGCGTTCGTCCTCGTTGGCGCAGTCGGCGGTGCCGCTGCTGGTGTCGCAGAGTTGGCTGATCTGGTGGGCGTTGTCGCCGGTGGCGGAGACCGTCCAGAGGCGGGCGGTACCGCTCTGCAGATCGGTTCGGTCGAAGGCGATGGCGCCGCCGTCGGGGGACCAGTCGGGGCGGTCGTCGCGGGCGCGGTCGGGCGGTTGGGTGACCTGCTGCTGGGCGGTGCCGTCGGGGGCGAGGGTGACGATGGCGCTGGTGGTGCGGCGCGCGTCGGTGTAGGCCCGGCTGACGATCAGTCCGTTGTGCGCGGGCGTGGCGGCCGCGGCGGCGACCGCATCGGGGGTAGCGGAAGAGGTCGGCTCGGGGGTGGCGGTGGGGGACTCCGGGCGGATCTCGGACAGCGGGATCTCCCCGGGCTCGGCCCCGCAGCCGGTGAGCAGGGTGCCCAGAAGCAGAAGGCCCGCACCGGCGGTTGCGCGAGTGCGGGCCTTGCTCATGGGGGACTGCCGTGTGCCGGTGATCCGTGCCATCTCCGTTTTCGACCTTTCCGACCGTTCTGACGTGTGCTCCGTCCCGGATCAAGGAGGAGATCCGGGGCGGAGGCCCCTGGAAGGAGCTGTCACTGTGTCAGAAGGAGGGGGTCGGTGGCCGGGCGACACGCGACGGAGCGAGTTCACTCGGTCGCGCGGAGTAGGAGGTGGGATTCGGTCAGCCCCGGGCGGCGCGGCGCTCGGCCTTGGCGAGGGCCTCCGCCTCGTCCTCGGCCTCGGCGACCTCCAGGGTGGGCGCGGTGCCACCGAGGTGGGCGGGCTGCCACCAGGTGTCGTCCGGTCCGGAGGGCTTGCCGGGGTACTCGCGCTGGGCCTGGTCGAGCATCTCGCTCATGGCGGCGCGCAGCTTTCTGGTGACCATCACGGGCTTGTCGTTCGGGCCAAGGTGAATCGGTTCGCCGATCATGATCGTCACCGGGACGTGGCGCTTGGTGAGGGTCTTCGGACGGCCCTTCGTCCAGAGCTGCTGGGTGCCCCAGAGCACGACGGGCAGCAGCGGGGTGCCGGAGTCGGCGGCCATCCGGGCCGCGCCGGTCTTGAACTTCTTCAGCATGAACGAGCGGCTGATGGTCGCCTCGGGGAACACCCCGACGACCTCGCCGGCCTTGAGGGCACGCACGGCGGCCTCGTAGGCGGGCTGGCCGTCGGTGCGGTCGACCGGGATGTGCTTCATGCCGCGCATCAGGGGGCCGGAGATGCGGTGCTTGAAGACGTCGTCCTTGGCCATGAAGCGGGTCTTGCGCTTGCCGCCGCGGTAGGCGCCCAGGCCGGCGAAGAGGAAGTCCAGGTAGCTGATGTGATTGCTGACCAGCACTGCCCCGCCCTTGGCGGGAATGTGCTCGGCACCCACGATCTTGATCCGTACGTCGAGCGCACGGAAGGCGGTGAGTGCGGCGCCGATCACCGGCGGGTAGACGAACTCTGCCACGGTCAGTCCTGACTTCCACGGGCCGGAGCCCGGTACGGCGGTACCCGCGCCGTTGCGAGGGGGCCGACCGGAGCACGGCACGCCGCGGCGGTCACGGGTGATACACGGAGATGATCCCCCGAACGAGTGCCTGCTGTCACCTGAGGCGTGCGGTCAAGCGAATATTCGCGGTGTGATCTCCGTGATGAATCGGGCCGGGAACTTTTCCGGTCCCCGAACCCGGTGGCGCGGCGGGCGGGTGGTGGGCGCGGCGGCGGGGCGGTGGTGCCGGTCAGGCCCCGGCGCCGAGGCGGCCCTGGGCGCGCCGCACGATCGGGTACATCTCGCAGCCCAGGCAGTAGCCGAAGGCGGCGTTCAGGAAGGCCGCGGCCAGGGCGAAGGCGGTGGCCAGCAGGCCGAGCCAGGTGACGCCGGTGAGGTAGCCGAGGGTGCCCACGGAGGTGAAGACCAGGCCGACGCCCTGGGCGAAGCGCAGCGGCCGCTCGTCCTCGGTCGCGGTGGGCGGTGCCAGCCGGGGGAGGACGAAGGCCCGGAACAACAGGCCGTACGGGGAGAGCCGCAACCCGCCGCAGGCACTGAGCGCGAAGAGCAGGGCCTGGGCGGCGAGGAGGAGGCCGCTGCCGGTGATCAGGACGGCCGCCAGGACGACGGCGTTGAGCGCGGAGGAGAAGCGGGGACCGCGGGGGTCGGTCTGCACGGGGGCTCCGGGAGGGTCGCGACGGACGGCTGCGGCGGGGCGCGTCGATGTCAGCGGGAGGTGGTGGCCCGCCCCAGGTCGACGACGCGACGGGAGGTCAGCAACGGCGGTGCGGTGCGCTCGGAATCCACCGGCCGATCGTACGCGGGCCCGGTGTCGGCGGTCGACCTCTCTTTCGGGGGCCGCGCGCGCTGCCGCAGACTGGGGGGATGACCGGATCGGTGGTGTGCGTTGTCGTGCTGGCGGTGGCTGCCACGTTCGGTCTGCTGCGGGTCGGGCGAGACGGAAGGCTGAGGGTGCGCACCAAGGACGAGGCGATACGGCTGTCGGAGGCCGACCTGGGCGGGCCGCTCGGTGAGCGGGCGACGCTGGTGCAGTTCTCCACCGCGTTCTGCCAGCCGTGCCGGGCCACCCGGCGGGTACTCGCCGAGGTGGCGGGGATGGTCGACGGGGTCGCGCACATCGAGGTGGACGCCGAGGCGCAGCTGGAGCTGGTCCGTCGGCTGGAGGTGCTGCGGACGCCGACCGTTCTGGTGTTGGACGCGGGTGGCCGGGTGGTGCGCCGGGCTGCGGGGATGCCGCGCAAGGCGGATGTGATCGCGGCGCTGGGGCAGGCGGTCTGAGGGTCGACGGGGGCTCGCGCGCCGGTCTGGGCCACCTCGTGGGGTGGAGTCCGTGCCCGCCTGGGGCAGGATGGGCGCAACGGTGGTGCAGCCGTCCCGGCGTAAGCTACTGGCCAGTAGTGACCACTGAGCTACTGGCGAGTATGCTGCCAGGAAGTTCCGGACCGGCACGGGAAACTCGCTGCCCGGAGCGGGTGCGTGGTGTGTCGCGCCCGCTCGCACCACCGCAGCCGCCGGACGAGACCAGTACAGGAGACAGGCCGTGAGCTTGAGGATCGTTGTCTGTGTGAAGTACGTGCCGGACGCGACGGGTGACCGTCGTTTCGCGGACGACCACACCACCGACCGGGAGGGCGTGGACGGCCTCCTGTCGGA
>NZ_JBIWPN010000132.1:0-4091 GCF_044768305.1 Kitasatospora sp. NPDC101155 | reverse complement strand
GCCGTCGTTCCCGTGCCGGAGACCGGCGGCCTGCTCTGCACCTCCCGCCTCTCCCTGCGCAGCCACCCCTGGCTGGCCGACCACGCGGTCGGCGGTGTGCTGCTCGCGCCCGCCTCCGCGCTCGTGGAGGTGGCCGTGCGCGCCGGTGACGAGGTCGGCTGCGGCACCCTCGAAGAACTGGTGATCGAGGCCCCGCTCGTCCTGCCCGAGCAGGGCGGCGTCCGGGTCCAGGTCGCCATCGGGGGAGCGGACGCCAACGGCACCCGCACCGTCGCCGTCTACTCCTCGCGTGAAGACAGCGGTGCCGATGCCTGGACCCGGCACGCCACCGGCACCCTCACCGCGACGGCCGAGGCCGCCACCCCGGACTTCGACTTCACCGCCTGGCCGCCTGCCGGCGCCCAGCGGGTCGAGCCGGACGGCCTGTACGCCGAGCTCGCCGACCTGGGCCACGCGTACGGCCCGGTCTTCCAGGGCGTCCAGGCGCTGTGGCGCCGCGCCGACGAGGTCTTCGTCGAGCTCGCCGTACCGGGGGAGGACCGCGAGGAGCCCAGCCGGTTCGGCGTTCACCCGGCCCTGCTGGACGCCCTCCTGCATCCCGCCCTGCTGGACGGCGACGCCGACGGCGCGGGCCACCGGCAGCCGCTCGCCTGGCGGGGACTGGCGCTGCACGCGATCGGCGCGACCACCCTGCGGGCCCGGATCGCGCCGCTCCCCGAGGACCGCGCGGCCCGCTCCTTCGAGGCGGTCGACCAGTTCGGCGGCCTGGTGCTGACGGCGGACGCCGTGGAGCTGCGGCCGCTGACGGCCGATCAGCTGCGGACCGGCGCGGCCTCGCCGACCGGGGACGCGCTCTTCCGGGTCGAGTGGGCCGCCCTGCCTGCAGCCGGGGACCGGGCGGCGGCCCTGCCGTCCTGGGCCGAGTTGTCCAGCGCGGACGAGGTCCTGGCCCTGGCCGAGGGTGCGGAGCTGCCCACCGCCGTCCTGCTGCGCGCCGAGGCCGGCGCCGCCGACACCGCGCTGGACCTGACCAACCGGGTCCTGGCGGCGGTGCAGGCCTGGCTGGCCGCCCCGGGCCTGGACGCGGCCACGCTGGTGGTCGCCACCCGGGGCGCGGTGGGCGCCGGAGCCGACGGCGCCGTCACCGACCCGGCGGGCGGCGCGGTGTGGGGGCTGATCCGGGCGGCGCAGACCGAGAACCCGGACCGGATCGTGCTGCTCGACCTGGACCCGGACACCGCACCCGGCAGCACCGCTGACGGTGCGTCGGCCGACCGGGAGCTGGACGGCGTGCTCGGTGCGGTGCTCGCCGCCGGAGAGCCCGAGACGGCTCTGCGGGGCACGGGCCTGACGATCCCGCGCCTCGCCCGCGCCGCCGCGCCGGCCGACAGCGGACCGGCGGTCCTGGACCCCGACGGCACGGTGCTGATGACCGGTGGCACCGGCTCGCTGGCCGGCATCCTGGCCCGCCACCTGGTCGCGAACCACGGCGTCCGGCACCTGCTGCTGGCCAGCCGGCGCGGCCGCACCGCCGACGGAGCGGAGGAGCTGGTCGCCGAGCTGACCGGACTCGGCGCGGCGACGGTCACCGTCGAGTCCTGCGACGTGACGGACCGGGACGCGGTGGCCGCCCTGCTGGCCGGGATCCCGGCCGCGCACCCGCTGACCGCAGTGGTGCACACCGCGGGCATCGCCGACGCGGGCGTGATCGGCACGCTGGACCCGGCACGGGTGGCGCAGGTGTTTGCGCCCAAGGTCACCGCAGTCGACCACCTGGACCGGCTGACCCGCGAACTAGCCCCGGAGCTAAGGGCGTTCGTCGTCTTCTCGTCCGTCTCCTCGGTCTTCCTCGGCGCAGGCACCGGCAGCTATGCGGCGGCCAACGCCTACCTGGACGCCGTCGCCCACCAGCGCCGAGCAGCCGGTCTGCCCGCCACCTCGCTGGCCTGGGGGCTCTGGGAACAGACCGCCGGCGGCATGGCGGCCGGCATGGACGAGCTCACCCGTAGCCGGATGAACCGGCGCGGCGGCGTGCTGCCGATGACGCCCGCCGAGGGCATGGCACTCTTCGACGCGGCACTGCGGACCGGAGAGCCGCTGCTCGTCCCGGCCAAGCTCGATCTGCGCGCGCTGCGCGCCGACGCCGCGGCCGGCCGGGGCATCCCGACCCTGCTGCGCGGCCTGGTGCACGCCGGACGGCGGATCGCCCGGGCGGCGACGGGGGAGAGTGGCAGCGGCCTCGCCGCCCGGCTGGCCGGGCTCGCGGCCGAGGAGCGGGAGGCGCTGCTGCTCAACCTGGTCCGCTCGCACGCGGCCACTGTGCTCGGCCACCCCGGCCCGGAGAGCATCCGGACCGAGACCGCCTTCCGGGACTCCGGCTTCGACTCGCTCACCTCGGTCGAGCTGCGCAACCGGCTGCGCGAGGCGACGGGCCTCAAGCTGGCCGCGACGGTGGTCTTCGACTACCCGAGCCCGCAGGCCTTCGCCGGCTACCTGCTCGGTGAGCTGGGCGGCGCGACGAACGCGACCCAGGAGCTGAGTGGGCCGCTTCCGGTCGTCACTGTGGACGAGCCGATCGCGATCGTCGGCATGGCGTGTCGTCTGCCGGGCGGGGTGGCGAGCCCGGAGGACCTGTGGCGGTTGGTGATCGAGGGGCGGGACGCGATGTCCGGCTTCCCGACCGACCGGGGCTGGGAGGTGCAGGACCTGTTCGATGCCGACCCGGACAAGGCCGGCACCTCGTACGTCAACCAGGGCGGATTCCTCTACGAGGCAGCCCAGTTCGACGCCGGATTCTTCGGCATCTCGCCGCGCGAGGCGCTGGCGATGGACCCGCAGCAGCGGCTGCTGCTGGAGACCTCCTGGGAGGCGCTGGAGCGGGCCGGCATCGACCCGAGCAAGGCGAAGGGCACGGACGGCGGCGTCTTCTTCGGAGTCATGGGCCAGGGGTACGGGGCGGGCGGTGCCGTGCCCGCCGAGCTGGAGGGCTTCACCGGCACCGGCGGAATGGGCAGCGTGGCCTCCGGGCGCGTCTCGTACGTGCTCGGGTTCGAGGGCCCGGCGGTGACCGTGGACACGGCCTGCTCCTCCTCGCTGGTGGCGATGCACCTGGCGGCCCAGGCGCTGCGTCAGGGCGAGTGCTCGTTCGCCTTGGCGGGCGGTGCGACCGTGATGGCCACGCCGGGGACCTTCGTCGAGTTCTCCCGGCAGCGCGGCCTGGCGGTCGACGGCCGGTGCAAGTCGTACGCGGACGCCGCCGACGGCACGGGGTGGGCCGAGGGTGCGGGCGTGGTGGTGCTGGAGCGGCTGTCCGAGGCGCTGCGGAACGGCCACAAGGTACTGGCGGTGGTGCGGGGCTCGGCGGTCAACCAGGACGGTGCGTCGAACGGTCTCACTGCGCCGAGCGGTCTGGCACAGCAGCGGGTGATCCGGCGGGCGCTGGCCAACGCAGGCCTCACGACGGTGGATGTGGATGTGGTGGAGGGTCATGGCACCGGGACGGTGCTGGGTGACCCGATCGAGGCGCAGGCGCTGCTGGCGACGTACGGTCAGCGGCGGGAAGCTGAACGGCCTTTGTGGCTGGGGTCGTTGAAGTCGAACATCGGTCACACCCAGATGGCGGCCGGTGTGGCGGGTGTGATCAAGATGGTGCAGGCGTTGCGGCACGGTGTGATGCCGCCGACCCTGCACGTGGATGCGCCGTCCTCGCAGGTGGACTGGACGGCCGGCTCGGTGGAGTTGCTGACCGTGGCGCGAGAGTGGCCCGAGACCGACCGGCCGCGCCGGGCGGGCATCTCCGGGTTCGGTGTGAGCGGGACCAACGCGCACCTGATCCTGGAGCAGGCGCCGGAGGTCGAGGCGGTGGTGGCTCCCGAGTCGGACGGCCTGGTGCCGCTGGTGGTGTCGGCGAAGAGCGTGGCGTCGCTGACGGGTCAGGCGGAGCGGCTGGCGGCGTTCCTGGCGGCGGGTGAGGTGGCGCTGCCTCAGGTGGCGGGTGCGTTGGTGGCCGGGCGTGCGGTGTTGGGCGAGCGTGCGGTGGTGGTGGCCGGGACGCGGGAGGAGGCGATCGCGGGGCTTCGGGGGATCGCTGA
>NZ_JBIWPN010000131.1:0-4125 GCF_044768305.1 Kitasatospora sp. NPDC101155 | reverse complement strand
CTTCGGTCTGCACCCCGCTCTGCTCGACGCCGCCCTCCACGGCGTGGGGCTCGGTGATTTCACCGGTGGCGATGACCGCGGTCGGCTGCCGTTCGCGTGGTCGGGTGTGTCGCTGCACGCGGTTGGTGCTACGGCTCTGCGGGTGTGGCTGACGCCGGTTGGTGAGGGTGCGGTCACCGTGCATGTCGCGGATGCCGCTGGTACTCCCGTGGCGGTGGTGGAGTCGCTGGTGCTGCGGCCGGTGTCGGCGGAGCAGATCGCCGCCGCGCAGGCTGCCGGCCGGGACTCGCTGTTCCGGATCGACTGGACCGAGCTTCGGGTGGCCGACGAGGTCGCGGCGCCGGGCGGCCGGGCCTGGCTGGGCGAGGTGCCCGCGGGCCTGAGCAGTGTGGCCGGTGAGCGGTACGCGGATCTGGCGGCGCTGGCCGACGCGATCGATGCCGGGGCGGAGATCCCGGGGGCGGTTCTGCTTCCCATGGTCGTCGGCACGGAGGACCCGATCGCGGGTGTGCGTGAGACGGCGGCTCGGGTGCTGGCGGTGGTGCAGGCGTGGGTTGCCGATGAGCGGTGGGCTGACTCCCGGCTGGTGCTGGTGACCCAGGGTGCGGTCGCGGTGGAGCGCGGCGCGGACGTCGCCGATCTGGCTGCCGCGTCGGTGTGGGGGCTGGTGCGTTCGGCGCAGTCCGAGCACCCGGGGCGGATCGTCCTGCTGGACGTCGACGGCGAGGACGCCTCGCGCGTTCTGCCGTTCGCGGTGGCCGGTGGCGAGCCGCAGGTCGCCCTGCGCGGCGGTACGGCGTTCGCGCCGCGCCTGGCGCGCGTTGCGGGTGTGGCCGCCGAGGACGCGAAGGTGGCCTTCGGCCCGGAGGGCACGGTTCTGGTGACCGGTGCCTCCGGCACTCTGGGTGCTCTGGTGGCCCGTCACCTGGTGTCCCAGCACGGCGTTCGCCGTCTGCTGCTGGCCAGCCGTCGCGGTGAGGCTGCCCCGGGGGCGGCGGAGCTGGTGGCGGAGCTGACCGAGGCCGGGGCCAAGGTCACGCTGGCGGCCTGCGACGTCGCCGACCGTGCGGCTCTGGCTGAGATGCTGGCCCAGGTCCCGGCCGAGGCCCCCCTCGCCGGGGTGGTGCACACGGCGGGTGTGCTGGACGACGGCGTGATCGAGTCGCTCTCCCCTGAGCGCTTCGACACCGTCCTGCGGCCGAAGGTCGATGCCGCGTGGCATCTGCACGAGCTGACCCGGGACCTGGACCTGTCCGCCTTCGTGCTGTTCTCCTCGGTCGCGGCCACCATCGGTGCACCGGGTCAGGGCAACTACGCGACGGCGAACACCTTCCTGGACGCGCTCGCCCAGCACCGCAAGGCCCAGGGCCTGCCCGCGGTGTCCCTTGCGTGGGGTCTGTGGGCCGAGGCGTCGGGCATGACCGGCGCGCTCGGCGACGGCAACCTGCAGCGGATGGCGCGCAGCGGACTTCGCGGTCTGTCCTCGCGTGAGGGTCTTGAGCTGTTCGACGCCGCGTGCGCGACGGACGAGGCGGTGCTGGTGCCGGCGCGGCTGGATCTGGCGGCCTTCCGGGCCCAGGCGGCGGCCTCCGGTGAGGTGGCTGCCCTGCTCAGGGGTCTGGTCCGGGCTCCCGCCCGTAAGGCGTCGTCGGCGGCCGGGGGTCCGGACGCGGTGGCGGTGCTCAAGGGCAAGTTGGCCGGGCTCTCGGAGGCCGAGCGCCAGCGCGTGCTGCTGGATCTGGTCTGCGGCGAGGCGGCTGCTGTGCTGGGACATGCCTCGGCGGACGCGGTCGGTGCCGAACTGGGCTTCCTGGATGCCGGGTTCGACTCCCTCACCGCCGTGGAGCTGCGCAACCGGCTGAACGGGGCGACCGGCCTGCGACTGCCGGCCACGCTCCTCTTCGACTACCCCACCCCCGCAGCTCTTACGCAGCATCTGCAAATTGAGCTCTGTTCCGGTGAGGGTCAGACACTGTATGTTGATCAAAGTGAGGCTGAGATCAGGAATGCCCTGGCGAGTATCCCTTTGATCCGGTTCCAAGAAGCGGGCCTGCTGGACGCACTGTTGGAACTTGCCAATCCTCATTCTGGCGAGTCCGGCTCCGAGTTGAAGAGCCAGGCCGAGTCGATTGACGCAATGGACATCGAGAGCCTTGTCAAAATGGCGCTTGATGGCGGCGATTCCTGATGCGATCCCGAGAGCGGAACTCATGATGGCTACATCCACGGAACAGATCGTTGAAGCTCTTCGGGCATCACTGAAGGAGACCGATCGCCTCCGGCAGCAGAACCGTCAACTCACTGACATGGCAAGGGAACCCATCGCCATCGTGGGGATGGCCTGCCGCTATCCGGGGGGCGTGGACTCCCCGGATGCGCTGTGGGAGCTGGTTGCCGAGGGTCGCGACGGAATCTCGGAGTTCCCGGTGGACCGGGGTTGGGACACGGATCTCTACGATCCCGACCCGGACCGCCACGGGAAGTCGTATTCGCGCCAGGGCGGATTCCTGCACGACGCGGCCGAGTTCGACGCGGGGCTCTTCGGGATTTCGCCGCGTGAGGCGCTGGCCATCGACCCGCAGCAGCGCCTGCTGCTGGAGGCGTCCTGGGAGGCGTTCGAGCGGGCTGGAATTGATCCGGCGTCACTTCGCGGAAGTCGCACCGGCGTTTTCGCCGGTGTGATGTACAACGACTACGCGGCACGGATGGGGAAGGCCCCCGAAGGATTCGAGGGCCTTCTCGGAAACGGCAGCGCGGGCAGCATCGCCTCCGGGCGCGTCGCCTACACCTTCGGTCTGGAGGGGCCGGCGGTGACGGTGGACACGGCGTGTTCGTCGTCGCTGGTCGGCCTGCACCTGGCCGCCCAGGCGCTGCGGCAGGGCGAGTGCTCGCTGGCCTTGGTCGGTGGCGTCACCGTGATGTCCAGCCCTGGGGCATTCATCGAGTTCTCCCGGCAGCGAGGCCTGGCTGTCGATGGCCGGTGCAAGTCGTTCGCGGCTTCTGCTGATGGCACCGGCTGGGGCGAGGGCGTCGGCATGCTGCTGGTCGAGCGGCTGTCGGACGCGCGGCGCAACGGCCACCCGGTGCTCGCCGTGGTGCGCGGCTCGGCCGTGAACCAGGACGGTGCGAGCAGCGGTCTGACGGCGCCGAACGGTCCCTCGCAGCAGCGGGTGATCCGGGCCGCGCTGGCCAACTCGCACCTGACGAGCGATCAGATCGACGTGGTGGAGGCGCACGGGACGGGCACGAAGCTGGGTGACCCGATCGAGGCGCAGGCGCTGCTTGCCACCTATGGGCAGGAGCGTCCGGCCGAACGTCCGCTGTGGCTCGGCTCGCTGAAGTCCAACATCGGTCACACCCAGGCTGCTGCGGGTGTCGGTGGCGTCATCAAGATGGTGATGGCGATGCGGCACGGTGTGCTGCCGCGGACTCTGCACGTGGATGAGCCGACGCCGCAGGTGGACTGGTCGGACGGTGCGGTCGAGCTGCTGACCGAGGCGCGCGAGTGGGTGCCGGGTGACGAGGTGCGGCGTGCTGCCGTCTCTTCCTTCGGGGTGAGTGGCACGAATGCGCACGTGATCCTGGAGCAGGCTCCGGTGGAGGAGTCGGCTGAGGAGTCGGCCGAGTCGTCGCTGCCGGTGGTGCCGTGGGTGCTGTCGGGGAAGTCGGCGGGTGCGCTGCGGGCGCAGGCGGAGCGGTTGGCTTCGTTCGTCGAGGGCTCTGGCGCTGGTCTGCGTGATGTCGATGCGGCGTTCTCGTTGGTGTCGTCGCGTGCGGTGTTGGAGCACCGTGGTGTGGTCGTGGCGCGTGACCGGGCGGAGGCCCTGGCCGGGCTGTCGGCCCTGGCGTCCGGTGAGGGCATCAAGGGTGTTGCGGGTTCGCGGCGTCTGGCGGTGTTGTTCTCGGGTCAGGGCTCGCAGCGTGCGGGGATGGGCCGGGAGCTGTACGACGTCTATCCGGTGTTCGCCGCGGCTCTGGACGAGGTGTGTGCTGGGCTGGATGCGCAGCTGGCGGATGATCTGTCGGCTGCGGGTGTCGCGGGTGTGCGTGAGGTGATGTTCGCCGCTGGTGACGGGTCTGGTCTGTTGGATCGGACGGTGTTCACGCAGGCGGGTCTGTTCGCTC
>NZ_JBIWPN010000130.1:0-4290 GCF_044768305.1 Kitasatospora sp. NPDC101155 | reverse complement strand
CCTCGGTCGGCGGCCTGGTGCTGACGGCCGGTCAGGGCAACTACGCCGCTGCCAACGTCTTCCTCGACGGCCTCGCCGCCCACCGCCGCGCCGCCGAACTGACCGCCACCTCGATGGCCTTCGGCCTCTGGGACGTCGGCGCCGGCATGAGCCAGTACCTCGGGGAGGTCGACCGCAGCCGACTGGCAGCCCAGGGCCTCCCGGCCCTGGGCGGGGAGGAGGGCCTGGCGCTCTTCGCCGAGGCACTGCGCGCCGACCGGGCCACCGTGGTCCCGATCCGGGTGGACGCGGCTGCCCTGCGCACCCGCACCGACGAGGTCCCCGCCCTCCTGCGCGGCCTCACCCCGCGCGCGGCTCGTGCCGCCGCCGCCCGCGGCGAGGCCGCGTCGAGCGGCTGGCAGCAGCGGATGGCCGCGCTGTCGGCGGAGGAGCGGCACCGCGCGGTGCTGCAGGCGGTGCGGGCCGAGGTGGCCGCCGTGCTCGGCCACACCTCGCCCGAGGCCGTCGAGCCGGAGCGGGCCTTCAAGGAGTTGGGCTTCGACTCGCTCGCCGCGACCGAACTGCGCAACCACCTGAACACCCTCACCGGCCTGCGCCTGCCCGCCACCCTCGCCTTCGACTACCCCACCGCCCTCGCCGTCGCCGACCACCTCACCACCGAACTCTGGCCCGCCACCGGCGCGATGGTCGTCTCGCAGGACATCCGCGACCAGGCCTCCGACGGTGAACCCATCGCCATCATCGGCATGGCCTGCCGCTACCCCGGCGGGGTCACCAGCCCCGAGGAGCTCTGGCAGCTGGTCCTGGACGGTGTGGACACCACCTCGGACCTGCCGGTCAACCGCGGCTGGGACCTCGCGGGCCTCTACGACCCCGAGCCCGGCAAGGAGGGCAAGAGCTACACCCACCGTGGCAGCTTCCTGCACGACGCCGCCGAGTTCGACCCGGCCTTCTTCGGCATCTCGCCCCGCGAGGCGCTCTACATGGACCCGCAGCAGCGGCTGCTGCTCGAGACCTCCTGGGAGGCGCTGGAGCGGGCCGGCATCGACCCGACCTCGCTGAAGGGCAGCCAGACCGGGGTCTTCGCGGGCGTGATGTACCACGACTACGCGCTGAACGCGGCACCCTCGGGCACCAGCGGCGGCAGCGTCGTCTCCGGGCGGGTCTCCTACGCCCTCGGCCTTGAGGGCCCGGCCGTCACCGTGGACACCGCCTGCTCCTCCTCGCTGGTCGCGCTGCACCTCGCGGTGCAGGCGCTGCGCTCGGGCGAGTGCTCGCTCGCGCTGACCGGCGGTGTGACCGTGATGGCGACGCCGGGCATGTTCATCGAGTTCAGCCGCCAGCGCGGGCTCTCGGTGGACGGCCGCTGCAAGTCCTTCGCCGGTGCGGCAGACGGCGTCGGCTGGTCCGAGGGCGTGGGCGTGCTGCTGGTGGAGCGGCTCTCCGACGCGCTGCGCAACGGCCATCGGGTGCTGGCGGTCGTCCGGGGCTCCGCCGTCAACCAGGACGGCGCCAGCAACGGGTTCAGCGCCCCCAACGGCCCCTCCCAGCAGCGGGTGATCCGCCGCGCCCTGGCGGCGGCCCAGCTCTCGGCCGACGAGGTCGACGCGGTCGAGGCGCACGGCACCGGCACCACGCTGGGCGACCCGATCGAGGCCCAGGCCCTGCTCGCCACCTACGGCCAGGACCGCGAACACCCGCTGCTGCTCGGCTCGGTGAAGTCCAACATCGGCCACGCCCAGGCGGCGGCCGGTGTCGCGGGCGTGATCAAGATGGTGCAGGCGATGCGGCACGGCGTGCTGCCCCGCAGCCTGCACGTCGACGAGCCCTCGCCGCACGTGGACTGGTCGCGCGGTGCGGTGGACCTGTTGACCGAGCAGGCGCAGTGGCCGGAGACCAACCGTCCGCGCCGGTCCGCGGTCTCGGCCTTCGGCATCAGCGGGACCAATGCCCACGTAGTGCTCGAACAGGGCCCGGAGCAGCCGGAGTACGCGCCCGCCGAGTCCGCCGGGGCCGTGCCCTGGTTGGTCTCGGCCGCCAACCAGGACGCTTTGCGGGCCCAGGCCGCGCGCCTGGTCTCCTTCCTGGAGTCCGCGCCGGAGCTGACCGCGCTAGAGACCGCCCGCGCGCTTTCCACCACCCGGACCGCGCTGGAGCGCCGCGCCGTCGTCACCGGCGCGGACCGGGAGGAGCTGCTGGCCGGCCTCCGGGCGCTGGCGGCGGGCGACCGGGCACCGAACGTGTATGCGGCCGCTGCCCGCGGCGGGCAGCCGACGGCCTTCCTCTTCTCCGGTCAGGGTTCGCAACGCCTCGGCATGGGGCGCGAGTTGTACAAGCGCTACCCCGTGTTCACGGCAGCCTTCGACGCGGTCTGCGCCGAACTGGGCGACGGGGTCCGCGAGGTGGTCTGGGGCACCGACGCCCAGGAGCTGCACCGCACCGAGTGGGCCCAGCCGGCCCTGTTCGCCGTCGAGGTGGCGCTCTTCCGGCTGCTCGAATCCTGGGGCGTGCGGCCGGACTTCGTGGCGGGCCACTCGATCGGCGAGGTGGCGGCGGCGCACGTGGCGGGTGTCTTCTCGCTCGCCGACGCCTGCGCGCTGGTGACGGCCCGCGGCCGGCTGATGCAGGCGCTACCCGAGGGCGGTGCGATGGCGGCCGTGCAGGCGACGGAGGACGAAGTCCTGCCGCTGCTGGGCGGCTCGGTGTCGATCGCCGCCGTCAACGGCCCGTCGGCCCTGGTGGTCTCCGGTGAGCGGGAGGCGGTCGAGGAGATCGCCGCGCACTTCGCGGGCCTGGGGCGGAAGACCAGCCTGCTGCGCGTCTCGCACGCCTTCCACTCACCGCTGATGGACCCGATGCTCGACGAGTTCCGCGCCGTGGTCGCGGGTCTCTCCCCGCTGGAACCCGACCTGCCGCTGGTCTCCACCCTCACCGGCCGCCCAGCCACCGCCGAGGAGCTGGGCGCGCCGGACTACTGGGTGCGCCACGCCCGGGAGGCGGTGCGGTTCGCCGACGGTGTGCGGGCGCTGCGCGAGCTCGGCGCGACCCGGTTCGTGGAGCTCGGCCCCGACGCCGTGCTCACCGGGATGGCGCAGGACTGCCTCGGCGAGGAGACGGCCGAGCTGCTGCTGGCCTCCCTGCTGCGCAAGGACCGTGACGAGACGGCCACGCTGATGTCAGCGCTCGGCCGGCTGCACGCCGCGGGCGCACAGGTGCAGTGGCGGTCCGTCTTCGACGGGACGCCGGCGCGGCACGTCGATCTGCCGACCTATGCCTTCCAGCGCCAGCGGTACTGGGTGGACGCCCAGCGAGCCGGCACCGACCTGGGCGCGGTCGGCGTGCAGGCGGCCGAACACCCGCTGCTGGGCGCGGCCATGGAGCTGGCGGACGGCAACGGCCACCTCTTCACGGGGCGGCTGTCGGTCGAGTCGCACCCCTGGCTGGCCGACCACCGGGTGCACGGCACGGTGCTGGCCCCCGGCACCGGCCTGGTGGAGATGGTGCTCCGAGCGGGTGCGGAGGCGGGCTGCGAGGTGCTGGAGGAGCTGACGCTCGCCGCCGCGCTGGTCCTGCCCGAGCAGGGCGGGCTCCAGGTGCAGGTGTGGGTCGGCGAGCCCGACGCGACCGGGCGCCGGGCGGTCACCGTCCACTCCCGGCCCGAGGGCGGAGCGGACCGGGCCTGGGTGCGCCACGCCTCCGGCTTCCTGGACCAGGCTCCGCTACCGGGCGGCGGGTTCGAGCTGAGCGCCTGGCCGCCGGCCGGCGCGGAGGAGGTGCCGGTCGACGGTGCCTACGAGCGGGTGGCCGAGATCGGCTTCGGCTACGGCCCGGTGTTCCAGGGGCTCCGTGCGGTCTGGCGGCGCGGTGACGAGTTGTTCACCGAGGTCGCCCTGCCCGACGAGGCCCAGGACGACGCCGCGCGCTTCGGCATCCACCCGGCGCTGCTCGACGCCGTCATGCACGCCGCGATCCTCACCAACGACGGCACCGGCGAGACGGCGATCCCGTTCGCCTGGACCGGGGTGGCGCTGCACGCGGTGGGCGCCTCGCTGGTCCGGGCCCGGCTGACCCGGGTGGCCGATGGCGGCCTGGCGCTGCAGGTCGCGGACGCGACCGGGCGGCCGGTGCTGTCGGTGGCCTCCATGGTGAGCCGCCCGGTCTCCCCCGAGCAGTTGGCGGCTGGCAGTACTGCGGAGGGCTCGCTGTACGGGATCGAGTGGTCCCCGGTGCGCCCTGCCGCGGACACCGCGCCTTCGTGGGCCCAGTGGGAGGAGATCGCCGACGCGGATG
>NZ_JBIWPN010000129.1:0-4316 GCF_044768305.1 Kitasatospora sp. NPDC101155 | reverse complement strand
GTGTTCGTGTTCCCGGGTCAGGGTGCCCAGTGGGCCGGGATGGCGGTCGAACTGCTGGACCGCGCACCGGTGTTCGCCGACCGGATGGCCGAGTGCGCGGCGGCCCTGGCGGAGTTCGTGGACTGGGCGCCGGAGGACGTGCTGCGGCAGGTGCCGGGCGCCCCGTCGCTGGAGCGGGTCGATGTCGTCCAGCCGCTCTCCTGGGCGGTGATGGTGTCGCTGGCGGCGCTCTGGCGCTCGTACGGCGTCGAGCCGGCGGCGGTCGTGGGGCACTCACAGGGCGAGATCGCCGCCGCCTGCGTGGCCGGCGCACTCACCCTGCGGGACGCGGCCCGGGTGGTCGCCCTTCGCTCGCAGGCGATCGCCCGGGGACTGGCCGGCCGCGGCGGGATGATGTCGGTGGGCCTGCCGGCCGACGAGGTGCGGGCCCGCCTGCACGCGTGGCCGGACCGGCTGGAGGTGGCGGCCCTGAACGGCCCGTCCGCCACGGTCGTCGCCGGCGATCCGGAGGCGCTGGACGAGCTGCTCGCCGCCTGCGAGGCGGACGGCGTCCGGGCCCGCCGGGTGCCGGTGGACTACGCCTCCCACACCGCCCACGTGGAGCGGATCGAGGACGACCTCGCCCGGGTGCTCGCGGACGTCCGCCCCGAGCCCGCGCGGGTGCCGCTCTTCTCGACCGTCGAGCGGGACTGGCTCGGCGAACGGCCGGTCGACGCCGGCTACTGGTACCGCAACCTGCGGCAACCGGTGTACTTCCACTCCGCCGTGGCGGCCCTCGCCGAGCAGGGGTACCGCACGTTCGTCGAGGTCAGCCCCCACCCGGTGCTCACCATGAACGTCGAGGAGGTCCTGGAGGGGCGGTCCGAGCCGGGCGCCGCCGTGGTCTGCGGCACGCTCCGGCGCGACGAGGGAGGACTCGACAAGTTCCTGGCCTCGGCCGCGAGGCTCTGGACGCACGGCGCCGCCGTGGACTGGAACGGCGCCTACGCCGGGACCGGCGCGCGCCGCGTCGAGCTGCCGACCTACGCCTTCCAGCGGCGCCGCCACTGGGTGCACCCGCTCGCCGACCGGCCGCTGCTCGGGCAGCCCGTGGAACTCGCCGACGGCGGCGCCACCGTGCACACCGAACGCCTCTCGCTGCGCAGCCGACCCTGGCTGGCCGACCACCGCGTGCTCGGCCAGGCGGTGGTGCCGGGGACCGCCCTGCTGGAGATGGCGCTGCGCATCGGCCACACGGTGGACGAACTGGCCCTCCGGGCACCGCTGGTGGTGCCGGAACGGGGCGAAGTCGAGGTGCAGCTGACGGCGGCGGCACCGGACGCGTCCGGGCGGCGGGAACTGCGCATCCACGGCCGCCTGCGCGGCGAGGCCGAGGAGGACTGGCAGCTGCACGCCACCGGGCGGGTCGGCCCGGCGGAAGCCGCCGCCGGAGACCCGGCGCCGGCCGAGTGGCCGCCGAGCGGCGCGGCCCCGCTGGATCCCGCCGGCTGGTACGACGAACTCGCCCGGCGCGGCCTGGAGTACGGGCCGGCCTTCCGCAACCTGGGCGCGGTGTGGCGGCACGGTGACGACCTCCTTGCCGAGGTGGCTCTCGCGGAGGAAGCGGGACCGTTCCGCGTGCATCCCGCGCTGCTGGACGCGGTCCTCCATCCGCTGGTGCTGGAGGAGGGCAGCGGGCCGGTGGTCCCGTTCTCCTGGGAGGGCGTGCGGCTCGCCCGGACCGGGGCCTCCCGCCTACGGGTCCGGATCGGGCTGCTCGGCGGGCAGCGGGCGGCGCTGACCGCCACCGACGGCAACGGCGCCCCGGTGCTCTCGGTCGACTGCCTCACCCTGCGCCCGCTCGACGCCCGCCGCTCCGACCCCAAGCTGTTCCAGGTCGACTGGCGCGATGCCGGTGTCCCCGCCGAGACCGGGTCGTCGGACGCCCCGACCGTCGTCCTGCCGGTCCCGTCGAGCGCGGCCGAGCTGCCCGCGGCCGTGCACGCGACGGCGGAGCGGGTGCTGCGGGACGTCCGGGCGTGGCTGGCCGAGCACGGCGAGGGCCCCGGACGACTGGCCGTCATCACCCGCCGGGCCGTGGCCGTGGCACCCGGCGAGGAGCTCGACCTGCCCGCCGCCGCCGTGTGGGGCTTGCTGCGCTCGGCCCAGACCGAACACCCGGGCCGGATCGTCCTGCTGGACCACGACGGCGACGGGGAGCCCGCAGCCGATCAGCTGCGGGCGGCCCTCGCCGTCGACGAACCGCAGGTCGCCCTGCGCGCCGGACGGATCCACGTCCCCCGGCTCGCCCGCGGCTCCGTCCCCGCGCCCACCGCCGACCGCTCGCCGGTCGGCCCCGACGGGACGGTGCTGATCACCGGCGGTACCGGCGGCCTGGGTGCCACTGTGGCACGCCATCTGGTGGAGCGGCACGGCGTCCGCCGACTGCTGCTGGTCAGTCGCAGCGGCTCCGCCGCCGCCGGCGCGGCGGAGCTGGTCGCGGAGCTGACCGCCAAGGGGGCGGCAGTCTCGGTGGCCGCGTGCGACGTGGCCGACCGGTCCGCGCTGGCCGAGGTCCTCGCGGCCGCCCCCGCGTCGGCCCCGCTGCGGGCCGTGGTGCACGCGGCCGGGGTCCTGCAGGACGGCGCGGTCGCCTCGCTGACGGCGGAACGGCTGCACGCCATCCTCGCGGCGAAGGCCGACGCGGCCTGGCACCTGCACGAGCTGACCCGCGACCTCGACCTCGGGGCCTTCGTGCTGTTCTCCTCGGTCTCCGCCACCGTCGGCCTGGCCGGTCAGGCCAACTACGCGGCCGCCAACGCCTTCCTCGACGCGCTCGCCCACCACCGGCACCAGCGCGGACTTCCCGCGGTGTCGCTGGGCTGGGGCCTGTGGGAGCAGAGCACCGGACTGACCGGAGCGCTCGGCCCCGCCGACCTGCGGCGGATCCTCCGTACGGGCCTGCGGCCGTTGCCCACCGACCAGGCGCTGGCCTTGCTCGACCTCGCCCTCGACGCGGACCGGCCGCACCTGGTGCCCGCCTGGTTCGACCCGGACGAGCTGCGGGACAGCGCCCCGCCCGCCGTGCTGCGCGCACTGGTGCGCGCGCCGGCCGGCCGGCCGGCGGACGGCGCGCGATCCCTGGGCGAGAGGCTGCGGTTCCTGCCCGAGCACGAGCGGGAACTGACGCTCCGCCGGCTCGTCCAGACGGAGATCGCGACCGTGCTGGGCCGTTCCGGACCGGGCGACGTGGCACCCGACCGCGGCTTCATGGAAATGGGTTTCGACTCGCTCACCGCCCTGGAGCTGCGCAGCCGGCTGGCCGGCCTCACCGGGCTCACCCTGACCGCGACGGTGACCTTCGACCACCCGAGCGTGCTGGCCCTGGCCCGGCACCTGCTGGAGCGGCTCGCCCCGGAACCGGCTCCGGCTCCGGCCCCGGCTCCGGGCCCCGGGCCGTCGGCCGAACCGCCGGGCGAGCCCGCGCTCGCCGCCCTGGCCCGGCTGGTGGCCGACGCGGCCACCCTCGACGCCGGGCTGCGCCTGGATGTCACCGCACAGGTGTGGGAGTTGCTGTCGGCACTGACCGCCGCCGGAGCGGACGGGACGGCGCCGGTGCACGACGAGGAGATCACCGCGGCAAGCGCGGACGAGCTCTTTTCCTTGATCGACGATGAGCTTGGAAGGCCCTGAAGATGACCGAGGCGAAGCTGCTCGACTACCTGAAGCGGGTCACCACGGAGCTGCGTCAGACCCGCCGCCAACTGGCGGAGCTGGAGGAGACGGCCGGCCGGGAGCCGATCGCGATCGTGGGGATGGCCTGCCGATACCCGGGCGGGGTCTCCTCGCCCGAGGACCTGTTCCGACTGACCCTCGACGGCGTGGACGCGCTCACCGAGTTCCCGACGAACCGCGGCTGGGACGTCGAGGGGCTGTACGACCCCGACCCGGACCGCCTCGGCACGACCTACACCCGGCACGGCGGATTCCTGCACGACGCGGGCGAGTTCGACGCGGACCTGTTCGGCATGTCCCCGCGCGAGGCACTGACCACCGACCCGCAGCAGCGGCTCCTGCTCCAGGTCTCCTGGGAGGCGCTGGAGCGCGCGGGCATCGCCCCGGCCTCGCTGCGCGGCAGCCGGACCGGCGTCTTCGCGGGCGTGATGTACGACGACTACGCGTCGCGCCTGGGCCCGGAGACCGGCGCTCTGGAAGGCCACCTGTTCAACGGCAGTCTGCCGAGTGTGGCGTCGGGGCGGATCTCGTACACCTTCGGGTTCGAGGGGCCGGCGGTGACGGTGGACACGGCGTGTTCGTCGTCGTTGGTGTCTCTGCAC
>NZ_JBIWPN010000128.1:0-4366 GCF_044768305.1 Kitasatospora sp. NPDC101155 | reverse complement strand
CCGCCTACGCGGCGGGCAACGCCTACCTGGACGCCCTGGCGGTCCACCGCCGCTCGCTCGGCCTGCCCGCCGTCTCGCTCGCCTGGGGCCCCTGGGCCGACGTGGCGGGCATGACCGGCACGCTCACCGACGCCGAGGCCGAGCGCATCGCCCGGCTCGGCCTTCCGGCCATCGCCCCGGAGCAGGGTGTCGCGCTCTTCGACGCGGCCATCGCCACCGGACACCCGGCCGTGCTGCCGGTCCGCCTCGACCTGGCGGCGATGGCCGCACACGGTGAGGTGCCCGCCCTGCTGCGCGGCCTGGTGCGGGGCCGCGTGCGGCGCGCCGTCGTCGCCGGTTCGGCCGTCTCGGCGGGCCTGGCGCAGCGGCTGGCCGGCCTCGGCAGCGAGGAGCGGCGGGCGGCCGTCCTGGAGCTGGTGCGCGACCAGATCGCGCTCGTGCTGGGCCACGAGGGCGGCTCGGCGGTCGACCCGTCGCGGGCGTTCCAGGACCTCGGCTTCGACTCGCTCACGGCGGTCGAGCTGCGCAACCGGCTGCGGTCGGTGACCGGCCTCCAGCTGCCGACCACCGTCGTGTTCGACTACCCGACGGCGAGCGCGCTGGCCGGCTTCCTGCTGGAGGGCCTGTTCGGCACCGAGAGCGTCGTCCACGTCCCCGAGGCGATGCCGTCGCTGTCGGACGACCCGATCGTGATCGTCGGGATGGCCTGCCGCTACCCGGGTGGCGTCGAGTCGCCGGAGGACCTGTGGCGGTTGGTGGCCGACGGCGTGGACGCGGTCTCCGGCTTCCCGACGAACCGCGGCTGGGACGTCGAGACCCTCTACAACCCGGACCCGGACCACGTCGGGACGTCCTACACGCGCTCCGGCGGATTCCTGCACGACGCCGGTGAGTTCGACCACGAGTTCTTCGGCATGAGCCCGCGCGAGGCGCTGGCGACGGACGCACAGCAGCGTCTGCTGCTGGAGACCTCGTGGGAGGCCTTCGAGCGCGCCGGCATCGACCCGGTGACGCTGCGCGGCAGCCGCACCGGCGTCTTCGCGGGTGTGATGTACGCGGACTACGCGAGCCTGCTGGGCGGTGGCGAGTTCGAGGGTTACCAGGGCAGCGGCAGCGCGGGAAGCGTGGCCTCGGGCCGCGTCTCGTACACGCTGGGCCTGGAGGGCCCGGCGGTGACGGTCGACACGGCGTGCTCGTCGTCGCTGGTGGCGATGCACCTGGCTGCCCAGGCGCTGCGCAGCGGTGAGTGCTCGCTGGCGCTGGCCGGTGGCGTCACGGTGATGTCGACGCCGAACACCTTCGTGGAGTTCTCGCGCCAGGGCGGCCTTTCGGCCGACGGCCGGTGCCGGTCGTTCGCGGACGCGGCCGACGGCGTCGGCTGGGGCGAGGGCATCGGCATGGTGGTCCTGGAGCGCCTGTCGGACGCCCGCCGGAACGGCCATCGAGTGCTGGCGGTCCTGCGGGGGAGCGCCGTCAACCAGG
This sequence comes from Kitasatospora sp. NPDC101155, assembly GCF_044768305.1. Lineage (NCBI taxonomy): Bacteria > Bacillati > Actinomycetota > Actinomycetes > Kitasatosporales > Streptomycetaceae > Kitasatospora > Kitasatospora sp. NPDC101155. The sequence goes on along the minus strand of NZ_JBIWPN010000128.1, from coordinate 2,884 downwards.
ACGGTGCCTCCAACGGTCTGACGGCACCGAACGGTCCGTCGCAGCAGCGGGTGATCCGGCAGGCTCTCGCGAGCGCCGGGCTCTCGACGGCCGATGTGGACGCGGTGGAGGCGCACGGCACCGGGACGACGCTGGGCGACCCGATCGAGGCGCAGGCCCTGATCGCCACCTACGGCCAGGACCGCGAACTGCCGCTGCTGCTGGGCTCGATCAAGTCGAACATCGGCCACTCCCAGGCCGCGGCCGGCGTGGCCGGCGTGATCAAGATGGTGCTCGCGCTGCAGCACGGCCTGCTGCCCCGCACCCTGCACGTGGACACGCCCTCCTCGCACGTCGACTGGACGGCCGGCGCCGTCGAGCTGCTCACCGAGCGCACCGACTGGCCGGCCACCGGCCACCCGCGCCGCGCGGGCGTGTCCTCCTTCGGGATCAGCGGCACCAACGCCCACGTGATCCTGGAGCAGGCCGAACCCGAGGCCGTGCAGGGCGCTGCGGTGACGGCGGGGGCGATGCCCTGGGTGATGTCCGCCAAGTCCGAAGCGGCGCTGGACGCTCAGGTCGCGCGGCTGACGGAGCTCGATGAACTTCCCGCTGGCGATGTGGCGTTCACCCTGGCCGGGCGGTCGCTCTTCCCGTACCGCGCGGTGGTCGTCGACGGGGCCGAGGTGGCCCGAGGAGTCGCGTCGGTGGGCAAGAGCGCGTTCCTCTTCTCCGGTCAGGGCTCGCAACGCCTCGGGATGGGAGAGGAGTTGTACGCTCGCTTCCCGGTGTTCGCCGACGCGTTCGACGCCGTCTGCACGGCGCTGGACGAGCACCTCGACCAGCCCCTTCGCAGCGTCGCGTGGGGCACGGACGAGGAGCTGCTGAACCGGACCGCGTACGCTCAGGCGGGTCTGTTCGCCGTCGAGGTGGCGCTGTTCCGGCTGGTCGCATCGCTGGGCGTGCGGGCCGAGTTCGTGGCGGGGCACTCGATCGGTGAGGTCGCGGCCGCGTACGTCGCCGGGGTGTTCTCTCTGGCGGACGCCTGCAAGCTGGTGGCCGCCCGTGGTCGGCTGATGCAGGCGCTGCCAGATGGTGGTGCGATGCTGGCCGTGCAGGCGACGGAGGACGAAGTCCTGCCGCTGCTCGGCGAGTTCGTGTCGATCGCCGCCGTCAACGGCCCGACCTCGGTCGTCGTTTCGGGGGCGGAGGAGGCCGTCGCGGCGATCGAGGCGCACTTCGCCGACCGCAAGACGAACCGGCTGCGCGTCTCGCACGCGTTCCACTCGCCGCTGATGGACCCGATGCTGGCGGACTTCCGTGAGGTCCTCGACGGGCTCACCTACGGCGCGCCGTCGATCCCGGTGATCTCGAACCTGACCGGCGCACCGGCCGAAGGCCTTCAGACACCCGACTACTGGGTGCGCCACGTCCGCGAGGCCGTCCGCTTCAGCGACGGCGTCCGCACACTCCACGAGGCCGGAATCACCCGCTTCCTCGAACTCGGTCCCGACGCCGTCCTCACCGCCCTCACCGCGAGTGCGCTGCCCGACGGTGAGGCCGTAGCGATCCCGGCGCTCCGCCGCAACCGGGCCGAGGAGCACACCCTCGTCGACGCCCTCGCCCGTCTCCACGTCCACGGCGCCGCGGTGGACTGGGCCGCGCTGTTCGCCGCCACCGGCGCCCGGCACATCGACCTGCCGACGTACGCCTTCCAGCGCCGCCGCTTCTGGCCCGCGCCCCTGGCCGCCCGCGGCGGTGACGTCCGTTCCGCCGGCCTCGGTGCCACCACGCACCCGATGCTCGGCGCGGCCGTCGAACTGGCCGACGAGGACGGGCTGGTGCTCACCGGTCGCCTGTCGACCGCCGCCTTCCCGTGGCTGGCCGACCACACCGTCCAGGGCACGGTCCTGGTCCCGGGCGCCGGTCTGCTCGAACTCGCGCTGCGCGCCGCCGCCGAGGTGGGCTGCGAGCAGGTGGAGGAACTGACCCTGGCGGCACCGCTGGTGCTGCCCGAGCACGGCGCGCTCCAGCTCCAGCTCCGCGTCGTCGCGCCGGACGCCGTCGGCCGCCGGGAGCTCACGATCCACTCCCGGCCGGACGGGGATCCGGACGCCGGGTGGGTCCAGCACGCGGCCGGTTCGCTGGCCGCCTCCGGAGCCGTCGAGGCGGAGTCGTTCGACGTCTGGCCGCCGGTCGGCGCGGAGCCGCTGCCGGTGGAGGGCGCGTACGAGCGCATGGCGGAGTCCGGCTTCGGCTACGGCCACGCCTTCCAGGGCCTGCGCGCGGCCTGGCGGCGCGGCGACGAGCTGTTCGCCGAGGTCGTGCTGCCGGAAGGCGTCGAGGCCGACGGCTTCGGCGTGCACCCGGCGCTCCTCGACGCGGCCATGCACGTCGCCATCGTGGACGCCGGGAGCGACGACACCGTGGTCCCGTTCGCGTGGACGGGCGCGGCGCTGCGCACCGTCGGCGCGTCGGCGGTGCGGGTGCGCCTGGTCCGGCTCGACGGTGGCGGGCTGCGGCTCGACCTCGCCGACCCGGCGGGCGGGCCGGTGCTGACGGTGGCCTCCGTGAAGGGCCGGGCGGTCTCGGCGGGGCAACTGGGCTCGGCCGACCCGCTCTACGCGGTCGAGTGGTCGGAGCTGCCGACCGCCCCGGACGCGGAGTGGATGTCCTGGGACGCCCTGCCCGCCGAGGGCCCGGCGCCCGAGACCGTCGTCCTGGACTGCGCGGCCGTGGCCGCCCCGGGCGACGACGTCCCGGCAGCCGTGCGCGAGGTGACGCGGCACGTGCTGCGCGCGGTGCAGGCGTGGCTGGCGGAGGAGCGGTTCGCGGCGTCGCGTCTGGTGGTTGTGACGCGGGGTGCGGTGGCGGTGCGTGCGGGTGAGCCGGTGGATCTGGCGCA
>NZ_JBIWPN010000127.1:0-4431 GCF_044768305.1 Kitasatospora sp. NPDC101155 | reverse complement strand
CCAGGTGCAGCGCCACCAGCGAGGAGGAGCATGCGGTGTCCACCGTCACCGCCGGGCCCTCCAGGCCCAGGGTGTAGGAGATCCGCCCGGAGGCCACACTGACCGCGTTGCCGGTCAGCACCAGGCCGGCGACCTCGCTGCCGCGCCGGGCCGGGTCGGCTGCGCTGGCCAGCGACTGGTAGTCGCTGCCGCCGAGCCCGGCGAACACGCCGGTCTGACTGCCCTTCAATGAGGCCGGATCGATGCCCGCCCGCTCGAACGCCTCCCAAGAGACCTCCAGCAGCAGCCGCTGCTGGGCGTCCATGGCCAGCGCCTCCCGGGGCGAGATTCCGAAGAACCCGGCATCGAAGCCCGCGACGTCCCGCAGGAAGCCGCCGACCCTCGCGAAGTCCGCGTCCAGGCCCAGGTCCCAGCCGCGATCGGCGGGGAACGCTCCGATGGCGTCCTGGCCGTCGACGGCCAACTGCCAGAGGTCCTCTGGGGAGTTCACGTCGCCCGGGTACCGGCACGCCATGCCCACGATCGCGATCGGCTCAAGCGACCTGGCTTCCACGTCGGTGAGGCGCTGCCGAGTGCGGTGCAGATCGGCAGTGACGCGCTTGAGGTACGCGACGAGCTGCTCTTCGTTCGCCACTAGGTCAGATCTCCAAACTCACGGTCGATGAAGTCCAGTACCTCGTCCGCGCTGGCAGCGTCGAGCTGCTCCTCGGCGGAGGGTCCGGTCTCTTCGGTGTTGGCACCGGTCAGCTTCCACAGCGTTGCCTGCAGCCGGTTGATGATCTCCGCGTGCAACCGCTCGCTGTCGGCCAGCTCGGCGAAGTCGGCGTCGAGCTGGTCGAGACCGGTGCGGATCCGGTCCATCGGTCCGGCCGCGGCCGGCACGATCTGGTCGAGGAGCTGCCGGGCCAGCAGCTCGGGCGTCGGGTAGTCGAACACCAGGGTGGCCGACAGCGGGAGGCCGGTGGCGCCGCGCAGCCGGTTGCGGAGCTCCACCCCGGTCAGCGAGTCGAAGCCCATGTCCTTGAAGGACCGGTCCGGAGCGAGCTCCCCGGGTGAGGAGTGGCCGAGCACCGCGGCGACGTCGGCGAGCATCAACTCGAGTGCGGCCGGCCACTGCTCCACCGGCGGGAGTGCCCGCAGCCCGGCGTAGCGGGCCTCGGTGGCGTCCGCCTGCCGCAGCCCGGCGGCGGTCCGGCGACCGCGGACCATCGCCCGCAGCATCGCCGGCACCGCGTCCCCGGCGTACCGGGTGCGCAGCGCCGCGACGTCCAGCCGCATCGGCACCAGGCTGGGGCGTCGCTCGGCCCGGGCTGCGTCCATCAGGCGCAGCCCGTCGGCCGGGCTCAGCGGCAGCACGCCGCCGCTGCTGATCCGGCGCAGGTCCTGCTGGTTCAGGGTCTCGGCCATGCCCGCTGACTGCTCCCAGAGGCCCCAGGCCAGCGAGGTGGCGGGCAGCCCGGCCGCGTGCCGGTACTCGGCCAGCGCGTCCAGGAACGTGTTCGCGGCCGCGTAGTTGGCCTGGCCGGCCGTCCCCAGCACGCCGGAGGCCGAGGAGAAGGTGGTGAAGAAGGCCAGGTCCCGGTCCCGGGTGAGCTGGTGGAGGTACCAGGCGGCATCCGCCTTGGGGTGCATCACCTTGGCCAGCGAGGTCGGGCTCTGGGCTTCGAGGACGCCGTCCGCGAGCACCCCGGCCGTGTGCACCACGCCGGTCAGGTTCGGTATCTCCTTGAGCAGTCGGGACAGCTCCTCCTGCTCGCCCACGTCGCAGGCGACCACCCGCACGTTCGCGCCCGCGGCGGCCAGCTCGGCCGCCAGCTGCTCGGCGCCGGGCGCGGCCGGGCCACCGCGGCTGGCCAGCACCAGGTTCCTGAAGCCGTGTTCGGCCACCAGGTGCCTGGCCACCAGCGCGCCCAGCGCGCCGGTGCCACCGGTGATCAGCACGGTGTGCTCGGGCTTGGGCGCGGGCGGGACGAGCAGCACCGCCTTGCCGACCAGCCGGGCCTGGCTCAGCGCCCGGAACGCCTCCGGCGCGCGGTGCACGTCCCAGGTGGTGATCTCCGGCAGTCTGAGCACGCCGCGGTCGAAGAGCACCAGCAGCTCGCGCAGCATCTGCCCGATTCGCTCCGGCCCGGCGTCGACCAGGTCGAAGGCCTGGTAGCCGGGGACACCGGCCGGATCCCGCAGGTCGGCCTTGCCCATCTCCAGGAACCGCCCGTCGGTGGGCAGCAGCCGCAACGAGGCGTCGAGGAACTCGCCGGTCAGCGCGTTCAGCACCACGTCGATGCCCCGACCGCCGGTGGCGGCGCGGAAGGCGGACTCGAAGTCCAGGGTGCGTGAGGAGGCGATGTGGTCGTCGGCCAGGCCCATGGCGCGGAGCACCGGGTGCTTGGCAGGGCTCGCGGTGCCGAACACCTCGGCCCCCAGGTGGGTGGCGAGCTGCACGGCCGCCGTGCCGACGCCGCCGGCGGCGGCGTGCACCAGGAACGACTCGCCGGGGCGCAACGCCGCCAGGTCCACCAGCGCGTAGTAGGCGGTGAGGAAGACCACGGGTACCGAGGCCGCCTGGGCGAACGACCAACCGTCCGGAACCGGCGCCAGGGTGCGGTGGTCGGCCACCGCGACCGGCCCGAACGCACCGGTGAACATGCCCAGCACCCGGTCGCCCGGAGCCAGCGTGGTCACCCCCGGGCCCACCTCCAGGACCACGCCGGCGCCCTCGCCGCCCGGGCGGGCGTCATCGGGGTACATCCCGAGCGCGATCAGCACGTCGCGGAAGTTGACGCCCGCGGCACGTACGGCGATCCGCACCTGACCGGGCTGCAGCGGCTCGGTCGCGGCGGGGGCGGCCACCAGGGCGAGCCCGTCCAGGGTGCCCTTCCGTACCGCCTCCAGGGTCCAGGCCGGGGCGCCGGGCGGGGTGGGCATTGCGGCCGGCCCGGCGGCGCGGACCAGGCGGGGTGCGTACAGCCGGCCGCCGCGCAGGGCCAGCTGTGGCTCGTCGGTGCCGAGGATCCCGAGCAGGGCGGCGCGCGACTCCTCCGCTCCGTCGAGGTCCACCACGACGACCCGGTCGGGCTGTTCGGTCTGCGCGGTGCGGGCCAGGCCCCAGAGGGCGGCCTGTGCCGGGTCGGTGACCTCACCGCTGCGGTGGACCGCGATCGCCCCGCGGGTGAGCAGCACCAGGCGGGACCCGTCGAACCGGGGCGCTGCCAGCCACTCCTGCAGCACCTCCAGGTGCTGCCAGACGGCAGCGGTCAGGTCGGCCTCGGAGCCGGTCTGCGACGCGCAGTTCAGCAGGATGACGTCGGGGACCTCCTCGGCCAGCGCGGCCAGGTCAGGGTGGCCCGGGACGCCCAGCGCCTCGGCGAGCGCCCGGTCGCCGAGCACCGCCCAGGAGGCGGAGCCAGCCGGGGCGGGGACCTCGACCCAGTCCACCTGGAAGAGCGAACCGGTCGAGCCGTTCGCCAGGGCGGCGTCCGAAACGGGCCGCACGGTCAGCGAGTCCACCTCCAGCACCGGCGCACCGGTCTGGTCCGCGAGGCTGACGCTGACGGTCTCCGGCCCGAGCTGCCGAAGCCGCACTCGGACCGCCGGCGCGCCCGCGGCGTGCAGCGTGACGCCCCGCCAGGCGAACGGCACCACGGCCCGCTCGACGCCCCCGCCCGGAAGCATGGCGTGCAGGGCGGCGTCCAGGACGGCCGGATGGATGCCGAACTGGGAGGCCTCGGCGCCGGGGTCGGGTAGGGCGACCTCGGCGTAGGTGTCCTCGCCATGGCGCCAGACCTGCCGCAGGCCCTGGAAGACCGGGCCGTACGCGAGGCCGAGCTCCGCCAGGTCCGGGTAGAGCGCGGTGGTCGCCACGGCCTCGGAGTCTGCGGGCGGCCAGGCGGCCAGGTCCGCAGGCGGCACCGGCGTGCCGGTGCCGAGGACGCCTTCGGCGTGTGTGGTCCACGGGTCCTCGGGGGCCGCGTCGGCCGGGCGGGCGTAGACCACCAGCGAGCGGTCGCCGCTCTCGTCCGGGGCGCCGACCGCGATCTGCAGCGCCACCCCGCCGTGCTCCGGCACGATCAGCGGTGCGGACAGGGTGAGCTCGCGGACCTGCTCGCAGCCGGCCTGGTGGCCGGCGTGCAGGGCGAACTCGATCAGCGCGGTGCCGGGCAGCAGGACGGTGTTGTGGACTACGTGATCGGCCAGCCAGGGATGGGTCGCCTGCGAGAGGCGGCCGGTGAAGAGGTAGCCGTTGGAGTCGGCGAGCACGGTCATCGACCCGAGCAGCGGGTGCTCGGCGGAGTGCAAGCCGATCGAGGAGGCGTCGCCGGTCCTGCCCGTCGCGCGTAGCCAGTAGCGTTGGTGTTGGAAGGGGTAGGTGGGCAGGTCCAGGTGCTGTCCCGAACCGCCTAGCAGGGTGGGCCAGTTGACGGGCACGCCGGT
>NZ_JBIWPN010000126.1:0-4470 GCF_044768305.1 Kitasatospora sp. NPDC101155 | reverse complement strand
CGCTCACCTCGCTGATGGGTGCGGGCGGGAAGTTCGACAAGTCGTTCCTCCTCAAGGCCGGAAACGACCTGGTCGACTACGAGCGGAACAGCAAGGCCAAGGGCGAAGACCTCTGGGGCCCGAAGTGGAACGGCGGGGCCAACCAGTCGGACCCGATGGGCGGTCTGATGAACGCGTTCAGCCATAACCCCGAGGCGTCGAAGGACTTCTTCGACCCCGGGAAGGGCAAGAATCTGGACTACCTGCTGCACGAGCGGAAGTGGCCCGCCCAGGGAAGCGAGCAGAACGCCGTCGCCGGCTTCACGCCCTCACGTACCGCGTTCGGCTACGCTCTGGAGGCGGCCACGACCGGTCGGGACCCGCACAGCGACCAACCGGTCGTCCGCCCCCACGACAAGGTCATGTCGCAGATCATGGACGAGACGATGAAGTCCTTCGCTGGCACCGGTCAGGGGGACAAGACGTCCCTTCCGGCCGGACTCCGCCGGCCGATGGCCGACATGATCGCCGACTACGCCGCGGACATGCACGAGATCCTCGGAAAGAAGCTGTACGGGCCGTCCGAGCCGGACGGGCTCACCGTCACTCAGGATCAGCTGTTGCGCGTCATCCGGGGCGCCGCCGAGGACCCGGCGTCCTTCGCCGTCATCCAGCACGCGGAGACCCAGGAGATCGCGCGCCGCCTGGACGGGCTCGACTACGACGCCACCAAGCCCGATGTGACGGGCCGCCCGAACCCCAAATTGAGCTCCCTCATCCACGACTCCGCCACGTCCCTCGGCGCGCTGGACGCGGTGTATGCCGATGCCGCCGTCGACCACGCCGACGCCGACAAGTCGACCGCGGACTGGCAGGCGAAGATGAACTACCACCTGCTCGGCACACCCGCGAACTTGATTCCGGGAGTCGGCGACGTCGCTCAGCGCTACGTCGACATCGGGACTGCCGCATACGCCGACGCCGCCAAGGCGCAGATCGACACCACGCTCAAGGACAATCTGAGCTCCCACTTCTCAGCGGGACAGCAGCAGTTGGACGCGATGATCAACTACAAGATGATCACGTCGGGATACCCGTCCGAAACCCTCGACCTCAGTGGCAGCGTCCCACGGCAACTCAAGGAGACGGCGGGGGACGGTTACCAGCTCGGAATCGACAAGACCTATCGAACCGTGTTCGGCAGGGCGTGAGCACTGTGGGAGCCGAGAACAAGAGTGAGCGCTCCGGCGACGCCGCGAGGCTGGCCGACAAGGTCGATGCCGCACTCGATCAGCGCGGGTTCACCACGCGGGGGCTGCGGGTGCGCCTGGCCGCGGTGGTGGCGGCGTTCTCCCTCGTCCCCATGGGGGCGGTGGGGTTCGTGCTGTACCGGGTGACGAACCTCGGCGGGCCGGACAGCGTGTGCGACGGGGCCGCAACGGCGGACCAGGTGCACGATCTTCTGGGCTCTGGGCGGATCACCGAGGACAAGCGGAGGTTCTCGCCGACGGAGGACTCCACCGGCAACAGCTGCTCCGTCAGGGTCAGCTCCGGCCTGTTCGAGACCTCCGAGAAGACCGCGCGGTTCACCGTCATCCTCAATTCCAAGGACGGACCGCTCCCGCTGGCCGCGTCGGACGCCCGGTTGTTCTCCGGGGACTCGGCCGGCTCGGTGACTCCTGACGCCGCGTGGGCCGTGCTTCCCGAAGGGTGCCCGAAGGGCGTGCGCGCCGAGGTGCGCACCAGTGAGACGGGGCAGGACGAGACCAGGGCCCGTCTGGCCGTGGCCTTCGCCAATGGGGTGGCCAAGGCACGCTCCTGCGGGGACCGGGTGCTGCCGGTTCCGACGAACCTCTCGGCGAAGGGGGCGACGACGGACGTCGACTGGGCCAACCTCTGCGGCCTGCCCGGGTTCGCGCCGCCGAGGAACCCCGAGGCGTTGTCGGGCAACAGTCAGCAGGTCACCACCGGGTTCACCCCGATCTGGTCCTGCACCGTCGGCAACGGCCCGACGCCGGACGGCTGGTCGAAGCGCTTCACGATCACGACCGATCCGCGGACCACCGCCCTGACCCACGAGAACGGCAGGGACGTATTCGCCGTGGGCCGGGCCCATTGGGTCGCAGGCGGGACGCTCGTCGTCACCTGCCAGGGCAAGGACGTCTTCTTCAGCCTCGACGGCGACTACGCGTCGCCCGCCCTGTTCCCCGACAACGACGACCTGGTACGGAAGTTCCTCGCCGCCGGGGGCAAGGCAATCGGCTGCGAGCCGATTCTCTGATCGCCTCCGTCGAGTGGCCGACTCTGTGACGGCCACTCGACGGACGGATCGAGCGATGGCCGACCGGCACAGCAGGCTGGCTGGCCCGGCCTGGAGGCGGACCAGCGGGACCTGCTGGCGGCGATCGGCATCGAGGCCGACCGCGAGCTGGTGGCCGCCAAGACCGCCGCCGACGCGAAGCCAAAGGTGTCGAGGGAGGACCGCTTCCAGCAGGGCCTGGCCGCCCTCGCCGCCTTCGTCGAACGCGAGGGCCACACCAAGGTGCCCCGGCCCCACAAGGAGCCGCTGGAGATCGTGGTGACCGGCCCCGGCGGGGAGGAGAGCGTTGAGGTGGTCTCCGTGGGGTTGGGTCCGAAGGTGTCGCGCGCCGACCGGTTCGCCCAGGGCCTGGCGGCGCTCGCGGCCTTCGTCGAGCGTGAGGGGCACGTCCGGGTGCCGCGCACCCACAAGGAGGGCGGGGTGTCCCTCGGGACCTGGCTCAACAACCAGAAGGCCCGGCGGGACAAGCTCAGCCCGGAACAGCTCGGGCAGCTGGAGGCCTTGGGGGTGGCCTGGTAGGTCCGTTCCCCGTCGGCCCCGGTCTGGCTCGCCGCCGGGGCCTCTCACATGTCCCCGGGCGGTTGAGAGCGTCGGCTCGTCCAGCGGCCGGGATGCGAACGGGGCCACCGTGGCGCACGGTCGGGGCATGGCCACGATCGTTGTCCTCTTCGAGCTGGAGTCCGACCTGGATCTCGGGGCGGAGGGAGTTGGGCCCGCCGTCCTCATGGTTCACGCTGCCGGCGCCGATCCGGACGCCCCGGAAGACCCCCAGGCGTGGACGCTGTGCGGTAAGGACACCACCCCGATGGAGCACGCCCACTACAGCCCCACCCGGCCCGGTGAGCCGTGGTACCCGCCCGTGTTCGGTGCGCAGAGGGACGGCGTTGCCGCGGGCGACGGCGGGGGCCGAGCCTTACGGCGTTGGTGGCGCAGTCGATGAACCAGGTCACCCACGGACACACGAGCTCGCCGTGCAGGTCGACCTCGACCGGAACGTGCTTGTGGTCGCCTTCCCAGCAGGCGTTGCGCCATTGGCGGGGCCGGCGCAGGTGCACGTCGTGGCGGCGCCGGACCCGCTCCCCGCCCACCAGGGCCGCGCGCTGACCGGGATTCAAGTCCCGGCGTACCGCCCGCTGCAGCGTGGCCAGCGACGGCACCCGCGCGAGGGCCGCCGCCACCTGCTCCTCGTCCGCACCCTGGGCCAGCACCGCGGCACGCGCCTCGGCCACCAGCTCCCGGTGCACGGCCGCGGCGTTGCCACACCAGCGGACCAGCCGCGCGTGCAGGTCCGGCGTCAGCGTGAACCGCTCCCGCTCGACGCGGCCGGTGCGCCCCGCACGAGCCGCCTCCAACCACCGCCACACCGTCCGCAACGACACACCCGCCGACCGTGCGACCAGCCGGACATGATCAGTCGACAGCTCCCCGCGCGCGTCCAACGCCAGCAAACGCCCTACCGCCAGCCCACGCACCGCCGCCCTGGGCCCCGCGAGCGACACGAACGTGGCATCCACCCCATCCGGCATCCCCCGATCACCCGCCCCCGTCGCGTTGTACTGCTACCAGCAAGCACCCGACCGCACCCCGGTGACACCACAAACCGCAAAAACCTGACACCAGCGAACCGCATCCGGTACAAGCACACCCGGCCCCGTGGCCCGGCACCCCCGTGTTGGAAACTGCACCAAACTGTCCAGCACCAACGTCATGTCATGACACCAAAACAGCCGCACGAAGATGTCACCACTCCCCCGCCGACCAGCAAAAATCCGGTGTCAACCCCTGCCCCTGAACAAGTGTCATCCACCTGCAGATTCGCAGCATGGTGGATATCGTCCAGGCCATCGGCCGGGCCCTCCGGATGCAGCCCGGGGAGGGGAAAATCGCCAGCCTGATCGTACCGGTTTTCCTCAAGCCGGGTGAGGAGCCCGGAGATATTCTGGAGTCGGACAGTTATGGTCCGCTTGTTCGAATTTTGACCGCGCTGCGCAGCCACGACGCCAAGGTGGTCGAGGCCCTGGCGGTACCGCAGAAGTCCGGCAAGCGCACGGAGGGGCGCAGCGCTGAGGCGGCTTTTGGGCCTGGTGAGAGCTGGTCAGCTGAGGGTGGGTCGGGGGCGTTCTCGCTGCCGGTGCGGTTCCAGTCGCGGGTGGATGAGAACGTGCTCGCGC
>NZ_JBIWPN010000125.1:0-4479 GCF_044768305.1 Kitasatospora sp. NPDC101155 | reverse complement strand
TGCGCCAGATCCACCGGCTCACCCGCACGCACCGCCACCGCACCCCGCGTCACAACCACCAGACGCGACGCCGCGAACCGCTCCTCCGCCAGCCAGGTCCGGAGCACTTCCAGCACGGCGTGGACGCTCGCGCGGACACCGCTCGGGACGTCCGCGGGGGCCGCGAAGGCACCGCAGTCGAGGACGACCACGTCGGGCGTCGGCTCCTCGGAGTCCGACACGTCCTCCCACCGCGCCCAGGAGCTCTCCGCGGCAGGCGCGTTCGACAGCTCCGCCCACTCGATCCCGTAGAGCGGGTCGACCGAGCCCAGTTGCTCCGCCGACACCGCCCGGCCCACCATCGAGGCCACGGCCAGCACCGGACCGCCTGCCGGGTCGGCGAGGTCGAGCCGCAGCCCGCCGTCACCGAGCCGGACGATCCGCACCCGCACCGCGGAGGCGCCGACGGCGGACAGGGTCACGCCGGTCCACGCGAACGGGATCATCGTCTCCCGCTCGCCGCCGGCCAGGATCGCGGCGTGCATGGCCGCGTCGAGGAGCGCCGGGTGCACGCCGAAGCCGTCGGCCTCGACGCCCTCCGGCAGCACGACCTCGGCGAACAGCTCGTCGCCGCGCCGCCAGGCCGCGCGCAGGCCCCGGAACACCGGGCCGTAGCCGAACCCCGCCTCGGCCATCCGCTCGTACGCGCCGTCCACCGGCAGCGGCTCCGCATCGACCGGTGGCCAGACGGCGGCGTCGAAGGATCCCGCCTCGGGGGCTCCGGAAGCGGCCAGCGAACCGGCCGCGTGCTGGACCCACCCGGCGTCCGGATCCCCGTCCGGCCGCGAGTGGATGGTGACCGCGCGCCGGTCCGAGGCGTCCGGGCCACCGACTCGCACGTGCAGTTGGACGGCGCCGCGCTCGGGCAGCACCAGCGGCGCGGCCAGCGTCAGTTCCTCCACCAGTTCGCACCCGACCTCGGCCGCGGCCCGCAGCGCGAGCTCGACCAGCGCCGCACCCGGCACCAGGACGGTGTCCAGGACCCGGTGGTCGGCCAGCCACGGGTGCGAGTCCAGCGACACCCGGCCGGTGAGGAGGAACCCGTCCGTGTGGGACAGGTCGACGGCCGCGCCGAGCAGCGGGTGCGCGAAGGCGCCCACACCCACCGCGCCCAGGTCGCCGAGCGGGGTCGTCGCGTCGAGCCAGAAGCGGCGGTGCTGGAACGCGTAGGTGGGCAGTTCCACCGTCCGGGCGCCGCTGCCGGCGAAGAGGACGGACCAGTCCACCTCGGCCCCGGCCGCGTGCAGCCGGCCGAGGGCGCCGATCAGGCTCGCCTCCTCGTCCCGGTCCGCGTGCAGGGCGGGCACGACGCACGTGCCGGCGGCGGTCGGGTCGTCGAGGGCGCCCTGCACCAGGCCGGACAGGACGGTGTCCGGGCCCAGTTCGAGGTAGCGGCGGACGCCGGCCTCGTGGAGGGTGCGGATCCCGTCGGCGAAGCGGACGGCCTCGCGGACGTGGCGCACCCAGTAGTCGGGCGACGTCAGGCCATCGGCCAGCCCGCCAGTCAGATTGGAGACCAGTGGGATCGAAGGCGCGCTGTAGGTGAGCCCGTCGAGGACCTCGCGGAAGTCCGCCAGCATCGGGTCCATCAGCGGCGAATGGAACGCATGGGACACCCGCAGGCGGGTCGTCCGGCGGTCGGCGAAGTGCGCCTCGATCTCCGAGACGTCCTGTTCGGCGCCCGAGACCACGACCGACGTCGGACCGTTCACGGCCGCGATCGACACGAACTCACCAAGCAGCGGCAGGACTTCGCCCTCCGTCGCCTGCACCGCCAGCATCGCACCACCCTCCGGCAGCACCTGCATCAGCCGACCACGGGCAGCGACCAGCGCGCAGGCGTCCTCCAGCGAGAACACCCCGGCCACGTGCGCCGCGGCCACCTCACCGATCGAGTGCCCGGCCACGAACTCCGCCCGCACGCCGAACGATTCGAGCAGCCGGTAGAGCGCCACCTCGACGGCGAACAACCCGGCCTGGGCGTACGCGGTCCGGTTCAGCAGCTCCGCGTCCTCGCCCCACACCACCTCGCGCACGGGAAGCTCTGTCGCCGCGCACACCGCGTCGAACGCCTCCGCGAAGACCGGGAAGCGGCCGTACAACTCCCGTCCCATACCGAGCCGTTGCGAGCCCTGCCCCGAGAACAGGAACGCCGTCGCCCCACCCGCCCGGGCGGACGAGATGGCCGCGCCCGGAGCGAGTTCGCCCCGGCTCAGCGCGTCCAGTCCGGCCAGCAGCTCCGCCCGGTCCGCGCCGAGCAGCACCGCGCGGTGCTCCAGGGCCGGCCGCGTCGCCACCAGCGAGTGGGCGACGTCCAGCGCGTAGAGCTCCGGCCGCGCACCGAGGAAGGTCGCGAGCCGCTCGGCCTGCACCCGCAGGGCCTCCGGCGTCGCCGCGGCGAGCAGCCAGGGAAGCGTACCCAACTCGCCTTTGACGACAGGTATTTCGACTACCGGCTCAGGACCCTGCTCGACGATCACGTGCGCATTGGTCCCGCTGATCCCGAACGCGGACACACCCGCCCGGCGCGGCCGGCCGGTCGCCGGCCAGTCCCGGGCCTCGGCCAGCAGCTCGACCGCGCCCTCCGACCACTCGACGTGCGGCGAGGGCCGGTCGATGTGCAGAGACTTCGGCAGCACGCCGTGCTGCATCGCCAGCACCATCTTGATCACGCCCGCCACACCGGCCGCCGCCTGGGCATGCCCGATGTTCGACTTGATCGAGCCCAGCAGCAGCGGCAGTTCGCGGTCCTGGCCGTAGGTGGCGATCAGGGCCTGCGCCTCGATCGGGTCGCCCAGCGTGGTGCCGGTGCCGTGGGCCTCGACGGCGTCGACGTCCGACGCCGCCAGCCCGGCGCTCGCCAGCGCCTGCCGGATCACCCGCTGCTGGGACGGCCCGTTCGGCGCCGAGAAGCCGTTGCTCGCGCCGTCCTGGTTGACAGCCGTGCCGCGGATCACCGCGAGCACCCGGTGGCCGTTCCGCTGCGCGTCGGACAGCCGCTCGACGAGCAGCACCCCGACGCCTTCCGACCAGCCCACGCCGTCCGCCGCACCGGCGAACGCCTTGCACCGGCCGTCCGCCGACAGCCCCCGCTGCCGCGAGAACTCGATGAACATGCCCGGCGTCGACATCACCGTCGCACCGCCCGCGAGCGCCAGCGAGCACTCGCCGCTGCGCAGCGCCTGGACCGCCAGGTGCAGGGCGACCAGCGAGGAGGAGCAGGCCGTGTCCACGGTCACCGCCGGGCCCTCCAGGCCCAGCGTGTAGGACACCCGGCCGGAGACGACGCTGCCGCCGCTGGTGCCCGAGGGGTTCGTGTTGAGCGCGTAGTCGTGGTACATCACGCCCGCGAAGACGCCCGTTCGGCTGCCGCGCAGGGACAGCGGGTCGATGCCCGCCCGCTCCACTGCCTCCCACGAGGTCTCCAGGAGGATCCGCTGCTGCGGGTCCATGTAGAGGGCCTCGCGCGGGGAGATCCCGAAGAAGCCGGGGTCGAAGTCGCCGGCGTCGTGCAGGAAGCTGCCGTGGCGGGTGTAGCTGTGGCCCTCCTTGCCGGGCTCGGGGTCGTAGAGGTGCTCGATGTCCCAGCCGCGGTCGGTCGGCAGTCCGGTGACGGTGTCGGCGCCGTCGGCCAGCAGCCGCCACAGGTCCTCGGGCGTGGCCGCGCCGCCGGGGTAGCGGCAGGCCATGCCGACGATCGCGATCGGTTCGTCGGCGGCGTGCGGGCGGGTCTCGGCGCCGGCGGCCGGGGTCGCCTCCGTGCCCGCGCCGGCCAGGTCGAGGAGGTGCTCCGCGACGGCCCGGGCGTTGGGGAAGTCGAAGGCGAGGGTCGCGGGCAGGCGAAGGCCCGTGCGCTTGTTCAGGCGGTTGCGCAGGTCGGTCGCGGCGAGGGAGTCGAAGCCGAGCTCCTGGAACGCGCGCTCGGGCGCGATCGCCTCGGCGGAGACGTGGCCGAGCACGGCGGCGATCTCCGCGCGCACGAGCTCCAGCGCCAGGCGCCGGCCCTCGCTCTCGCCCAGCCCGGCGAGGCGCCGGGCGAGCCCGGTCTCGGCCGCGCGGCCGCTCGCGGGCAGCTCGGCGCGCCTGCGCGGGGCGGCGAGGGCGCGCAGGAGCGCGGGGACCTCGTCGGTGCGGGCGCGCAGGGCGGCGGCGTCGACCCGGATCGGGACGACGGCGGCGCGCTCGCTGCGCAGGGCGGTGGCGAAGAGTGCGAGGCCGGTCGCGTGGTCGAGGACGGGAACGCCCTGGGTGGCCATCCGCGCCCGGTCGACGTCCGCGAGGTCACGCCCGAGACCGGCGCCGACGTCCCAGAGGCCGTAGGCCATCGAGGTGGCGGGCAGGCCGGCGGCGTGGCGGTGGGCGGCGAGAGCGTCGAGGAAGACGTTCGCGGCCGCGTAGTTGCCCTGGCCGGCGGTCAGGACCAGACCGCCGGCGGAGGAG
>NZ_JBIWPN010000124.1:0-4740 GCF_044768305.1 Kitasatospora sp. NPDC101155 | reverse complement strand
CGTGGCGTCCTTCGGGTTCGGTGCTGGTGACCGGTGGTACGGGTGCGCTGGGTTCGCATGTGGCGCGTTGGCTGGCGCGGTCCGGGGCTGAGCACCTGGTGCTGACGAGCCGTCGGGGTGAGGCCGCGCCGGGTGTGGCGGAGTTGGTGGCTGAGCTGGCTGAGACCGGTGCCCGGGTGACGGTGGCTGCGTGTGACGTGGCCGATCGTGAGGCGCTGGCGGGGGTGTTGGCCGCGATCCCGGCGGAGTACCCCCTCACCGCCGTCATCCACACCGCCGGAATCGGCGACCCGACCTCGCTGGTGGACACCGATCTCGACGGCTTCGCGGAGGTCCTGGCCGCGAAGGTCGGCGGAGCCGTCAACCTGGACGCCCTCCTCGGCGACCGGCCGCTGGACGCCTTCGTCCTCTTCTCCTCGATCGCGGCCACCTGGGGCAGCGGCCACCAGGGCGCCTACTCGGCGGCGAACGCCTTCCTGGACGGACTGGCCGAGCAGCGCCGGGCCCGCGGGCTGGCGGCCACCGCTGTCGCCTGGGGTCCCTGGGCCGGTGACGGCATGGGCGGCGGCGAGCCCGGCGAGCAGATGAGCCGGCGTGGCGTGCCGGGCCTCGACCCCGAGACGGCGATCCGCGCCCTGCACTACTCCGTGGACTGCGGCGACCGGACCGTGACCGTCGCGGAAGTGGTCTGGGACCGCTTCACGGCGGCCTTCACCTCGGTCCGGCCCAGCCCCTTGATCGGTGACCTGCCGGAGGTGCGGCAGCTGTTCGCGTCGGCCGAGGAGCGGACCGAATCGGCCCAGTCGGAGGCCGGCGGGTCGGCACTGGCCCAGCGGTTGAGCGGGCTGCCGCAGGCGGAGCGCAACCGGGTGCTGCGGGAACTGGTCGTGGCCGAGATGGCCAAGGTGCTGGGCCACGCCTCGGCGGAATCGGTGGACGCGTCCAGGACGTTCCAGGAGCTCGGCTTCGACTCGCTCGCCGCCGTCGACCTGGCCAACGGCCTGAAGGCCGCGACCGGCTGCCGACTGGCGGCCACGATGGTCTTCGACTATCCGACCGCGGATGATCTGGTCGGCCACCTGCGGGAAGAGCTCGGCGACGACGGGGATTCCGCGGCCGACGCGGAGTTCTCCGAGATCGACCAGCTGGAGGCACGCCTCGCGGCCACCGAGTCGGACGACGCCGCGCGGGCCAGGATCACCGGCCGCCTGGAGATCCTGCTCGCCAAGTGGAAGGGCAGCACCGGTGCGCCGGCCGGTGCTTCCGTGGCCGACCAGCTTGAAACGGCGTCAGATGACGAGATCTTCGACCTTCTCGGCAACGAGTTCGGCATCTCCTGATCGTCCAGAACCAGTCCGCCGAACTACTTTCTTGGGATACCCGAATGGCCACTGAAGAGAAGCTCCGTTATTTCCTCAAGCGCGTCACCGCGGACCTGCACGACGTGCGCGAGCGCCTGCGGACGGTCGAGGACAAGGACCAGGAACCGATCGCGATCGTGTCGATGAGCTGCCACTACCCGGGCGGCGTGCGGTCGCCCGAGGACCTGTGGCAGCTCGTCGCCGAGGGCGGCGACGCGATCTCCGACTTCCCGTCCGACCGCGGCTGGGACGTGGAGCGGCTCTACGATGCCGACCCCGAGCAGCACGGCAAGACGTACGTGCGGGAGGGCGGGTTCCTCTACGACGCGGCCATGTTCGATGCCGGGTTCTTCGGGATCAGCCCCCGCGAGGCACAGGCGATGGACCCCCAGCAGCGGGTGCTGCTGGAGGCCGCCTGGGAGGTCCTGGAACGGGGCGGGATCGATGCGCTGTCCCTGAAGGGGAGCCGGACGGGCGTCTTCGTCGGCGGAATGGCGCAGGACTACGGTCCGCGCCTGCAGGAGGCGACGGAGGAGGTCGAGGGGTACATCCTGACCGGCACGGCCGGCAGCGTCATGTCCGGCCGCATCTCCTACCTGCTCGGCCTGGAGGGGCCGGCGCTCACGGTGGACACCGCGTGCTCCTCCTCGCTGGTCGCCCTGCACCTGGCGGTGCAGGCACTGCGCCAGGGTGAGTGCACCCTGGCGCTGGCCGGCGGCGTGACCGTCCTGGCGACGCCGGAGGGCTTCATCGAGTTCAGCCGCCAGCGCGGTCTCGCGCCGAACGGCCGGTGCAAGCCGTTCGCGGCCGCGGCCGACGGCACCAGCTGGGGCGAAGGCGTCGGCATGCTGCTGCTGGAGCGGCTCTCGGACGCGCAGCGCAACGGCCACCAGATCCTCGCGGTGATCCGGGGCAGCGCCGTCAACCAGGACGGTGCGTCGAACGGTCTGACCGCACCGAACGGTCCCTCGCAGCAGCGCGTCATCCGGCAGGCCCTGGCGAGCGCGCGCCTGACGGCCGACCAGGTGGACGTCGTGGAGGCGCACGGGACGGGCACCAAGCTGGGTGACCCGATCGAGGCGCAGGCGCTGCTGGCCACGTACGGGCAGGCGCACACGGCCGAACGCCCGCTGTGGCTCGGCTCGTTGAAGTCCAACGTCGGGCACACCCAGGCGGCCGCCGGTGTGGGCGGCATCATCAAGATGGTGATGGCGATGCGGCACGGTGTGCTGCCGCGCACCCTGCACGTGGACGAGCCCACCCCGCACGTGGACTGGTCGGCGGGCACGGTGGAACTGCTCTCCGAGGCCCGCGACTGGCCGGAGACCGGGGAGCCGCGGCGGGCCGCCGTCTCGTCCTTCGGCGTGAGCGGCACCAACGCGCACGTGATCCTGGAGCAGAGTCCGGCCGTCGGGACGGCCGAGGGCGCCGAGGGCGGCGCGGACGCGGGTTCGGGCGCCGGTTCGGACGCCGGCTCGGACATGGCACCGGAAGCCGCCGAGCCCGTCGCCCTGGGCCGTCTCCCCATGGTGCCGTGGCTGATCTCGGGCCGGGGCGCGCCGGCCCTGCAGGCCCAGGCGCTGAAGCTGCGCGGCCACCTGGAGGCGCACCCCGAGCTGGACGTCACCGACGTGGGCCACGCCCTCGCCACCACGCGTGCCGCCCTCGAACACCGGGCCGTCCTGCTGGCCGAGGACCGCGAGGGCTACCTGCAGCGCCTCGACGCGCTGGCGCGCGGCGAGCTCGTGCCCGGCGTGGCGCGCTCGGCGGCCGCACCCAAGGCCGCCGCCGTGTTCGTGTTCCCCGGGCAGGGCTCGCAGTGGGTCGGCATGGCGCTGGACCTGCTCGACGCCTCGGCCGTGTTCCGGGACCGGCTGCAGGCGTGCGCCACCGCTCTCGAACCGTTCGTGGACTGGTCCCTGGTCGACGTCCTGCGCAGTCGTCCCGGCGCCCCGACCCTGGACCGCGTGGACGTGGTCCAGCCGGCTCTGTTCGCGGTCATGGTCTCGCTGGCCGACGTGTGGCGCTCGCTGGGCGTGCAGCCCGCCGCGGTGCTGGGCCACAGCCAGGGCGAGATCGCGGCAGCCTGTGTCGCCGGCGCACTGTCGCTGGAGGACGCGGCCCGGGTGGTGACGCTGCGCAGCCAGGCGCTGGCCGTCGAACTGTCCGGCAAGGGCGGCATGGTGTCCGTCCCGCTGTCGCCGGACGAGCTGGCGCCGGTCATGGAGCCGTGGGGCGACGCGCTCTCGGTGGCGGCCGTGAACGGCCCGTCCTCGGTGGTGGTCTCCGGCGAGCCCGGCGCTCTGGACGGTCTGCTGGCCGCCTGCGAGGAGCGGGCCGTCCGGGCCCGCCGGATCCCGGTGGACTACGCCTCGCACTCCTACCAGGTGGAGGCCATCCGCGACCACCTGCTGGACGTGCTGTCGCCCATCACCCCGCGCCCCTCGGATGTCCCGTTCTACTCGACGGTGACCGGCGGCCTGCTGGACACCACCGAGCTGGACGCCGCGTACTGGTACCGCAACCTGCGGCAGACCGTGCGGTTCGAGGAGACCACGCGCCTGCTGCTCGCCCAGGGCAACCTCGCCTTCGTGGAGGTCAGCCCCCACCCGGTGCTGACCATGGGCGTGCAGGAGAGCATCGACGCCGCCCAGCGGGACACCGCCGCACGGCCGGACGCCGGGACGCCCGTCGTGGTGGGCACCCTGCGCCGGGATGCCGACGGTCCGCACAGCCTGCTGACCTCGCTGGCCGCGCTGCACGTCAACGGCGTGGCAGTGGACTGGCGAGCCATCTTCTCCGGCCACCGGCCGCAGCGGGTGGAACTGCCCACCTACGCCTTCCAGCGCGAGTACCACTGGCTGGAGTCGGGGAAGCCGGCCGAGGGACCGGTCCCGGAGGCCCACCGCGAGGAGAGCGCCTTCTGGGGCGCGGTCGAGCGGGGGGACACGGCGGCCCTGTCGGGGGTGCTGGGAGTCGACGGCGAGACGCTGGACGGGGTGCTGCCGGCGCTGACGTCGTGGCGTCGACGCAGCGTCGAGCACGCGGCGGTGGACGGCTGGCGGTACCGGGTCGAATGGCGGCCGCTGGGTGAGGCGGCTGGTGCGGGGCTGTCGGGTGTGTGGTTGCTGGCGCTGCCGTCGTGTGGTGCGGGTGAGTTGGCCGAGGGTGTCGAGGCTGCGCTGGAGACGTTCGGTGCGGCTGGGGTTGTGAGGGTGGTGGTTGACGGCGCCTCGGATCGGGGTGTGGTTGCCGGGTTGTTGCGTGAGGCGGTCGGGTCGGCTGGTGGCGAGGTGCGGGGTGTGGTCTCGTTGCTCGCGCTGGCGGAGGGTCAACTGGGCGGTGTGCCGCTGGGGCTGGCGGGTTCTCTGCTGCTGGT
>NZ_JBIWPN010000123.1:0-4942 GCF_044768305.1 Kitasatospora sp. NPDC101155 | reverse complement strand
TAATGGTGGAGTCGGGTATTGGAACTGTCCGAATGCCTGCCGCATCAGGGCTCCTTGGACGGTCGGTTCGCGGCGCAAACGGCCCAGTCGCCAGCTGATGCATCCTGGGCGGCTGGCGAACTCACGCGACCACTGTCGGCAGGCGGTGCGAGACTCGGTCCCGTGAAGCCCAATGATCCCAAGGACGACCTGCACCGGTACCTCAAGGAAGCCCGCAAGGCCGTTGTCTGGAAGCTGGACGGATTGTCTGAGTACGACATCCGTCGCCCCCTGACGCCGACCGGCACCAACCTCCTCGGCCTCGTCAAGCACCTCGCTAGCGTCGAACTCGGGTACTTTGGCCCGACCTTCGGCCGCCCGCACGACGAATCCCTCCCCTGGCACGAGGAGGGCGCCGAGCCCAACTCGGACATGTGGGCACCCGCCGACGAGTCGCGCGAGGACGTTCTCGGCCTCTACCGCCGCGCCTGGGCGCACGCGGACGCGACGATCAAGGCGCTGCCGCTCGACGCGATGGGCCACGTCGCGTGGTGGGGCGACAGCGGGGACGTGACACTTCAGCTGGTCATGCTGCACATGACGGCCGAGACGAACCGGCACGCCGGCCAGGCCGACATCGTCCGCGAGCTGATCGACGGCAAGGTCGGTATGCGGGAGGAGAACAGCAACATGGATGGCGGCGACGAGGCGTGGTACCAGGATTACTGGAACCGGCTGGAGGGGTCCGCCAAGGAGGCTCAGGCCAAGCAGCGCTGAGGTCGTTCGGGGAGGTGTTTGCCGTGGTGGTTCGTGTGGTTGCCTGCCTCCCCACTCCCATCACATAAGGGTGGCGTCGGTTTTGGACGTTGATGAGGCAAGCAGCTGTGTCATGACGGCGTCGTCCCTGGCTGTTGTCGAGCGAAGCGGCGTGTGACGTCGGCGGCGTAGGCGGCCCAGTCCCCGGCGGCGGCCCGCTGCCATTTGACGGCGACGGTGATGTGGATGCCCAGGGTGCGGGCGAGGATCGCGGAGGGCAGGTCGGTGGCGAGCTGGAACAGCGCGGTGGAGCGGGTCTCAGCGAGTCGGATGCCGAGCTTGCGGAGCCGTTCACCCATGGCCCAGGCGCTGATCGGGCGGCCGGGCTGGCCGCCGGGGAAGAGCCAGGGAGAGTCTGTCTGGGCGAGAACCGCGTGGCTGCGACGGGCTGAGACTTGCTTCAGGGCCAGCTCGGCGACCGGTCCGGGCAGAGCAACCGCGACATCGCCGAGGCGGATGCGGACCGTCGCGGCCGCCTCCTCGATGTGGCCGGTGGTCAGCCGGGCTATCGCTGCTGGCCACTGGGCATAGAGGAGCAACAGCAGGCCGGCCAGGCGGTCTTCGGTCCGGATGGTGTCGTCGTGCAGCAGGCGGCGGGCGGTGGCCCAGCGGGCGTCGTCGTCCATGGCCTGGGACGGACCGTTCCACTTCACGGCCGGGAAGCTGAGGTCACGGGCAATCTTCTGGGCGAGGGCCCAGCGCACGAAGTGACCTGCTTCCCTTCGGAGTTGGGTTTCATCGCGGGTCATCCAGCGTTCGAGGTCGCTCTGGCGGCAGCTGGCCAGGGTCAGGTCCTGGTCCGTGAGCCAGTCCAGGAGATAGACGGCGGCCCTCAGGTGCACGCGTACGACGTTGAGCTGGGTGTGCGTGATGTCGTTGCCGCGGCTTCGGCGGCGAAGCCGGCGAATCAGATGCCAGGTCGCGTAGCGGTGCAGGATCTGCCGCCCCTCGGGGGTGGCGTGCGAGGCGACGAGGTCCTTCACGTGCCGTTCGAGTCGGACCATCTGCTCGTCGCGGTGCGGCAGAGCGTCAGCGGCCACGAGGACGGTTCGGATGTGTTCGACGACCTTGCTGTCGGGTAGTTCGTCCAGGGCCTCATGGGTCAGGGGACGTCGGCCGGAGGCCAGGTCGGACAGGACGGTGGCGACGATGCCCTTCGAGAGCCAGCTCATGGCCGTCGCTGTCCGCTGGGTGCCGGCCAGGGCATCGTGGAGGGCCTGCAGCCTCGGCGGGACGGCTCCCGTGTCGTCGGTGAGGAGGTCGTCGAGCCGTTGCTTGAGCGTGCAGCGGCGGCAGGGGCCGGGGGTCGTCAGCCGTTCGGCCTCGCCGCAGGTCGGGCAGGGGCCCCAGAGTTCGGCGTCCGGCTTCGTGCAGGGGCCGCAGATGGGCGCGTCGGCGGTGCCGGAGTGAATGTCCCGGAAGCGTCCGCAGACGGTGCAGTTCACTTCTCGCTGGTCGCAACGGCCGCAGCGGGGCTGCCCGGTCAGCTTCGAGAGCATGCAGGGCGCCGTTCGGCCGCAGATCGAGCAGACCAGCGTGGGCAGGGGGCGGCAGTTCGGGCAGATCGGCCCGTCGGGAGTCCGGGTGCAGACCATGCGCCGCTTGCCGCAGACGATGCAGGTCTCCAGGTTGGCCGGGTCCGTGATCAGGCAGTGCGGACACAGCGGCCGGCCCTCGGCGTCGCGGGTAGCCGGCTCGCGTCGGGCGCCGCAGCGCGAGCACTCCTCGATGCGGGACTTGGCGATGCAGTTGCGGCAGACCCGCTGCCCGTCGAGGGGCTTGTCGATGCGGACGACGCGCCGGCAGCGGGGGCAGGCGGGCCGGACGACGCCTCCGATGCCGGCGGCGTGCAGCAGTTCGATGAACCGCGGGATGGCGCGAAGGGGAGCCAGGTGCCCCGCGCCGGTCAACAGGCGGGGGTTGTCCTCCAAGGCCCAGGCAAGTTTCTGCTGGTAGGAGGGGCGGGGAGCGGACCGGCGGACCGCGTCGGCGACGACCTCGCGATCGGCGGCCGGATTGATCGTGGTGATCACCTCGTGGATGACGTCGACCGGGTCGCGTGGATCGGTGTCGGGACACATCGAACAGCGCGGCCGGCCGGCCCGGTCACGCGAGTGGATGCGGCGAGCGGTTCCGCAGCCGGCGCACTCGGCGGCGTCCTGGTTGCAGACCCCGCAGTACCAGTCCTGGCCTCGGCGCTGGAAGGTCCGCAGGTGCTTGCCGCAGTCGCGGCAGACCGGCGGCGAGATCGTCGTGGCTCCGGCCTTGCGGAGTGCGATCAGCAGGTCGCCGATAGCCCGGGGCGCCGGAGAGCGGCCGTCGGACAGGACCTCGGACCGGGCCGCCAGGGCCTCGGCGAGCCGGCGCGACTTCGCGCGGCCACCGGCGACGCCGAGGACCACGGCCCGGACGGCCGCGGGGTCGAGGCCCGTTTCGACGCGGGTGATCAGGTCCATGATCAGGCCGACGGGATCCGTGACCGCGCGGGCCGGCTGGTCGGTGGTGGTGGTCACGGCAGGTCGACACCCCTGATCCTGGCCCGCTTGGGCCGCAGGTCACCGAGCCCGTCCGCTGAGGGCGGTGCGGCGCCCGCGGCCGCAGCCTTCTTCGGCCTCTTCACCGCAGTGGCCGAGGCGATCGGCTCGACGAGGTCGTCCATGCGGCAGTCCAGGATGTCGAGCAAGGCCATGAGGATCTTCAGGCTCAGCCGTTCAGGCCGCTCGACCACGAGCCGGTAGACCTGGCTCGTCGACAAGGTGATGCCCCGTTCGGCGAGCGGCGGGATGAGGTCGGTGGTAGAGAACATCCCGCGGTCCGCCATCACCTTGCGCAGGTGCCAGCGGTAGTCGAGCTTGGCGGTCATCGTCAGGTCCTTCCCGTCAGGCTCCGGCGAATGCCGGGGCCAGTGCCTTGTGCAGGGCAGTGTTCATGAAGTCGTCGCTGACGTGGGTGTAGATCGCCGTGGAGCTGTCGCACTCGTGGCCGACCTGCTGCTGGATGAACCGCCGGTCCACTCCGTCCTCGGTCAGGTGGGTGACGTACGAATGTCTGATTGAGTGCGGAACTAGGTCTTTTGGGAGTTTTAGGGCATCGCGGTATGCCTCGAACCGGTCGTTGATGGATCCGGGCTGGAGACGTCCACCCCGCTCGGTGATCCACAGGGCTGGATGGTCGGGGAACCCGAACCGGGGCCGGACGTTCTCGACGTAGTCAGCGACCGCCTCGACGGCCCAGTCCATCACCGACAGCACGTTCCGGCGCCTGGGCTGCTGGCCCTTCTTGGCCTTGCCGTAGCGGACGTTGAGGGTGCCGTACCGCCCGAACTGCGGGGCTTGCGGGTTGCGTCCGAAGTCGACGACGTCGAGCTTGGACGTCTCGGTCCGCCGCAGTCCCCAGCCGTAGATGACTTTAAAGAGGGTGGCGTCGCGGTAGGCGGCCAGGGCGCCCTTGCGCTTCGCGCGTACCGCGCGGTCGACCTGATCGTCGGCGTAGTCGAGGAATCGCTGCAGCTCTTCCCGCGTGAACGGCCGTGCCTCTGGGCTGCCTTCGTAGTCCTGCAGGTGCGGGATGGTGTTCCACTCGTGGCAGATCGCCACGGGGAAGGCGCCGAAGGCTTCCTCGCAGGCAGGCACCCAGCCGTACCGGCTGTCGATGACGAACTCGCTGAACAGGCGGACGATGCCCTGGTAGCCGCGGATCGTGGACGGCGCCAGGTGCTTCTCGCCGGTCAGGCACACCGACCACTCGTCCATGTGGGCCGGCGTCCACTGCCACGGGTAGTCGTTCGCGAACTCGTGGAACCGGCGGATGAGCCGTTCCCGGTCCTCGACCGTTTCGTCCTGAAGCCCCCGTGCCTTCTGCTGGGCCCGCCAACCCCGCAGCATCGCATCGAACATCGCGTCCTCGGGACGCAGCTGGACCACGCCGGAGACGAGCTCCAGGTGAGCCGACCCGGCCAGGGCGACCTTGCGCTGATGCACCATCCAGACCATCCCTTCTGGAGGGCAGATCATGCATCAGAAGGGATCACCTCGGCAACATGCCTGGTCAGACCGCCAGCGCATAGTAGCTTCTGAGAGCCTCACGCCCCTCCCGTGAGCTGCCGACCTGCGACTTCTCGCCCATCTGATGCAACTCCCGAGGGTTC
>NZ_JBIWPN010000122.1:0-4954 GCF_044768305.1 Kitasatospora sp. NPDC101155 | reverse complement strand
GTGACGGGGGCTTCGGCAGCGTCGTCGCCCTCGGCGGGCGCCTCGGCCTCCTCGGCGACCGGCTCCTCCGCCGGAGCCTGCTCCAGGATCACGTGGGCGTTGGTACCGCTGGCGCCGAACGAGGAGACGCCGACCCGGCGCGGCTGCCCGGTCTCCGGCCAGTCCCGCGCCTCGGTGAGCAGCTCCACCGCGCCGGCCGACCAGTCCACCTGCGGGGTCGGCTCGTCCACGTGCAGCGTCCGCGGCAGCACACCGTGGCGCATCGCCATCACCATCTTGATGACGCCGCCCACACCCGCAGCGGCCTGGGTGTGGCCGATGTTCGACTTCAGCGAGCCGAGCAGCAGCGGCCGCTCGGCGTCACGGTCCTGACCGTAGGTCGCGATGATCGCCTGCGCCTCGATCGGGTCACCCAGCGTGGTGCCCGTCCCGTGCGCCTCGACCGCGTCGACCTGGTCGACCGTGAGGCGGGCGTTGGCCAGCGCCTGGCGGATCACCCGCTGCTGCGACGGGCCGTTCGGCGCGGTCAGGCCGTTCGAAGCGCCGTCCTGGTTCACCGCGCTGCCCCGCAGCACCGCCAGCACCGGGTGGCCGTTGCGCCGGGCGTCGGAGAGCCGCTCGACCAGCAGCATGCCCACGCCCTCGCCCCAGCCGGTGCCGTCAGCGGCACCCGCGAAGGACTTGCAGCGGCCGTCCGGGGCCATGCCGCGCTGCCGGCTGAACTCCACGAACAGTGCCGGGGTGTTCATCACCGTCACGCCGCCGACCAGGGCGAGCGAGCACTCGCCCTGGCGCAGCGCCTGGGCGGCCAGGTGCAGGGCGACCAGCGAGGACGAGCAGGCCGTGTCCACCGTCACGGCCGGCCCCTCCAGGCCAAGGGTGTAGGAGATCCGGCCGGAGGCGGTGCTGCTGGCACCGCCGTTGCCGAGGTAGCCCTCCAGGTCCTCCGGGACGGAGGACAG
Organism: Kitasatospora sp. NPDC101155; assembly: GCF_044768305.1. Classification (NCBI taxonomy): domain Bacteria; kingdom Bacillati; phylum Actinomycetota; class Actinomycetes; order Kitasatosporales; family Streptomycetaceae; genus Kitasatospora; species Kitasatospora sp. NPDC101155. Next base: position 3,992 of record NZ_JBIWPN010000122.1, on the reverse strand, counting down.
GTTCGTCGCGTAGCCCTGGTACATCATTCCGGCGAAGACGCCGGTCCGGCTGCCGTGCAGGACGGTCGGGTCGATGCCGGCCCGCTCGATCGCCTCCCAGGAGGCCTCCAGCAGCAGGCGCTGCTGGGGGTCCATCGCCAGGGCCTCGCGCGGCGAGATGCCGAAGAACGCCGGGTCGAAGTCGGCGGCGTCGTACACGAAGCCGCCCTCGTTGGCGTAGGACTTGCCGTGACGCTCCGGATCCGGGTCGTACAGGTCCTCGTCCCAGCCGCGGTCCTCGGGAAGGACCGACACCGCGTCGCGGCCCGTGGAGACCAGCTCCCACAGGTCCTCGGCGGATCGCACTCCGCCGGGGTAGCGGCAGGCCATCCCGACGATCGCGATCGGTTCGCGCGACTGGGACTCGACCTCCTGGAGGTTCGACTGCACCGCGCGCAGACGCTGCCGTGTCTGGTGCAGATCGGACGTCACGCGCTTGAGATAGTCGCGGAGCCGTTCTTCGTTCGTCATTCTTACAGCCAACCCTTTGCCGCAGTGCAGATTTGTCGGTCCATCAATCCTGGGAGATCGCCTCAGGAGAGATCGAAATCGCTGTCGATCATCCTGAAGATCTCGTCGTCCGACGCCGACATGAGTCGGTCTGCCAGGTCGTCGCCATCCGTGTCCCCCTGTCCATCGCTCAGCTTCGCCAGGAGGACCTCCAGGCGGGCCTTGATGTTCGTCCGTGCGCTGTCATCGAGAGTCATCGCCGAGATCTCGGCGTCGAGCTTGTCCAGTTCGGTGGAGATCGGGACTTCGTTGCGCGCCCCGCCCTCCTGCCGCACCTCGGCCAGGAGGAACCGGGCCATCGCGACCGGGGTCGGGTAGTCGAAGACCAGGGTCGGCGGAAGGCGCAGCGCGGTCGCCGCGTTCAGGCGGTTGCGCAGTTCGACGGCGAGCAGCGAGTCGAAGCCGAGCTCCTTGAAGGCCCGGCCCTCCTCGACCATCTCGGCCGAGCCGAAGCCGAGGACGGCGGCCACCTGGGAGCGGACCACCTCCAGCACAACGCGCAGGCGCTCGGCCTCCGGCGCCGCGGCCAGCCGCTGGGCCAGCGCATCGGCCGTGGCGCCGGCCTCGGCCGCCGCCACCCGGCGGGCGGGGATGCGGACCAGGCCCCGGAAGAGCGCCGGCACGTCGCCGGCGGCGGCCGCCTGGGACCGGAAGGCCGCCAGGTCGAGCTGGACGGGCACGAGCGCCGGCACGTCGGTCGCGCAGGCGGCGTCGAACAGGGCCAGGCCCTCCTGGGCGGTCAGGCCGCGCAGGCCGCCGCGGGTCGCGCGGCGCAGGTCGGTCTCGTTCAACTGACCGGTCAGGCCGCTCAGTTCCTGCCAGAAGCCCCAGGCGAGCGAGACCGCGGGCAGCCCCTGCGCGCGCCGGTGCTCGGCCAGCGCGTCCACGAAGGTGTTCGCCGCGGCGTAGTTGCCCTGCCCGGCCGAGCCGAAGGTGCCGGCGGCGGAGGAGAACAGGACGAACGCGGACAGGTCCATGTCCCGGGTGAGCTCGTGCAGGTACCAGGAGGCGTCCACCTTGGGGCGCAGGACGGTGTCGAAGCGCTCGGCGGTGAGCGACTCGATCACGCCGTCGTCCAGCACCGCAGCGGTGTGGACCACCCCGGTCAGCGGGGCCTCGGCCGGGATCTGCGCGAGCATCTCCGCGAGAGCCGCGCGGTCGGCGACGTCGCAGGCCGCCAGCGTGACCTTGGCCCCGGCCTCGGTCAGCTCCGCGACCAGCTCCGCCGCACCCGGGGCCGCCTCGCCACTGCGGCTGGCCAGCAGCAGGTGCCGCACGCCGTGGCGGACCACCAGGTGGCGGGCCACCAGGGCGCCCAGGGTGCCGGTCGCACCGGTGAGCAGCACCGTGCCGTCCGGGCCGAAGGCCGCCTCGGCGTCCTCGGCCGCCGCTGCGGCCGCGCGGGCCAGGCGCGGCACGGACAGCACGCCCGCTCGGACCGCCAGCTGGGGCTCCCCGGTGGTCAGCGCCCACGGCAGGACGCCCGACGCGTCGTCGCCGTCGACGTCCGCCAGGACGATGCGGTCCGGGTACTCGGACTGGGCGGAGCGCACCAGGCCCCAGACCGACGCCGCGATCAGGTCGGGCACGTCCGCGCCCCGCTCGGCCGCCACCGCGCCCTCGGTCACCAGCAGCAGCCGGGAGTCGGCCCACCGCTCGTCGGCGACCCAGGCCTGCACGACGGCCAGCACGTGGGCCGCGCTCTCGCGGGTGCCGGTGACCGGGTCGGCGGTGCCGGTGGTCACGGGCAGGACGACGGTCTGCGGGACCGCGGCCCCGGCGTCGATCGCCGTGGCGAGCGCGGTCAGGTCCGCGTACCGCTCACCGGGCAGGCCGGCCAGAGCGGCGGGTGCCGCGTCCAGCCAGGCGAAGCCGTCCGTCCCGACGGCGTTGGCGGGGACGGGAAGTGCGGTCCAGTCGAGCTGGAAGAGCGAGTCCCGGCCGGTGCCGCGCGCCGCCTCCAGCTGCTCCGCGGAGACCTGCCGGAAGGCCAGGCAGTCGATCGAGGCCACCGGGGTGCCGGTGGTGTCCGCCACCCGCACCGAGACCGCGCCCTGGCCGGCCGGCGTCAGCCGGACCCGCAGGGCGGCGGCGCCGACCGCGTGCAGCGACACACCCGACCAGGAGAAGGGCAGCTGGCCCTGCACCGCACCGCTCTCCTGCATCTCGTCCTCGGGCAGGGCGACGGCGGCACCGTGCAGCGCCGAGTCGAGCAGCGCGGGGTGGATGCCGAACCGGGCGGCCTGACCGTGTTCCTCGGCGGGCAGGGCGACCTCGGCGAAGACCTCCTCGCCCCGGCGCCAGGCGGCCCGCAGTCCCTGGAAGACCGGGCCGTAGGCGAACCCGCACGCGGCCAGCCCCGGGTAGACGTCGGCGACCTCCACCGCGACGGCGTCCTGCGGCGGCCAGACGGCCCACTCGGCGGCGGTCGCCTGGCGGTCGGCGGGTTCGGCGCTCAGCACGCCGGTGGCGTGCTGGACCCACTCGCCCGCCAGGCCCGCGCCCTCCTCGTCGATCCGCGAGTACAGGGTGAGGGAGCGGCGGCCGGTGCCGTCCGACTCACCGACGGCGAGCTGGATCTGGACGCCACCGCGCTCGGGCACCACCAGGGGCGCCGCCAGGGTCAGTTCCTCGACGTGGTCGCAGCCGACCTGCTCACCGGCGCGCAGTGCCAGTTCCAGCATCCCGGTGCCGGGCACCAGGACGGCTCCGGCCACCGCGTGGTCCGCGAGCCAGGGGTGGGTGCGCAGCGAGAGCCGACCGGTGAAGAGGAAGCCGTCACCGCCCGCGAGGCCGACGGCGGCACCCAGCAGCGGGTGGTCGGCCGAGCCGAGACCGGCGGAGACCACGTCCCCGACCGCGCCCACGGCCGCGTCCACCCAGTAGCGCTGGCGCTGGAAGGCGTAGGTGGGCAGGTCGACCCGCTGGGCGTCCTGGCCGGCGAAGAGGCGCTGCCAGTCGACGGCGATGCCGTGGACGTGCGCCGCGGCGAAGGAGGCCAGCAGTCGTTCCAGGCCGCCCTCCTCGCGCCGCAGCGTGCCCACCGCCAGCACCCGGCCCGCGTCCACGCCCGCACCGGCGGCTTCGGCGGTCTCCTCGATGCCCATCGTCAGCACCGGATGCGGGCTGCACTCCACGAAGGCGTCGTAGCCGTCCGACAGCAGCCCGCGGACCGCGTCCTCGAACCGCACGGTCTGACGCAGGTTGCGGTACCAGTACTCCGCTCCCAGGTCACCCGACGCCACGTCGACCCAGCCGCCGTGCACGGTCGACAGGAACGGAACCCGCGGCGCCACCGGCACCACCGGCGCCAGCACCTGCCCCAGCTCCTCCCGCAGCGACTCCACGTGCACCGTGTGCGAGGCGTAGTCCACCGGGATCCGCCGGGCCCGAACACCCCGCGCCTCCCACTCCGCGAGCAGCTCGTCCAGCGCACCGGCATC
>NZ_JBIWPN010000121.1:0-4990 GCF_044768305.1 Kitasatospora sp. NPDC101155 | reverse complement strand
CTTACTCATGTTGCTCCTGGTTCCCACCTGTGACTGCTTCCTCTGGGCTCATACGCCCCAGTGTCCAGGTGTCCAACCAGAGGGTGGAACTTCAATGTGGCCCACTACCTGCCGCGCACCGCACGCCCGACCGGGCAGGGCGAGCAGGCCGGACGAGCCGCGACCGCGTGGGACCCGGTCCTGGACGAGCTGCGCAACCGGCCGGACAGCCGCTCCTCCGCCAACCTGGCCACGGTGCTCAGCACCCCGCTGATGGTGCTGCTCGCCCGGACCCTCTACAGCGACAGCCCGGGACAGGACCCCGCCGAACTCCTGGACACCGTCCGCTTCCCGACACCGGAAGCCATCGAAGAGCACCTGCTGGCCGGGTTCGTCCCCACCGTCTACCACCAACGACCCCCGACCCGAACCGGCGCCGCTATCTCGCACCTGCACCCGCACCGCGGGTGGGACCCGCAGCACGCCCGGCACTACCTGGGCCAGCTCGCCGGGCACCTCGAGCGGCCCAAGCAGCGCAACCGCCAGGACCTGGCTTGGTGGCAGCTGTCCAGCGTCCTGAGCCTGCCCGCTCGCATCCTCGCCATCGTTTTGGCCTGCACCGTAGTCACGACCGTGTCCGATTTGATCGTGAACGCCGCCATGAGGGCGACGGGCTATCCGCGGGCCTATTCGCTCGAGCTGACCATCGGCCTTGTCGCTGGACTTGCGGTCGGCCTGGCATTCGGACTTGCCTACGGGATCGCCGTGGTGTTGGGCAAGGAAACGTTCGACCCATCCCGTGTGCGGCTGCAACTGCCAGGCCATGGCCGGTGCAAAGCCGGTGCGCCGGCCCGCAGACTCTCAAGCGCGTTCGGCGCGGGACTGCTGATCGGCCTCGCCGTGGGGTTGGCGTACGGCCCCACGACCACGCTGCTGGCCCCGGAGACGATTCCCAGGTCACTCAGCGGCAGACCGCCAGTCGAAGTCATGCTGATCCGCTCGTTCCTGGGCTCGGTCCTCTACGGAACGGCGGGATGCCTGGCCCTCGGGCTCATGGCCGCCCTGGAGACACCACTCGATCTCAAGTCCGCCGCGACTCCGAAACGCCTGCTGGCCATCAACCGCGGCACGGTCATCCGCCAGGCCCTGTTCGTCGCACCGGTGATCACCATCGCCGTCACCAGTGCCTGCCGAGTGCTGGAAAACCTCTCCACCATGGACTGGTTCGGATGGCTAGCAACCGGGACCCAGTGCGGGCTCATCGGCACCGTCTCCTATGTCCTCGCGTTCACCGCCTGGGGTCAGTGGGTGCTCTTCACCCGAATCGCGCTCCCCCTGACAGGACGGCTCCCCTGGGCGGTCATGGCCTTCCTCGACGACGCCTACCACCGAGGAGTCCTGCGCCAGGTCGGAGCCGCCTACCAGTTCCGCCACGCCCGACTCCAAAGCCACCTCAGCTCCGCTGCAAATGCCTCGGAACACGGCTGATCAGCTTGCGGCCTTCGAACCGGCCGGGACCTGCTCCGCGAGTTCCCGCCAATCGCAGCCGGCCGTGCGCTTGCCGGAAACCTCATCCGCCCTGCTCAGGCCGCATGTCGGTACTCGTGGAGGAGGCCGCCGAGTCGGTCGGTTCGGCGTATGTCGAGGCGGGCGATGTGCTCCGGGTTGTCGACTGGCTGGGGAAGCGCGCGGAGGGGGCGGGCATTCGCGATGCGCTGGTGTGGCCTGTGGCAGTTGTAGAAGGTCTCGAACTCCCGCAGGGCGTGGAGCAGATGCTGCTCGTTCCAGATCAGGGTCCGGTCCAGCAGCTCTCGGCGGCAGGTCTGCACCCAGCGCTCCATGAAGGAGTTCATCCGGGGGATCCGGACGCCGCTGAGCACGACCTGGATCCCCGCGTCAGCGAGGACGGCGTCGAACAGTTCGGGGAACTTTCCGTCTCGGTCACGGATCATGTAGCGCGCCCGACAGCCGGCGTCCTCGAGGTCCATGACGAGGTTCTTCGCCGCCTGCGTCACCCAGGACGCGGTCGGATGCGCGGTGGCGCCGAGGATCCGGATCCGGCGGCCGGCGTGCTCGATGACCGCGAGTACGTACAGCCGGGCCCCAGACAGGGTGACCGTTTCGAAGAAATCGCAGGCAAGGAGCGCGTCCGCCTGGGAGCGCAGGAAGTTGGCCCAGGTACTGGAGGTCCGCTCGGGTGCCGGCGGGATCCCGGCCTCCCTCAGGATCTCCCACACCGTCGACGCGGCCACCTTGACACCGAGAACGAGCAGCTCGCCATGAAGGCGCCGGTACCCCCACCCCGGATTCTCCGCGGCCAGGCGCAGAACCAGAGCGCGGACGGAGCGCACTGTTCGCGGTCGGCCTCCGCGCTTCGACCGGGACCGGCCGGCGTGACGACGGGCGACCAGGTCACGGTGCCAGCGCAGCACGGTCTCCGGCCGCACCGACAACCGCAAGCGACGCAGCACCTGAGCCGGCAGACCCCGCAGCAATGCCGCCAAGAACGCCCGGTCACTCGCTTCGAAACGGACCCGCCGTCCGCTCAGCTGCCGCTCCAGCACCACGATCTGATGGCGCAGGGCCAGGATCTCCACGTCCTTCTCACCGTCGCTCATCGGCAGCAGCCGCAGCAACGCGAACGCGTTCGTCACACCCAGGTACGCCAGTCGTAGCAGCACGGTCGATCATCATGTCGCGGAGCCCGTCGGCTCTGCCAGAGCGCCTACCCGACCGACGAGGCCAGCACTCGTGCACCCTGCCTCCCACCAGGCCGGATGAGGTTCTCGGCAAGGGCAACGCCGCCGGAGAACACCTACGGTCACCATCGGGCTGGGCTCCAGGGAGCGCTGACGGCAGTTGAATAGGCGAGCTCACCAGTCCCGAGGGCCACGCCGTCGCCCGCAGACTGCTCATTTACTTCGGTCGCCTACTTGTAGCAGCGCCATCCCTTGTCGAACCAGGAATCAAGGTTGCTCCAGGTGACTGGGCCGATGATGCCGTCGTCGGCGATGCCGGCGCACCTCTGGAACAGCACCGTCCCGGTGTGAGTCTGCTGACCGAAGCTGCCGTCGGTGGCGACGTAGGTGTACTTGAGCACTGAGTTCAGCTCGCACTGGGCCTGGGAGACCGGGCGGTCCCAGCCGTCGGTGGTTGAAGCATCGGTGTCACCAACGGAGAGGTAGGGGCTGCGGTAGCTGTAGCGGCAGTTGCCCTCCATGATTCCGGCGTGGGCCGGTGCCGCCAGCGCCACAGCGCTGCCAGCGGTGAGTGCGAGCGAGGCGAGCGCCACGCTTATCCGGCGAGCGATCACGGGTTCCCCCTTTGGATCGGGTGTCTACGATCAGAACGAGGTGGGCAGGACCGAGTAGCACCAGCCGTTGTAGTCCTTCACGTAGGGCCACATGGCGTCACCGGTCCGCGGCCCGACGATGCCGTCCGCGTATCCGAACTTGTGGGTCTGGAACGCTTCGACGGCTGCTTCGGTCTGGTTCCCCCATTTGCCGTCCACCTTCCCGGCGTCGTAGCCAGCGCTGTTCACGGCCATCTGGACGCACTTCACACCAAGACCGGTGTCGTTGTAACTCAGCCAGGCCGCACCCGGGTCGGCCCAAGCGGAGCTCATCAGCGTCATCGCTGCTGTCGCCGCCGTCGCCACCACCGCGGTCCTCAAGGCGTGTCTTTTGAGTTTCATCCCCGCACTCTCTCCTTCCTCCGTGAGCGGAGGGCGAGTTGGTATCCGCGTCTTGCGGTCACTACAGGGTCTGGCCAACCATCCAGTGGTGTCATTGACATGCCGTGCAATGGCCTTGGCATCATGTGCACAACCGAGCGAGGGGGCGCGGGGTGGGCGGCTTCGTGCTGCGAACGACGGATGTACCCAAGGGGGAGCGGTTCGACTGGTGGGTCGACCTGGTGACGCGGGATCTCGCGCCTACCCACATCACCACCGAGCACCGGGACGACTTTCGGGCGACAGCCACTGCGTTGGCACTCGGCCCGGTGACCGTATCCACCTTGTCATTCCCGACGCTGCAGAGCTGGCGTACCTCCCGGCTAATCCGGCTGTCGGATCCTGAGCTGTGGGAGCTGGCATACGTTACCCGCGGGCTCATGGGCATTGAACAGGCCCGCAGCCGGGCGCAGTTACAGGCGGGAGATCTGCTGCTGTACGATACGTCCAGGCCCTTCGAGTCGCGGGTCACCGTGGACGGGCGGATTACGATCCTCCATCTACCGAAAACCGCGGTGCCGCTCGCGGACCGGTCTATGCGGGATCTGCTGTCCCGCCCACTTCCCGCGCACGACAGCAGTGCCCTGCTTGCAGGCTTCCTCCAGGGCCTGGCCAGCGGGTCCTGGAGCGGGTGGGAAGCCGAGCAGATCGGGACAGCCGCAGTCCACCTCACCTCAGCATTCCTCACGGGCCTGGCGGATCGCGAGGGTCTGTTACCACCGGAGACCCGGCACACAGTCCTCCTGTACCGGGTCAAGGCCTTCATCCAGGCCCACCTGTCGGACCCTGACTTATCGCCGCCGGTAGTGGCGGAGGCCCACAGCATCTCGGTGCGCTACCTGCACCACCTGTTCCGTCAGGAGAAGCAGACCATCAGCGCCTTCATCAGACAACGGCGGCTCGAACGCTGCCAGACCGACCTCACAGCACCTGGCCTCGCAACGCGCCCCGTCGGAGCGATCGGTGCGCGGTGGGGATTCACCGACGAGGCCGTCTTCAGCCGAGCGTTCAAGACAACTTACGGAGTACCTCCGGGCGAATACCGCAGGCGTGCCAGCCTTGGGACGGGCCGCACCGTGACGTGATCAGTCCGACATCCCACATCGCCCGGGTCTTGTCGGCGCCCTTGGCGAGGAGTTCGCACCAAGCGGTGTAGGTGGCGAGCTTCTCAACGAGCTGGCCGACCTGTTGGGTGCCAAAAGTCTCGTACGTGCGCTGAGCTGGGCGTTCGCTAGCCGGCCGTGATCTTCTGTTAGGCGGTGCTGCGGTACTCGTGGA
>NZ_JBIWPN010000120.1:0-4998 GCF_044768305.1 Kitasatospora sp. NPDC101155 | reverse complement strand
AGCGGCGAACACCGCCGACTCCTCCAGCAGACCCGCAGCCATCCCCGCCCACTGCGACCCCTGCCCCGGGAACACGAACACCGTACGACCGGCGGTTCGGCCCTCACCGGCCTCGCCCACGACCGTCCCGGCCGCCCCGGTTCCCTCGGCGATGCTCCGCAGACCGGCCAGTGCCTCCACCCGGTCGCGAGCCACCACGACACCGCGGTGCTCCAGCGCCGCCCGGCCCGTCGCCAGCGAGAACGTCATGTCCACGTCGCGCAGGTCGGCGGAGCCCTCGACGAACGCCGCCAGCTGCGCCGCCTGGGCGCGCAGCGCTGCCGCCGACTTCCCCGACAGCACCCACGGCACCACCGGCAGGGTGGACCCGTCGACGACCTCTTCGGCCGGCTCCTCCACCGGAGCCTGCTCCAGGATCACGTGCGCGTTCGTGCCGCTCACTCCGAAGGAGGAGACGGCGGCGCGCCTGAGTTCGTCGCCCGCCGCCCACTCCACCGGCTCGGTGAGCAGCGACACCGCGCCCGCCGTCCAGTCCACCTGCGGGGTGGGAGCGTCCACGTGCAGGGTGCGCGGCAGCACCCCGTGGCGCATCGCCATCACCATCTTGATCACACCGGCGACACCGGCGGCCGCCTGGGTGTGACCGATGTTCGACTTGACCGAGCCGAGCCACAGCGGCCGCTCCGCCGCGCGGTTCTGCCCGTAGGTCGCCAGCAGCGCCTGGGCCTCGATCGGGTCGCCGAGCTTGGTGCCGGTCCCGTGCGCCTCGACGGCGTCGACCTGGTCGGCCGTCAGGCGGGCGTTGGCCAGGGCGGCCCGGATCACCCGCTGCTGGGAGGGCCCGTTGGGCGCGGTCAGGCCGTTGGAGGCGCCGTCCTGGTTGACGGCGCTGCCGCGGACGATCGCGAGCACCGGGTGCCCGTTCCGTCGGGCGTCGGAGAGCCGCTCGACCAGCAGCATGCCGACGCCCTCCGAGAAGCCGGTGCCGTCCGCGCCCGCCGCGAAGGACTTGCAGCGCGCGTCGGGGGCCAGGCCGCGCTGGCGGGAGAACTCCACGAACATGCCGGCGCTGTTCATCACCGTCACACCGCCGGCCAGCGCCATGGTGCACTCACCCTGGCGCAGCGCCTGCACGGCCAGGTGCAGGGCGACCAGCGACGAGGAGCAGGCCGTGTCGACCGTCACCGCCGGCCCCTCCAGGCCGAACGAGTAGGAGATGCGGCCCGACGCGACACTGGCGGAGCTGCCGGTGCCGAGGTAGCCCTCCACGCCCTCGGGTATGGCGTTCAGCCGCGAGGCGTAGTCGTGGTAGATCACTCCGGCGAAGACACCGGTCCGGCTGCCGCGCAGCGACAGCGGGTCGATCCCGGCCCGCTCGAAGGCCTCCCAGGACGCCTCCAGCAGCAGCCGCTGCTGCGGGTCCATCGCCAGCGCCTCACGCGGGCTGATGTCGAACAGGCCGGCGTCGAACTCCTGGGCGTCGTAGACGAATCCGCCCTCGCGCACGTAGGACTTGCCGGGCCGCTCCGGGTCCGGGTCGTAGAGGTCGTCCCAGCCGCGGCCGCTCGGGAACTCCGAGATGGCGTCGCCGTCGTCGGCCAGCAGCTGCCACAGGTCCTCGGGGCCACGGACCCCGCCCGGGAGGCGGCAGCTCATCGAGACGATCGCGATCGGCTCGTGGTCCTTCTCCTCCAGCTCGTGGACCCGTCGGCGCGCCTGCTGCAGATCGGCGGTCGCGAACTTCAGGTATTCGCGGAGCTTGTCCTCGTTTGCCACTTTTATGTCAACTCCTTCAAGCGAAAGGGGTGTTCCACCGCTGGGTTCAGGAATTCCGGAATCCGTCGAGAACCGAGAAGAGTTCGTCGTCCGTTGCCGAGTCGATGCTGCTCTCCTCAAGCGCCGTACTCGTCGAATCCACGGAGCTACCCCACTTCGCGAGGAGCTTCTTCAGTCGGGTGGTGATTTCGGTGGCGGCGCTGCCGCCGGGTTCGAGCGCGGCCAGGGCGGCTTCCACGGTGTCCAGCTCTGCCAGTCCGGGTGCCCCGGCGTCGCCGTCGACGGCGCCGATCGTCGCGGACACGTGGTCCGCGAGCGCCACCGCCGTCGGGTAGTCGAAGACCGAGGTGGCCGGCAGGCGCAGCCCGGTGGCCGCGTTGAGCTGGTTGCGGATCTCGACCGCGGTCAGCGAGTCGACGCCCATGTCCAGGAATCCCCGGCGGACGTTCAGCGCCGCCGGGCCGTCCAGCCGCAGCACGGCGGCCACGGTGGTTCGGACCAGGTCGAGCAGGGCCCGGCTGCGCTCCGCCTCGGAGGCGCCGGCCAGGCGCTGCCGCAGCGCGGCCGCCGCGTCAGGGTTCGCGCCCGAGGAGGCCCGGCGGGCGGAGGCCCGCACCAGGCCGCGCAGCAGGGCGGGGACCTCGGAGGCTCCGGTACGCACCCCGGCCAGATCGATCCGGGCCGGGACCAGCAGGGCGTCTCCGGTCGCGCAGGCGGCGTCGAAGAGCTCCAGGCCCTCCTGCGACCGCATCGCGACCAGGCCGCCACCGGTGATGCGGCGGATCTGGGTGTCCTTCAACTGGCCAGTCAGGCTGCTGAGTTCAGCCCAGAAGCCCCAGGCGAGCGAGACGGCCGGCAGGCCCTGGGCCTTGCGGTGCTGGGCGAGCGCGTCCAGGAACGCGTTGGCCGTCGCGTAGTTGCCCTGGCCCGGGGAGCCGAAGGTGCCGGCCACCGCGGAGAACAGCACGAAGGCGGACAGGTCCAGGCCCTGGGTGAGCTCGTGCAGGTGCCAGGCGGCATCGACCTTGGGGCGCAGGACGGTGTCGAAGCGCTCAGGGGTGAGCGACTCGATCACGCCGTCGTCCAGCACGCCCGCCGTGTGCACCACCCCGGTGAGGGGGGCCTCGGCGGGGACCTGGGCGAGCATCTCAGCCAGAGCCGCGCGGTCGGCGACGTCGCAGGCCGCCAGCGTGACCTTGGCCCCGGCCTCGGTCAGCTCCGCCATCAGCTCGGCCGCACCCGGGGCAGCCTCGCCCCGACGGCTGGCCAGCAGCAGACGGCGCACGCCGTGCCGGACCACCAGGTGACGGGCCACCAGAGCGCCCAGGGTGCCGGTCGCACCGGTGACCAGCACCGTGCCACCGGCGGCGAAGTCAAGCCCGTCCACCGTCTCATCACCGGAGGCCACACCCGCAACGCGCGCCAGGCGCGGCGCGAACGCCGTACCGCCGCGCAGGGCAACCTGCGGCTCGCTACCGGCCACCGCGAACGGCAGAACGCGCGAGGCATCCTCACCATCGACGTCCAGCAGGACGATCCGCCCCGGGTGCTCGGACTGCGCCGAACGCACCAGCCCCCACACCGACGCGGCAGCCAGATCGGCGACGTCCGCGCCGGGCTCCACCGCGACGGCGCCCTGGGTCACCAGCACCAGCCGGGAGTCGGCCCACCGCTCATCGGCAACCCACGCCTGCACCACCGCCAGCACCCGGGCAGCCGTCTCGCGGACACCAGCGATCGGGTCCTCCGTGCCGACGACCATGGGAAGCAGAACCGCCCCCGGGACCTCCGCCCCGGCATCGATCGCCTCGGCCAGCGCCGCCAGATCCTCGAACCGCTCACCGGCCACACTGCTCAGGCCCGCGGGCACCTCGCCCAGCCAGACCCGGCCGGCCGGCGCCGCGACCTCGTCGGGCACCCGAAGCTCGGTCCAGTCGATCCGGAACAGCGAGTCCCGGCCGGCGCTGCGGGCCGCCCGCACCTGGTCCAGCGTTATCGGTCGGGAGAGCAACGACTCCACCGAGATCACCGGGGTACCGGCGGTGTCCGCCGCGTGCAGGGACATCGCGTCGGTGCCCGTGGGGGCCAGCCGGACCCGCAGGGCGGCGGCGCCGACCGCGTTCAGCGACACCCCCGACCACGCGAACGGCAGCCGACCCTGGCCCTCCTGCTCCATCGCGCCCAGCGCCACCGCGTGCAGCGTCGAGTCGAACAGGGCCGGGTGGATGCCGAAGCGGGCGGCCTGGCCGTGCTCCTCGGCGGGCAGGGCGACCTCGGCGAAGACCTCCTCGCCCCGGCGCCAGGCGGCCCGGACGCCTCGGAAGACCGGGCCGTAGGTGAACTCGCGCTCGGCGAACCGCTCGTACAGGTCCGTCACGTCGAGGGCGACGGCATCCCGCGGCGGCCAGACCATCAGATCGGGCGCGGCGGCACCGGCGGCAGCAACTGCCGCGGCGGCGGCCTCAGTGGCCAGCGTGCCGGTGGCGTGACACACCCACGCACCCGCCAGCTCCTCGTCGGTGCCCGCCTCGTGGATGCGCGAGTGGAGGCTGAGGGAGCGGCGGCCGGTCTCGTCCGACTCGCCGACGGCGAGCTGGATCTGGACACCGCCACGCTCGGGCACCACCAACGGCGCCTCCAGCGTCAGTTCCTCGACGTGGTCGCAGCCGACCTGCTCACCGGCGCGCAGCGCCAGTTCCAGCATCCCGGTGCCGGGCACCAGGACCGTGCCGGCCACCGCGTGATCAGCAAGCCACGGGTGGGTGCGCAGGGACAGACGACCGGTGAACAGGAAGCCGTCACCGCCCGCGAGCGCCACCGCCGCTCCCAGCAGCGGATGGTCGGCCGAACCGAGACCGGCGGAGACCACATCACCCACGCCACCCGCCGGAGCGTCCAGCCAGTAGTTCTCGTGCTGGAAGGCGTAGGTGGGCAGCTCGACCCGCTGGGTGTCCTGGCCCGTGAACAGGCGCTGCCAGTCGAGGGTGACGCCGTGGACGTACGCCTCGGCGAAGGAGGTCAGCAGCCGTTCCAGGCCGCCCTCCTCGCGCCGCAGCGTGCCCACCGCCAGCACCCGGCCCGCGTCCACGCCAGCACCGGCGGCCTCGGCGGCCTCGGCGGTGTCCTGGATGCCCATCGTGAGCACCGGATGCGGACTGGCCTCGATGAACGCCTGGTGCCCCTGCCCCAGCAGGAAACCCACCGCCTCCTCGAACCGCACCG
>NZ_JBIWPN010000119.1:0-5271 GCF_044768305.1 Kitasatospora sp. NPDC101155 | reverse complement strand
CTGGGCCGCGCGCAGTGTGGAAGGGCAGCAGGCCGTGGGGCCCGGGGGTCTGTCAGAACTGGCTGCGCCGCGCCCTGGGACGGGCGGGCTGGGCCTGTTCGGTGCCGCGCAGTGCAAGGGCGGCGGTACGGGTGCGCTCCAGCCAGCTCATGACCTGGCGCAGCGTGGCGGGGTCGAGGCCTTGGGTGAGCTCGCAGACGGCCTGGTGGTCGTCGTGTCGGTCAGCCCGTAGAGGCCGGCGCGCTCCAGGGCCGTGTAGAGGGGCTGGGCGGCGGTGCCCGCGAGGCGGCGGTGGGCGACGTCGGTGCTCTGGCGGGCCTGGTGGGCGGCCTCGCGGGCGCAGTCGGCGACGTCCTGCTGGTGGCGTTCGGCGCGCAGCGCGTGCTGGAGGGCGGTGTCGTGGTCGGGGTCGTAGCGCTCGGCGCGGGTCTGGGCGGTGTGGTCGCGTACGCGCTGCCACTCGGCGCGGATGGCGGTCGCGGTGGCGTAGGCGGTCTCGTCTCCGGCGTCGGCGTGCCGGTCGGCGGTGCGCTCCTCGAACCGGGCCTGTTCCAGGGCCTGCTGGATGTTCTCCAGGGTCATCCCGGCCGCCCTGCGGCGGACCCGGCCGCGGACGTCGCCGAGCAGCCCGTGCTCCTGGTCGTCGGGCTCGTCCTCGTCCTGGGTGAAGGGGGTGGGGGCGGGGTGCTGGGTGAGGGCGGCGTGCAGCGTCGCGCCGGCCTCCCACGCCTCAGCGTGCACGACGGGCCCCGGCAAGCTGCCCGAGCGGACGCCGTGGACGATCCGGCCCTCCACCAGAGCCACCCAGCCGCCCAGGCCGTCGACGTCGCGCTCTGTCCAGCCGCGGGCAAGTCCGGCGCCCTGGTGGAGAGTGCGGATGCCGTCGTGGCCGGACCAGCGCAGCCACATCGAGCCGCGCACCAGCGGGGAGTCGAGGATCGGGCGGCCCAGGTCCCGGTCGGCGGGCGCGAGCCGGCCGCTGCACAAGGCCAGCTCCAGCCGGGGCGCGGCGGCGGGGTCCGGGTCGGGGCGGGTGGTGTCGGTCATCGCGCGGTGCCTCCGGGGAGTCGGGAACGGCTACGGGCGGCCGTCCCGGCCCGCGGTGGGCCGGGACGGCAGGGTGCGCGGGGTAGGTCAGCCGGTCCTACCAGATGACCGGCGCCGAAGCCGGTGCCGGCGCGGGGCCGGCCCGGGCGGGGACTCGTCGCCCCGTTCCCGGGGTTTCGGGTACGGTGCGCGGATGAAGTTCCTGGGGCGGGTCCTGATCCGCGGGTTGTTCCGGTTCCTGTTCACCACGGCGGCCGGTTGGGTGGTGCTCGGTGTACTGGTGACGGCGATCGCGGCGCTGGTGGCGGTCCGCGCGGTGCGGGACGAGCGGGCCGGATGACCGTCCACCGGCGCGCGTCGAACACACGGAGAGCTCCGGTCAGACCGCTCGGTCCGGATCGGGAGCCCTCGCTCATGACAGATCGAGGTTGACGGCTGGCTCGCGTCCGCCCGTGCGGCAACCGGCCTTCAGCGGTCACGAGTTGCTCGGGCAGGCCACCCGCGTGAGGAGGCCCGCGGCGGCGGGCAGCCAGGGTGTCAAGGCTGGCCTCTCGGGCGATGATCCGGTCGACGCAGAACGTCTCCCGGGCACGGCCTGGACGGCGGCCAGCCGGCGGACACGCTCCGACCGGCGGGCACTGCAGCCGCCGCCCCGGCCGTGCCCGGGCCGGACGATGGCCGGAGCACAGCCAGCGAACCGGCGACCCGGACGACGCCCGCACCGATCGCTACCGCGCGAACTGCGCCACACACCCCGCGATCGCACTCACCGCACCCAGCGCAGCGATCAACACCTGCGCCCGCACGTTCGGATCCAACCGCCCACGACGGCCCCGACCCCTCGCCCACTTCCGCATGTCCAACCCTTCCCTCAGGAACAACCGGCACAGACCTGGCGCGCCCCGACCACAAGCCGAAGCACGCCACACCTCTCCTGAAGCCCCGACAGGCCTGGCTGGCCATTTGGCGGGCCCTGGCGAAGCATGGCGAACACTCACCCAGCACCAGGAGAAGGCCGGCCCCGGCAACAGCCCAGTCCCGGCCCCACCCGGCAGCCCGGCCCCGCGGCTGTCGCGCCCACCTGTCGCGCCCCCACCACACACAGGGAAAACCGGGCATCCGCCCACGTCACACCACACGACAGCACCCACCGCGACAGGCCAACGCGACAGGGGCCGCGACGGCACCGAGGGCCAGCTACCAGCCCCTCCCGCACACCCACCAGAACGGCCTCCAGGGCGGCCTGACGGCCACCCAGCACCACCACCCCGACACCACGGCACAAGCAGCACCCGGACCGAGACCCGGACAGCGGGACGGCGCGACCGAGCCGGGCGCAGCGGGACGGCCCAGCGACCGACCAGGACGGCGGCCAGGACCCAGCAGCAGGCGGGCGCCGGGGAGGCGGGGAGCCGCCGAGGCCGGCGGCCCGGACGGCGGCGGGCCCGGACGGCGGCGAGGAACAGCACCGGCCCGGACGGCGAGGCGGCGGGACGGCCCGGCCGAACCCCGACACAAACCCGAACACCAACCCCCGTGCCGGGCCCCCACCCGACCATTCCAACCCGAACCCAGAAAACCCCACCGACCAATTCGGCAAAACACCCGAACCGAAATACCACAACGAATCACGCCCAGAAAAGACCACCCACCCGACCAACCCCCGACCGACCCCGGCCGCCCCCTACCCACCACCACACACAGTCACCGAAGCACGAGCGGCACCAACCCCGCCCACCCTCCCGACAGGACCAACCAAAGGTCCAGACAACCCAGCGTGCGAGCCCAAAACCACGCCCACAACCACCAACAGGTCACACCCGACGGCCTCTCGCCGGGTAGAGCTTCGCGTGCAGCACGCGCTCCTCCCACCACGGATCGTCCGGGGCTGAGACCAGGGCGGCCACCAGCTCGCGCTTGGTCGGGACCGGCAGCACCAGTGGGCCCAAGTCCTTTGCGGCGCGGGCCTGTACGCACTCGGGGCACTCCAGCCGGTCCGGCCGGGCCTTCTCCCGCAGCTCCAACTTCGAGCCCTCCTTCCCCCCGCTCGAGCCCCGGCACGCCCAGCACGGGCGCAGCGCGGCGTTGGCCGTGCGGGCGGCCTCCAGTTGTTCTTCGGCCTCCCGTTCCAGGCGCTCCTCGCGGTTCTGGTGGCAGGGCCAGCAGCGGCCACCCGGGCGGCGGGTCCACTCGACCTGTCCCTGGCGGCCGTGCTCCCAGGTGCTCTCTTCCTCGGGGACCTCGCCGCAGTCGATGCAGACCAGGGAGTCCATCAGCTCCTGGTGGGCCTTGTGCTCCTCGTCCTCGCGGGCGGCCTGGCGCTGGTCGTAGGCGGCCCGGTTGTTCGGGTTCTCCAGCGCCTCGGTGAGCAGGTTCGACTTGCCGACGCCGTTCTCGCCGACGATTACGGCGTGGGTGGGGAAGTCGTCGATGACGAGGTGCCGGAAGTTGCGGAAGTTGCGTATCTCGATCCGCGAAATGTGCAGGCCCATTCGTCCCCTTGCCGATTGGTGCGATGTGGTGATTCATCATCCCAGGGTTGTCCCGCTGGTAGGCGGTTTCCCATGACCAGCCCGGACGGGCCGCCGTCGACCGCAGCAGCAGGTGCCCGCAGCAGGGTGTTCAGGCCCGCGTCCTTGCACGCCGTCCGGCAGCCGCTCCGGCGAGACCCGCCGCACGCCGGCACCGTGCGCAGCCGCAGTGACCCCGGGCCTGGGGTCTCACCGGTGTGCGGTCTAAGGTCCACGATTTGGCAGAAGGAAAGGGGGTTTCCACCGCGGGTCGGTCTCCCGCCGTCCGTGACGCTCGTTCAGGTGGCCGTCCGGTCCAGCCGGTGACCGTCAACGCCGTCGGACGGTTCTCCGGGTGACCGTCCTCGTCGAGATCCTGGAGAACCCAGTGCGTCTTACAGCGGGGTGCACGGGGCGGTTCAGCCGTCGACGGTCTCGGCGTGCCGGTGGAGGGCGTCCAGGAGCGCGGTCTGCTGATCAGTCAGCTTGCCCTCGGCACGGGCCTTGTCCTGCTTGCGCAGCCACGTGCCGGCCGGGGCGGCCGTAGCGCCACCACGCCCGGACTCCTCGTCCGCCGAGTTCGCCCGCGGGAGCAGCAGATCTGACGGTAAATCTGCTACACCAGGGGAAGGACAGCGCCGTAACCCCAGGGAGGCACAATGCCCGCACCCGTATGGAAGAGCAATCCCGAGGCGCACGACTTCCCTGCGGCCCTGGACTACCTTGAGCTGGCGCTGGAGCCCGAGGCCGCCCAGCGGGTGGTGGAGCGGCTCAGGGATACGCAGACCGTGGTGAAGAAGGCCAAAGACATCCTGCGTGCGTCCGGCCTTCCACTGCTTCCGCAGGACAACGTGCACGTCAGCGAGAACATCGCCAAGGTCGGACGTGGCAAGAAACTGTCCCCAGTCCTGTTAGTCCGCGGACAGCCGTTGCTCATCGCTGATGGCTACCACCGCGTGTGCGCCATCTACTACCTGTCGGAAGACCTCGAGGTGCCGTGCCGACTGGCCTGACCCGTCGAACGATCACGCAGCGCCCCGGGCGCGGTGCCGCCGCGCACGAACGCGACAATCGTCTCGTTGACCGCCATCGCGTGCGGAGCGCTCCGGAGCGGCCGGCACCCCGGGCAGTGCGGCCGTCACCCTGCGGTGCGGGGCAGCGCCCAGCCGGGCGGGATGCTGCCGAGGTCACGCGCAGCGGCCAGGCGCAGCAGGGTGAGGGCGTCGGTGGGGTTGGCGGACAGCAGTAGTTCGCCGTCGGCGGCGTCGGTGACCGGGCGGCCGGCGATGAGGGCGGTCCAGTTGCCGGGGGCGGTCGTGGGCTTCGATCCAGCCGACCAGACGGCCTCGCTGTTCGAGTGCCTGGACGGTGGGGGTGTTGGGCCAGGTGAGGTGGACCAGGCCGTCGCCGAGGGCGTAGTCGCGGTGTGGTTCGCCCAGGCCGCGGTCGGTGGGCGGCATCCAGCCGGTGGCGCGGCCCAGCGCGAGCTGCCGGGGAGGCTCAGCGAACGTCGATGGTGAACTGCCGTTTGGTCTGCTGCGGGCCGCCGGAGAACGTCCCACCGGGTGCTGTCACGTTAACGGGTGCTTGATCATCTGATGCTGTATCGGGGTGTGGTGGGGCCGGTCTCGGGGCTTGGGTCAGGCTGTGGCGGGCAGGCCGGTGTTCCCGGTGACGTGGTCCCAGATGGTGAAGCGGATGGTCATCTCAAGCC
>NZ_JBIWPN010000118.1:0-5277 GCF_044768305.1 Kitasatospora sp. NPDC101155 | reverse complement strand
GATGCCGGTGCGCTGGACGAGCTGCTCGCGGAGTGGGAGGCGCGGGGTGTTCGGGCCCGGCGGATCCCGGTGGACTACGCCTCGCACACGGTGCATGTGGAGTCGCTGCGGGAGGAGCTGGGGGAGGTGCTGGTGCCGGTGGTGCCGGTGGCGCCGCGGGTTCCGTTCCTGTCGACGGTGCACGGCGGCTGGGTCGACGTGGCGTCGGGTGATCTGGGGGCGGAGTACTGGTACCGCAACCTGCGTCAGACGGTGCGGTTCGAGGAGGCGGTGGGTTTCCTGCTGGGGCAGGGGCACCAGGCGTTCATCGAGGCCAGTCCGCATCCGGTGCTCACGATGGGCATCGAGGAGACCGCCGAAGCGCTCGGCCACCCCATGGCGACGGCCGTCGGGTCGCTGCGCCGCAATGAGGGCGGCCTGGAACGGCTGCTGACCTCCTTCGCCGAGGCGTACGTCCACGGCGTCACCATCGACTGGCAGCGCCTGTTCGCGGGCCAGGGTGCCCGCCGTATCGACCTGCCGACCTACGCCTTCCAGCACGAGCGCTACTGGTGGAACAGCCCGGCCGCCGTGTCGGGCGGCGCCGCCGCGGCCGGCCTCGGCCTCGACGCCGCAGAACACCCGCTGCTGGGTGCCGAGGTGACCATCGCGGCCACCGATGAGCAGCTGTTGACCGGACGTCTGTCCCTGCGCACCCACCCGTGGCTCGCCGACCACGCCGTGGCGGGCACCGTCCTGCTGCCCGGCACCGCCTTCGTCGAGCTGGCGGCCCGGGCCGGTGAACGAGTCGGCTGCGAGCTGGTGGAGGAGCTGACCCTCGCGGCGCCGCTGCTCCTGCCCGAGCAGGGCGGGACGGCCCTGCAGGTGGTGGTGGGAGCCCCGGACGAGAACGGACGCCGACCGCTGGGCCTGTACGCCCGGCCGGACGGCGGCTCCGCCGACGTCCCCTGGACCCGCCACGCCAGCGGGACGCTGGCCCCGGCCACCACGGTGCCGGATGCCGGGGAACCGGACGGCGGACAGTGGCCGCCCGCCGGCGCGGTCGCCGTCGAGTTGGACGACTTCTACGACCGGGTGGCACTGGACGGGTACGAGTACGGACCGGCCTTCCAGGGCGTGGCCGCTGCCTGGCGGCACGGTGACGACGTGCTGGCCGAGGTGCGCCTGTCGCCCGAGCAGCACGACGACGCAGGCACCTTCGGCCTCCACCCGGCTCTGCTCGATGCGGCGCTGCAGACCGCGCAGCTCGGATCGTTCTTCCCCGCGCCGGACTCGGCCGGGAGCCCCGACGGCGGCACCGGACGGGCACGGCTGCCGTTCTCCTGGTCCGGCGTCTCGCTGCACGCCACCGGCGCCGCCGCACTGCGGGTGCGCATCTCCGCCGCCGGGCCGGAGGCGATCTCGGTGACCGCCACCGACGAGACCGGCCGGCCCGTGCTGACCGCCCAGTCCCTGGTGATGCGGCCGGTCACCGCCGCCCAGCTGGGCGCCGCCCGCGGCGCTGGGCGGGACGCCCTGTTCGGGCTGGAGTGGGTCGCGTCCAGCGCGCACGAGGGCGCGCCCGAAGCCGCCGGCATGTGGACCGTACTGGGAGCCGACGACGCCAAGCTGGGCATGGCCCTGGAGTCGGCCGGCGGCCTGGTCATCACGCATCCGGACCTGGCAACGCTGCGCGCGGACCTGGCCGGCGGCGCGCCCACCCCGGACGCCGTGGTCCTGCCGGTCATCGCCTACGGCGCGGACGGAGCCCTGATGGACACCGTCCACGCGCAGACCGCCCGCGTCCTGGAGGTGCTGCGCGGCTGGCTGGCCGAACCGGCGCTGATGACCACGCCGCTCGTGGTGGTCACCCGGGGCGCGGTCGCGGTGGAGCCCGGCGAGGACGTCACCGACCTGGCCGCCGCGGCGGTATGGGGCCTGGTCCGGTCGGCGCAGACCGAGAACCCCGGCCGGTTCGTGCTGGTCGACCTCGACGACCAGGAGCTTTCCACCCTCGAACTGCCCGTGGTCCTGCCGGGCGGCGAGCCGCAACTGGCGATCCGCGCGGGCGCCGCCCTCGTACCCGTCCTCACCCGGACCCCGCCCCCCGCCGAGACCGCCCGGCCGGCCGACGCCGAGGGCACCGTCCTGATCACCGGCGGCACCGGCGCCCTGGGCCGTCTGCTCGCCCGGCACCTGGTGGCCGAACACGGCGTCCGGCACCTCCTGCTGGCCAGCCGTCGCGGCGCACGGGCCGAGCACGCGGCGGCTCTCGTGGCCGAGCTGGCCGAGTTGGGCGCCCAGGTCACCGTGGCGTCCTGCGAGGTCGAGGACCGCGCCCAGCTGGCGGCGCTGCTCGACACCGTCAGCCCCGAACACCCGCTGACCGGGGTCGTGCACGCCGCGGGCGTCCTGGACGACGGGATCATTGAATCCCTGGATCCGCAGCGCCTGTCCCGCGTCCTGCTGCCCAAGGCGGACGCGGCGGCGCACCTGCACGAGCTGACCGCTGGGCAGGACCTGCGCTTCTTCGTCCTGTTCTCCTCCATCGCGGCGACCTTCGGCAACGCGGGACAGGGCAACTACGCGGCCGCCAACGCCTTCCTCGACGCCCTGGCCCAGCACCGGCGGGCCCACGGGCTCCCCGCGACCTCGCTGGCCTGGGGGCTGTGGGAGGAGACCAGCGGCATGACCGGAGCCATGGACGAGGGCGACCGGGCCCGCCTCGCCCGCCGGGGCGTCACACCGCTTCCGACACACCAGGGACTGGCGCTGTTCGACCTCGCCCGGGCCGTCGACCGACCGCTGCAGCTGCTCGTCCGGCTGGACAGCGCCGTCCTGGCCCGCTCGGAGGGCGGGGCCGACGCCACACCCGGGCTCTTCCGACAGCTGGTCCGCCGGCCCGCCCGGCCGACCCGGACCGGCGGCGCCGAGGCGGCGCAGACCCTGGAGCAGCGGTTGGCGCCGCTCTCCGAGGAGGAGCAGAGGCGCCTGCTGCTCGACCTGGTGCAGGGACAGCTGGCCGGTGTGCTGGGACACCGGACACCAGGCGCGATCCGGGCCGAGCAGACGTTCAAGGAACTCGGCTTCGACTCACTGACCGCCGTGGAGTTCCGCAACCGGCTGAGCTCGGCCACCGGGCTGAGGCTGTCGGCGACCCTCGTCTTCGACTTCCCGACCCTCAGCCTGCTCAGCGACCACCTGCACGGGCGGCTGGTCCAGCAGACCGTGACGGACGGCTCGCCGTTGGAGGAGCTCGACCGCCTGGAGGCCGCCGTCGCGGCGATCAGCACCGACGAGGGCCTGCGCACCAAGGTCACCGCCCGGCTGGAGAACCTGCTGACCAAGCTGGCCAGCGGGCGGGTGCCGGGGCTGGAGGCGGGCCCGGAGCCCGCCGCGGTCGGCGAGCGGCTCCAGGCGGCCACCGCCGACGAGATCTTCGCATTCATCAACAACGAGCTGGGGCGTTCATCATGACGCCTCGCGGCTGCGGACGTCCGAACGACCTTCAGGGATTGGTGTTGCATGGCGACTGAAGAGAAGCTCCTCGACCACCTTCGGTGGGTCACGGCCGAGCTGCACCAGAGCCGCCAGAACCTGCGTGAGCTTCAGGAGGAGAAGCACGAGCCGATCGCGATCGTCGCGATGAGCTGCCGCTTCCCGGGCGGCGTCCGGTCCCCCGAAGACCTGTGGCGGCTGGTCGCCGACGGCGCCGACGCCATCTCGGAGTTCCCGGTCGGCCGCGGCTGGGACCTGGCCGGCCTCTACCACCCCGATCCCCAGGCGCCCGGCAAGTCCTACGCTCGGGAGGGCGGGTTCCTGCACGACGTCGACCAGTTCGACGCGGACCTGTTCGGCATCGCGCCCCGCGAGGCGCTGGCGATGGACCCGCACCAGCGGCTGCTGCTGGAGACCTGCTGGGAGGCGTTCGAGCGGGCGGGCATCGTGCCCGCCTCGCTGCGGGGCAGCCGCACCGGGGTCTTCGTCGGGGCCATGCAGCACGACTACGGGACCGGCCTGCGGGACCTGCCCGACGGCGTCGAAGGCCACCTGTCGACCGGTGGCGCCGGCGGGGTCACCTCCGGCCGCATCTCCTACACCTTCGGCCTCGAAGGCCCGGCCATGACGGTGGACACCGCCTGTTCCTCGTCGCTGGTCTCCCTGCACGTCGCCAGCCAGTCGCTGCGACAGGGCGAGTGCGACCTCGCCCTGGCCGGCGGGGTGACCGTCATGTCCACCCCCCTGCTGTTCACCGACTTCAGCCGCCAGCGGGTCCTGTCGCCCGACGGCCGCTGCCGGTCCTTCGCCGCCACCGCCGACGGCACCGGCTTCGCCGAGGGCGCCGGCGTGCTGGTGCTGGAGCGGCTCTCGGACGCCGAACGCAACGGGCACCCGGTGCTGGCCGTCCTGCGCGGCAGCGCGGTGAACCAGGACGGTGCCAGCAACGGCCTGACCGCGCCCAACGGGCCGTCCCAGGAGCGCGTGATTCGCCAGGCCCTGGCCGCCGCCCGACTGGAGGACCACCAGGTCGACGCCGTCGAGGCGCACGGCACCGGCACGAAGCTCGGTGACCCGATCGAGGCGCAGGCGCTGATCGCCACGTACGGCAGCAACCGCCCGGCGGAGCGGCCGCTGTGGCTCGGCTCGTTGAAGTCGAACATCGGTCACACCCAGGCGGCCGCCGGTGTCGCCGGTGTGATCAAGATGGTGATGGCGATGCGGCACGGCGTGCTGCCGCGCACCCTGCACGTGGACGAGCCCACTCCCCACGTGGACTGGGCCGCCGGGACGGTGTCGCTGCTGACCGAGCCGGTGAACTGGCCGCGCCGCGAGGAGCCGCGCCGCGCCGCGGTGTCCTCCTTCGGCATCGGCGGCACCAACGCCCACCTGATCCTGGAGGAGGCCCCGCCCGCGCCCGACAACGGGCACACCGAACGCACCGGACCCGAGACCGTGCTGCCCTGGGTCCTCTCCGGCAAGTCCGCGGCGGCCCTGCGGGCGCAGGCCCGGACGCTGGCCGACTTCCTGGCGGCCAACCCGGATGCCGATCCGCGCGACACGGCCTACTCGCTGGCCACCACCCGGGCACTGCTGGGACACCGCGGCGTGGTCGTGGCCGGGGACACCGGGCAGGTGCAGGGGGCACTGCGGGCTCTCGCCGACGGGACTCCGGCCCGTCACGCCGTCACCGGCGAGATCAAGGCCGCCGGTCGTACGGTGTTCGTGTTCCCGGGGCAGGGGTCGCAGTGGGCGGGGATGGCTGCGGGTCTGCTGGAGGAGTCGGCGGTGTTCGCCGCT
>NZ_JBIWPN010000117.1:0-5702 GCF_044768305.1 Kitasatospora sp. NPDC101155 | reverse complement strand
TCGCTGCTGCGGCTGGAGTGGGTGCCCGCGCCGTCGCGCGCGGGTGAGCGCGTGACGGCGGTGACGCTGGGCGCGGACGTGGCGTCGTTCGCCGAGCTGACGGACGACGTGCCGGGTGCCGTGGTGGTCCCGGTGGCGGGCGGTTCGACGCCGGAGGACGTGCACGAGGTGACGGCGTGGGCGCTGGGCCTGGTGCAGGAGTGGCTGGCCGAACCGCGGTTCGCGCACGCGCGCCTCGTCTTCGTCACGCGGGGCGCCATGGCGGGCGGCGAGGTGTCCGACCTCGTCGGCGGTGCCGTGTGGGGCCTGGTGCGGGCCGCCGAGTCGGAGAACCCGGGCCGGTTCGTCCTCGTGGACGCGGACGGCGAGCTCCCGCTGGACGCCGTGCTGGCGACCGGCGAGTCGCAGGTGGTGGTCCGCGAGGGCGCCGTGCGCGTCGGTCGGCTGACCCGCGCTGCGGGCGGCGGTTCGTCCGCGGGCTGGGGCGAGGGAACGGTCGTCGTCACGGGCGGCACCGGCGGCCTCGGCCGCCTCGTCGCACGCCATCTGGTGGCCGAACACGGCGTCCGGGACCTGCTGTTGCTGAGCCGCCGCGGTGGCGCCGGCGCGTGGCTGGAGGAACTGCGCGCGCTGGGCGCCGACGTCGAGGTGGTGGCCTGCGACGCCGCCGACCGGGAGGCGCTCGCCGGGGCGCTGCACGGCCGGACGGTCACGGGCGTGGTGCACGCGGCCGGTGTGCTGGACGACGGCGTCGTGAGCGCACTGACGCCCGAGCGACTGTCGGCCGTCCTGCGCCCGAAGGTGGACGCGGCGTGGAACCTCCACGAGCTGACCGAGGACCAGGACCTCAAGGCCTTCGTCCTGTTCTCCTCCGTCTCCGGTGTCCTGGGCAGCGCCGGCCAGGGCAACTACGCGGCGGCGAACGTCTACCTCGACGCGCTGGCGCACTGGCGCCGCCGCCAGGGCCTGGCTGCCCAGTCCCTGGGCTGGGGCGCGTGGGTGCCGACGGCCGGCATGACGGGGACGCTCTCCGAGGCCGACCTGCACCGCATCCGCTCCTCCGGCGTCCCGCCCCTGGCCGAGGAGGACGGTCTCGCGCTGCTCGACGCCGCCATGGCCGTCGACGAGCCGTACCTGGTCGCGACCGGCCGCATGGCCGCCGGGGCCCGCCCGCGCGGCGAGGTGCCCACGATGTTCCGTGCCCTCCTGCCCGCCGGGCGCCGTACCGCCGTGAGCAGTACGGGCACGGGCGCCGCGCTCACGGCCCGCCTCGTCGAGCTGCGCGAGGGCGACCGGCCGCGTCACCTCGTCGACCTCGTCCGTGCGGAG
This sequence comes from Kitasatospora sp. NPDC101155, assembly GCF_044768305.1. Taxonomy (NCBI): domain Bacteria; kingdom Bacillati; phylum Actinomycetota; class Actinomycetes; order Kitasatosporales; family Streptomycetaceae; genus Kitasatospora; species Kitasatospora sp. NPDC101155. The sequence goes on along the minus strand of NZ_JBIWPN010000117.1, from coordinate 4,373 downwards.
GCCGCCGGCGTCCTGGGCCACGCCTCGGGCCGAGCGGTGGACCCCGGACGGGAGTTCCGGGACCTCGGCTTCGACTCCCTCACCGCGATCGAGCTGCGCAACCGCCTCGCCGACGTCACCGGGCTCCGGCTCCCGGCGACCATGGTCTTCGACTACCCGACCCCGCAGGCCCTCGCCGCGCACCTGCTCGGTGAACTCCTCGACGAGGAGGACGACGTGGCGGCCCCGGCGGCCGCCACCACCGCCGATGCCGGCGAGCCGATCGCGATCGTCGGCATGGCCTGCCGTCTGCCCGGCGGAGTGCGGACCCCCGAGGACCTCTGGCGGCTCCTGAGCGAGGGCCGCGACGGCATCACCGACTTCCCGACCGACCGCGGCTGGGACCTCGACGCGCTCTTCGGCACCGGCCACGGGGTGAGCGCCACCCGCCAGGGCGGCTTCCTCGCCGGCCTCGGGGACTTCGATGCGGGCTTCTTCGGCATCTCGCCGCGCGAGGCCCTCGCGATGGACCCGCAGCAGCGGCTCCTGCTGGAGACGTCCTGGGAGGCCTTCGAGCGGGCGGGCATCGACCCGACCGCGCTGCGCGGCAGCCGGACGGGCGTCTTCGTCGGCACGACGGGCCAGGACTACGCCTCGCTGGTGATGAACTCCCGGGAGGAGGTGGAGGGCCACGCGAGCACCGGGCTGGCCAACAGCGTGATCTCGGGCCGGGTGTCCTACTGCTTCGGGCTGGAGGGCCAGGCGCTCACGATCGACACCGCCTGTTCCTCCTCGCTGGTGGCGATGCACCTGGCCGCGCAGTCCCTCAACAGTGGCGAGTGCACGCTGGCCCTGGCCGGTGGCGTGACCGTCCTGTCCACGCCCATGAGCTTCCTCGGCTTCACCCGCCAGGGCGGGCTCGCCCCGGACGGGCGCTGCAAGGCGTTCGCCGACGCGGCGGACGGCACGGGGTGGTCGGAGGGCGCCGGCGTGCTGGTGCTGGAGCGGCTCTCGGACGCCCGCCGCAACGGGCACCCGGTGCTGGCGGTCGTGCGCGGCAGCGCCGTCAACCAGGACGGTGCGTCCAACGGCCTCACTGCTCCCAACGGCCCGTCCCAGCAGCGGGTGATCCGCCAGGCGCTGGCCAACGCCGGGCTGTCGGCCGCCGAGGTCGACGCGGTCGAGGCGCACGGCACGGGGACCACGCTGGGCGACCCGATCGAGGCGCAGGCGCTGCTCGCGACCTACGGGCAGGACCGCGAACTCCCGCTGTTCCTCGGCTCGGTGAAGTCCAACCTCGGGCACACCCAGGCGGCGGCCGGGGTCGCGGGCGTGATCAAGATGGTGGAGGCCATGCGGGCGGGCGTGCTGCCGAAGACGCTGTACGTCGACGCGCCGTCCTCGCATGTCGACTGGTCGGCGGGCGCGGTGGAGCTCCTGACGGCGGCCCGCGAGTGGCCCGAGGCCGGGCGCCCGCGCCGGGCCGGGGTCTCGTCGTTCGGGATCAGCGGGACGAACGCCCACGTGATCGTCGAGCAGGCGCCGGTGGTGGATCAGGCCGAGGAAGCGGCCGTGGCTCCGGGCGTCGTGCCGTGGGTGGTCTCGGGAGCGTCGGAGGCCGCGCTGGACGCGCAACTGGCCGGGCTCGCCGAGCCGGAGGGATCGCTGGCGGACGTCGGGCTGTCGCTGGCCGGGCGGTCGCGGTTCGCGCACCGGGCGGTGCTGCTGGACGGCACCGAGGTGGCGCGCGGCGCGGCGGGGGAGCGCAGGCTCGCGCTGCTGTTCTCCGGGCAGGGGTCGCAGCGGCTGGGGACGGGGCGGGAGCTGTATGCCCGGTTCCCGGTGTTCGCGGAGACGTTCGACGCGGTGTGTGCGGCGATGGACGTGCCCTTGCGCGATGTGCTCTGGGGCTCGGACGAGGAGCTGATCAACGAGACCTCCTACGCCCAGCCCGGGTTGTTCGCCGTCGAGGTGGCGCTCTACCGGCTCGTCGAATCGCTGGGCGTGCGAGCCGAGTTCGTCGCTGGGCACTCGATCGGTGAGATCGCGGCGGCGCATGTGGCCGGGGTGTTCTCGCTGGCGGACGCCTGCGCGCTGGTCGGTGCTCGTGGCCGGCTGATGCAGGCGCTGCCGTCGGGTGGTGCGATGCTGGCGGTGCAGGCGGCGGAGGAGGAAGTCCTGCCGTTGCTGGGTGAGTTCGTGTCGATCGCCGCCGTCAACGGTCCGTCGTCCGTGGTCGTCTCGGGCGCGGAGGAGGCGGTCGTGGCGATCGAGGCGCACTTCGCCGATCGCAAGACGACGCGGTTGAAGGTCTCGCACGCGTTCCACTCGCCGTTGATGGACCCGATGCTGGCGGACTTCCGTGAGGTCCTGAACGGGCTGACGTACCAGGCCCCTTCGATCCCGCTGGTCTCCAACCTGACCGGCACCCTGGGCGCGGACTTCACCACCCCCGACTACTGGGTGCGTCACGTGCGCGAGGCCGTCCGCTTCGCCGACGGGATCCGCACCCTCGACGCGGCCGGCGCGACGGACTACCTGGAGCTCGGCCCCGGCGGTGTGCTCACCGCCCTCGCCGAGCAGAACCTCGACGAGGGCGCCGGCCGCGTCGCGGCACCCGCGTTGCGCCCCGACCGGCCGGAGGAAGGCGTCCTGCTGACGGCGCTCGCCCGCCTCCACGTCGTCGGCGTGCCCGTCGACTGGGCCCGGGTCTTCGACGGGACCGGCGCCCGGCGCGTCGACCTGCCGACGTACGCCTTCCAGCACGAGCGCTACTGGCCCGCCCAGGCCGCGCACACGGGCGACGTGACCGGCGCGGGCCTGCGACCCGCCGAGCACCCGCTGCTGGGCGCGGTGGTCACCCCGGCCGACTCGGGTGGCGTGCTGCTGACCGGCCGGCTGTCGCTGAAGGCGCAGCCGTGGCTGGGCGACCACCGGGTGGGCGGCGCGGCCGTCTTCCCGGCGACCGGGTTCCTGGAGCTGGCCGTCCGGGCCGCCGACCAGGTGGGCTGCGACCGGGTCGAGCGGCTGACGCTCGCCGAGCCGCTCGCGCTGCCCGAGGACGGCGCCGTCGTCGTCCAATTGGTGGTGGGCGCGCCGGACGAGGCCGGGACGCGTGCGCTGAGCTGCTACGCCCGGTCGGAGGACGCGGTGGACGGTCCGTGGACCTGCCACGCCACCGGCACGCTGGCCGTCGGCGAGCCGGAGGGCGGCTTCGACGCCTCGGCCTGGCCCCCGGCGGACGCGGTGGCCGTGGATCCGGAGTCCTGCCACGACCCGCTGGACCACGGCCCGGCGTTCCGCACGCTGCAGGCGGTGTGGCAGCGGGGCGACGAGGTGTTCGCGGAGGCCGTCCTGCCGGGCCGCGCCGAGGACGCGGCGCCGTACGGGCTGCACCCGGCGCTGCTGGAGGCGGCCGTTCAGATCGCCGCCCTGACCGGGGCGAACGACGGCGCACGCCTGGTGCCCACGGGCTGGCGCGACGTGGCACTGCACGCGACCGGCGCGGCCGTCGTGCGGCTGCGGGTCGCGAGGGCGGGTGCGGACACGGTGACCGTCGAGGTCGCGGACGCGGCGGGCGGGCCCGTGCTGTCGGCGGGGTCGTTGACGCTGGCCGAGCCGTCCGCCGTGACCGAGCGGAGCGGCTTGGCCGGGGCGCTGCTGCGGCTCGACTGGGTGGACGTCCCGTCGCGGGACGCCGGGCCCGTGCGGGCCGTCACCCTGGGCGAGGACGTGCCGTCGCTCGCCGACGTGACCGGCGAGGTGCCGCAGGTCGTGCTCGTGCCGGTGCCGGGCGGTTCGACGCCCTCGGACGTGCACGAGGTGACGGCGTGGGCGCTGGGCCTGGTGCAGGAGTGGCTGGCCGAGCCGCGGTTCGCGGACTCCCGCCTGGTGTTCACGACCCGCGGTGCGGTGCCGGGCGGTGAGGTCGCCGGCCTCGTCGGCGGCGCGGTCTGGGGTCTCGTCCGGGCGGCCGAGGCGGAGAACCCGGGCCGGTTCGCCCTGCTCGATGTCGAGCGCGCGTCGGACGTGAAGACGGCGCTGCCCGTCCTCTGCGCTCAACTGGACCGCGGCGAATTCCAGTTCACCGCCCGCGATGGTGTCGTGCGGGTGGGCCGACTCGCCCGGGTGGCCCCCGGCGGGCCCTCCTCGGGCTGGGGCACGGGAACCGTGGTGATCACGGGTGGGACCGGCGGTCTGGGCCGCCTCGTCGCACGCCATCTGGTGGCCGAACACGGCGTGCGGGAGCTGCTGTTGCTGAGCCGTCGTGGAGGTGCGTCCGAGCTGGTGGACGAGCTGGCGGAGCTGGGTGCCCGCACTGAGGTGGTGGCCTGCGACGCCGCCGACCGCGAGGCCCTCGCGAAGGCCCTGGACGGCCGGACGATCAGCGGTGT
>NZ_JBIWPN010000116.1:0-6001 GCF_044768305.1 Kitasatospora sp. NPDC101155 | reverse complement strand
CATGACAACACACCCAGACAGCGTCTCACCGTCAACCAGGCGACACCACAGGCGAGTTGAAACAATCATCAGCTACGAAAATCTTGTAAGAGCCGCTGGCTGTACAGACCCCGATCAGGTGCACGGAGTCCCCCACCGATCGGCTGGCGTCGCGGCCGCCGACCGACTCCACCGCTGTGCGGTCCTGCTGACCACAGTTGTTCCTGAGCCGGAGATTCCGAAAGTCGATCGCCGGGAGTGTCTAATCAACGGCGGATCTGATGATCAAGGAGACGCCAGAGATGACCGAGACCGTGGCCGGGTTGACGGCCGACGGAGACGGAGGGGTGATCCGGCCTGATGATGATGCTGGCCCGGTCGTGCACTTCTCCGCCGCCTCCCCATACTTTGCCCCCTCTCCACAGGGGACAGCGGGTCTCATCCACCGCTATCTACACCCCGATCAGGCTGGAGGCCACTGACGTCCAGCCGCTCCAGGGACCGGTGAGTCAGGGGCGACCCGTCGCTGTTCAGGCCTTGGAGGCGCAGTCGCGGCAGATGGGCTGGCCGTTCTTGTCCTCCCCGGCGAGCTGGGCGCGGTGGTGGACCAGGAAGCAGGTCATGCAGGTGAACTCGTCCTGTTGGGGAGGTACGACCCGCACGGTGAGTTCTTCGTCTGACAGGTCGGCACCGGGCAGCTCGGTGCCTTCGACGGCTTCGGCGTCAACGTCGACCGCGGAGCCTGTCTTGTCGTCGCGTCGGCTCTTCAGTTCTTCGATGCTGTCGTCGCTGGAGTCGTCGCTGGTGGTGTTGCGCGGAGCGTCGTAGTCGGTTGCCAAGATGCTGCCTTCTCATCAGTGGACGGGCGGGGGAGAGGATCAGCGCCAGCTTGCCTCGTCGGCGCGGTGTCGGCACCGCGCGGGGGTCCACTCGGATAGCCCGGACGCTCTGTCGCGACGTGGCGTCGGCGGCCACGACCCGCGCCGAGGGCGGGACGGCTCAGTCTCGTGGTCATCACTCTAATGGGTGATCTATACACTTGCGCGGTATTTGCCCCGTAGGGCCGTCGCTGGCCATCGCACCTGTGGTGGCTGCGACGGCATGATGAAGTGAGGCCACTTTGGCAACCAAGCCCCGGATCCACGACGGTGTTGAGGCGACCATCGCCTTGCTGAACCGTGAGCTGCCGTTGCTTGAGAAGGAGCAGCGCCGGCTGGAGGAGGAGTTGAACGCGGCCTCCGAGCGGCTGGACGCGGCGCGCGGCGCTCTGGCGAGCCTGCGTTCACTGGCCGGCGCTGCCTTCCTCCAGCAGGCGCCTGTCTCCGAGATCACCGCCGTCGCGGCGGACGTCGAGAAGAGGTCGGCATCGAAGGCTGTGCGCGGCCGCACCCGCACGTCGAAGGGAGCGAAGCCGGCCACCGCGCCGACGGCCGAGGGCGCCAAGGCGGCCCGGGCGGTGGAGAAGACGGTGAGGAAGAGCAGTGCGACGAAGCCCGCGCCGGTGAAGGCCAAGACGCCGGCTCGCTCGCCTCGCAGGGCCGCCGTGGTCGAGGCCAAGGTCGTGGCGTCGGTCCCGGCGCCACGCGCATCCGGGGTGTCGGAGGCCATCGTGGCGCACCTGGCCGCGGCTGCCGGCCCGGTCAAGGTCCGCGAGGTCGCCGGTGTGCTGGGCCGCGCCGACACCGCCGCCGGTATGAACACCGTGCGGACCTCGCTGGAGCGCCTCGTGAAGTCCTCCCGCGTCCGGCGCGTCGGCCGCGGTCTCTACCAGGTGGCCGGGTAGGCGCTGGAGGAGCGGGCGGCTGGACCCCGACGCGGGCCCGGGTAGCCGCCTGAAATGACCGCGCGCGGATGCGGACCGGGTGGGGGTGGCAGCCGGGCTGCCACCCCCACCCGGGTCCCGGCCGACTTCGTCACCGGCCTGCTGTGCGGCATCGCCGACACCTGGCAGGAGACCGGCGCCGATGCCTGGCGGACCTACTGGGCTTGGGGCCCGGACGCCGACGACCGCCAGGAGCACGAGCCAGGGCGACGCGGTGGTCACCGTCCTGCTGATCGGCCCGTACCGCTGACCACCCGAACCCGCCGCGCCGATGGCATGTTCGCGCCCGAAAGAACGCAGGTCAAAGCCCTAGCAACCTGACGATCACAGGTCTAGCATTCCCGCCACGGCGGCCCCACCACAGCACCACCGGGCCGCCGAGCAGAGCAGCCGCGCCGCGGCTCGGCGCTGCTGGCCTCCCACCGGCCGGGCCCCGCGGAACACTGCGGGTGCCGAAAAATCATCCGGCCTGGTCACGCGGCATGTTGGTACTCGTGGAGGGTTCCGCAGAGGCGGTTTCGTCGACGGACGTCCAGGTTGCCGAGCTGTGCTGGCGGGTTGATCGGTTCGGGTAGTGGGCGCAGGGGTGCGGCTTGGTCCAGGGTTCGGTGTGGCCGGTGCTCGTTGTAGTGGGTCTCGAACTCGCGGAGTGCGTGGAGGAGGTGGTTCTGGTTCCAGATCAAGGTGCGGTCGAGGAGCTCTTTGCGGCAGGTCTGTATCCAGCGCTCGATGAGGGAGTTCATCCGGGGTATCCGGATGCCGGTGGTGACGATCTCGATTCCGGCGTCGGTCAGCAGGGCGTCGAATGGCGGCGGTGAACTTGGAGTCGCGGTCGCGGATGAGGAACCTGGCCCGGCTGCCGGCGTCCTCGACGTCCATGAGGAGGTTACGTCCGAGCTGCACGATCCAGTCCGCGGTCGGATGCGTGGTGGCGCCCAGGACCCGGACCCTGCGAGTGGCGTGCTCGACGACGGCGAAGACGTACAGGTGGGCACCGGCCAGCGTGCGGACCTCGAAGAGGTCGCAGGCGAGCAGGGCCTCGGCCTGGCCGCGCAGGAAGTCGGCCCAGCTCGTGCTCTGCCGCTCGGGCGCGGGCGGGACGCCGTGCTCGCGGAGGATCTCCCAGACGGTGGAGGCGGCGACCTTGATACCGAGCGCGGCGAGTTCGCCGTGGATCCTGCGGTAGCCCCACGAGCTGTTCTCCCTGGCCAGGCGCAGCACCAGGACACGGACCGAGCGGACGGTGGGTGGGCGCCCGCGACGCTTCGGCACGCAGGTCGCGGCATGGCGTCGCTTGAGCAGGTCGCGGTGCCAGCGCAGGACCGTGTCCGGGCGGACCAGCAGCAAGAAGCGCCGCAGCTTGTCCATTGGGAGGAGGTGGAGCAGGCCGGCGAGCACGGCGCGGTCGGTATCGTTGAAGACGGGCCTGCCGACCTGGCGCCGCAGGACCAGCAGCTGGTGCCGGAGCGCGAGGATCTCGATGTCTTTCTCTCTGTCGCTCATCGGCGGGATCCGCAGCAGCGCGAAGGTGTTGGTTGCGGCGAGGTAGGCCAGACGCAGCAGCACGACAGATCATCATGCCGTCTGTACTGACCCCTGGGGAAGACAACCAGGAGGCCTGCAGACACGACCCGCGATCAGGCAGACAAGGCTGTGACCAGGCCGGATGATTTATCGGCACCCGCAGTCTTGATGGCCTCGGCGATCGGCGAGACGGCCTGGCCGAGCCGGCCGTGCCCTTGCGTGAAGCGGTGGCGACCATCACCGGCGCGGACAGCGGCGCGGAGTCAGTGACGATGAGGACGCGGCGGCGGCATGGGGGAATTTCACTGACGACGTGCCTTGCGACATCGTGCCCTTGTTATGACGTGCCTTGTCCCGCTGCGGGTCGGAAGCCGGGAGAGCTCCCGTCGACGCAGGTCACAAGGCACGTCTTCGTCGATGGTCCGGTATCACGCGACCACCGACGGGTGGATCCAGGTTCATTGACTCGACATCTCGAAGCGTGGAGAACGACCACGTCACATGCCCCCCTGGACCCCGAAGATCTCAGCGGGTCGAAATGACCGCCGAGGTTAGACGACACGCTTAGAGCAGCCAGCCGAGAGCCTTGAGGATGTCGCCGAGCAGATTGAGGATCATCTGATTATCCTTTCAGTTGTCGTAGGACGGTGGTCTACGGCCCGACCGGAGCAATTCCGGCGGGGGGAACGGTCGCGGTCTGCAGCTCGCGCAAGCCCCCGACCGGTTAGCTGCCCTGACTGAATCTAATATCACTCGATCGTGTACAGGTTCACTCAAATGAGTGTGACTTCGAACTTTCGTCCGAATTTGATCCTAAGGGGTTGCCGCGGAACAAGGTGTCGCTTCCCGACCTGCGGCTCGCTGAAATGGCATAGGCGTATCGGAATGGACGTAGTCTCAACTCCCAGCCACGTTCGAGAAGTTACTCCCGGATCTCGACGAGCGACGGCGGCCGGACCGCCCCGGAACCTGACAGGGCGGACACGCAAGCCGCGACGCCACGTGCTGTCTACGGCCCGATCGGGGCGTACTGGTCCCCATGGATGATCCGCCGGGCGGGAGGGGGCGCGGCGGGTGAGGCTGCACCGTGGAGGTGGTCATGGCACGGGTGCAGGCGGATGTGTGTGTCGTCGGTGCGGGTTTCGCTGGTCTGGCGGCCGTGAGGCGACTGGCGGGGACCGGCCGCGAGGTCGTCGTGCTCGAGGCCGGGGACCGGGTGGGTGGCCGGGTCTGGAACCGGGAGCTGCCCGACGGGACCGTGGTCTCGGCGGGCGGCACCTGGCTCGGCAAGGGGCAGGAGCGCATGTTCCGGCTCTGCCGGGAGCTGGGGCTGGCGGTGTACCCGCAGGACGAGCGCGGTGATCACATCCTGCGCCTGGACGGCGTGAACCATCGTTACCGAGGTGGCGTCCCCAAGGCCGGCCCGGGCGCACTCGCCGCTCTCGGCCTGGCCTTTGCGCGCCTGAACCTGATGGCCCGCCAGCTGCCAGCCGATGCCCCCTGGCGGGCCCGCAACGCCCGGCAGTGGGATAGCCGTACGCTCGGGCAGTGGCTCGCCGACCTGCTCAACGTGCCCTCGTCCACGGCGTACACGCTGCTCCACTCGACCATGAACCTGCTGTTCTGCGCCGATCCGGCGGAGGTTTCCCTGCTCGGTGCCCTCGTCCTGGCCAGAGGGGGCGGCGGTTTCGGCTACTACACCGACACCCGGAAGACCGAATCCCACCTCGTGGACGGCGGAGCCCCGGAACTCGCCCGGCGGATGGCCGAGCAGTTGGGTGACGCGGTGCGGCTGTCGAGCCCGGTGCGGCAGATCGTGCACGATGGCGGCGACGTGCAGATCCTCTCCGATGCGCTCGCCGTGCGGGCGCAGCGGGTGATCGTCGCCACGCCGCCCGTGCTGGCCGGCCGGATCCGCTTCGACCCGCCGCTTCCCGCCGTGCACAGCCACCTGCGCCAGCGGGTGGCACCCGGGGCGATCATCCGGGTGCACGCGACCTACCCGGAGCCGTTCTGGCGCCGGCGGCATCTGTCGGGACAGACGCTCGCGCCCGGCTCGCCCGTCCCGGGCACCATCGACCAGACGCCGCGTTCGGGGCTGCCGGGCGTGCTCAGCAGCTACGCGTTCGCCGCCGGGGCCCTGCGGCTGGGCCGGCTGGATCCGCAGCAGCGCAAGGAGATTTGGCTGGCCGCGCTGGCCGAGCGCTTCGGCCCCCAGGCGCGCCGGCCCACCGGCTACCTGGAGACCGACTGGTCGGCCCAGCCGTGGTCGTTGGGCGGGATGGTGGGCCACTTCCCGCCTGGCGTTCTGACGAACTACGGCAGCGCGCTGCGTGAGCCGCTCGGCCGGATCCACTGGGCCGGTACGGAGTCGGCGACGCTGATGCACGGCCTGATGGAGGGGTCGGTGCGCTCCGGCGAGCGAGCGGTGGACGAAGTCCTGGCCGTGCTGTCGTCGAGCCGTCGGCCGACAGGCGCGCGGGGCTGGGCTCGCTGAACCGAACGCCCGGATCCGTCGTCGCTGTTCGTGCGATCGCCGGCGGCGTGCGTGGTTTTCGGACACCGCCGCCCCGGTTTTTTCGGGCTCTTGTGTTGGACCTGTGGGTCGGGTCATGTGAGTTGGCGGCGGGGTAGGGCGGGACGGTTGCCGCCGAGGCAGAGCATGACGAGGGCGAT
>NZ_JBIWPN010000115.1:0-6109 GCF_044768305.1 Kitasatospora sp. NPDC101155 | reverse complement strand
ACCGGCGTGCCCGTCAACTGGCCCACCCTGCTAGGCGGTTCGGGACAGCACCTGGACCTGCCCACCTACCCCTTCCAACACCAACGCTACTGGCTGGACGACCTGCCATCCGTCGGTGACGTCTCGTCGGCGGGCCTCGGCTCGGTCGAGCACCCGATGCTGGGCGCCGTCACCGTCCTCGCCAACTCCGACGGCTACCTGTTCAGCGGCCGGCTCTCGCTCTCCACCCACCCCTGGCTCGCCGACCACGCCGTCCAGGGCAGCGTGCTGCTGCCCGGCACGGCCTTCGTCGAGCTGGCGCTGCGGGCCGGCGAGCAGGCCGGATGCGACGAGCTGGTCGAGCTAACCCTCCAGGCCCCGCTGATGCTGCCCGAGTCCGGCGCCGTGCAGATCCAGCTCGCGGTCGCCGCGGCGGACGACGCCACCCGGCGTGCCCTCACCATCCACTCCCGGCCGGAGTCCGCCGAGGACGACGCCTGGACCCTGCACGCCAGCGGCATCCTGGGCACGGGCGCCGCCGCCGAGCCCCTTCCGCTGACCGTCTGGCCGCCAGCCAAGGCCGCTGCCGTCCCGGTCGACACCCTGTACGAGGAGTTCGCCCGGGCCGGCTTCGGCTACGGCCCCGTCTTCCAGGGCCTGCGCGCGGCCTGGCGGGCCGGCGAGGACGTGTACGCGGAAGTCGCTCTGCCGGAGGAGAAGCACACCGAGGCCGCCCGCTTCGCCCTCCACCCGGCACTGCTCGACGCGGCACTGCATGCCTGCGCCCTGCTCGCCAACGAGTCCGGCCGACCGCAGCTCCCGTTCGCCTGGTCGGGCGTCTCGCTGCTGGCCACCGGCGCCGCCACGCTCCGGGTTCGGATGACCCGGCACGGCGCCGACGCCTTCTCCTTCACGGTCGCGGACGCCACCGGGCGGCCCGTGGCCACCATCGACCAGCTCACCCTGCGCGAGCTGCCCACCGTCGCGCTCGACGGCGCCTGGACCGGCACCCTGCACCGGCTGACCTGGCCGGCCGTACCGCTGCCCGCGCCCGACCCGGCCGCCCCGGAGCCGCGGGTGCTGGCGGTCGAGGGCGACTCTCCCCGCGACGCCGTCAGCGCGGTCCTGGCCCGGCTCCAGGAGCTGCCGGACGACTCACCGCTGGTCTTCGTGACCCGCGGCGCCGTCTCCGCGGACGCCGGGCAGCCGCTGGACCTGGCACAAGCCGCCGCCTGGGGCCTGCTGCGCTCCGCCCAGACCGAGAACCCCGGCCGGATCAGGCTGGTCGACCTGGACGGGCGGGACGCCTCTGAGCAGGCGCTCGCCGCCGCACTGCACCTGGACGAGCCCTGCCTGGCGCTGCGCGACGGCGTGCCGCACGTCGCCCGGCTGGCCCGGGCCGCCGCGCCAGCCACCGATCCGGCGCCCGTGCTCGACCCCGCGGGCACCGTGCTGATCACCGGCGCCACCGGGGCGCTGGGCGCGCTGGTCGCCCGCCACCTGGTCGCCGAGTGGGGCGTCCGGCAGCTCCTGCTGCTCAGCCGGCAGGGCGCCGCTGCCGCCGGTGCGACCGAGCTGGCCGCCGAGCTGACCGAGCTGGGCGCCACCGTCCGGCTCGCCGCCTGCGACGTCGCCGACCGCGACGGCCTGGCCGCCGAGCTGGCGCGGATCCCTGCCGAGCACCCGCTGACCGCCGTCGTGCACGCGGCGGGCGTCCTGGACGACGGCGTGATCGCCTCGCTGAGCCCGGATCGGGTGGACCGGGTGTTCCGCCCCAAGGTGGACGGCGCGCTCAACCTGCACGAGCTGACCCGGGATCACCCCCTGGCCGCCTTCGTGCTCTTCTCCTCCGCCGCCGGCGTGCTCGGCAGCGCCGGGCAGGCGAGCTACGCCGCCGCCAACACCGTGCTGGACGCGCTGGCGCACAACCGCCGCGCGGCCGGTCTCCCGGCGGTCTCCCTCGCCTGGGGCCTTTGGGCCGAGCACAGCGCCATGACGGCCGAGTTGGACGAGGCGGACCAGGCCCGGATGGAGCGGGCGGGCATCCTCCCGCTCGCCACCGCGGACGGCCTCGCGGTGCTGGACGCCGCCTTCGCCACCGAGCAGCCGCAGCTGGTACCGATCCGCCTGGAGTCGGCGGTGTTCCGCACCCAGGCTGCGGCCGGCACCCTGCCGCCGCTGCTGCGCGGCCTGTTCCGCGGTCCGGCCCGCCGCGCCCGGGCGGCCTCCCGCGCCGCCGACTCTGCGCTGCGGCAGCGGCTCCTGGCCCTGCCGGAGGACGGCCGCGCCCAGGCGCTGCTGGACCTGGTGCGCACCCAGGTGGCCGCCGTGCTCGGCTTCGTCTCCCCGCAGGCGCTGGAGCCGAAGCGGACGTTCTCGGAGCTCGGCTTCGACTCGCTCACCGCGATCGAGCTGCGCAACAGCCTCGCCACCGGCACCGGCCTGCAGCTCCCGGCGACCCTGGTCTTCGACTACCCGACCCCGGTGGTGCTCGCCGAGTACCTGCTGGCCGAGTTGGTGGACGACTCCGCCCCCGCCACCGTCGCCGCGGTCGCGGCGGCGAGCGACGAGCCGATCGCCATCGTCGCCATGGCCTGCCGCTACCCGGGCGAGGTGGCCTCACCCGAGGGGCTCTGGCAGCTGGTCGCCGACGGCCGGGACGCGATCACCGCATTCCCGACCGACCGCGGCTGGGACCTCGGCCTGGACACCGGCGAGTTCGTCCGGGCCGGCGGGTTCATGCGCGACATCGCCGAGTTCGACCCGGACTTCTTCGGCATCTCGCCGCGCGAGGCGCTGACCATGGACCCGCAGCAGCGCCTGCTGCTGGAAGTGGCCTGGGAGGCGTTCGAGCGGGCGGGCATCGATCCGGAGTCGCTGCGGGGCAGCCGGACCGGCGTCTTCGCCGGGGTGATGTCCCACGACTACGCCTCGCTGCTCACCGACATCCCGGAGGACCTGATCGGGTTCGCCGGCACCGGCACCGCCGTCAGCGTGCTCTCCGGCCGGGTGGCCTACACCTTCGGCCTGGAGGGACCGGCGATCAGCATCGACACCGCCTGCTCGTCCTCTCTGGTGGCCCTCCACCTGGCCGCCCAGGCGCTGCGCAACGGCGAGTGCTCGCTCGCGCTGGCCGGCGGCGTCACCGCCATGGTGAGCCCGGCCACGTTCGTGGAGTTCGCCCAGCAGGGCGGCCTGGCCGGGGATGGGCGCTGCAAGACCTTCGCCGAGGCGGCGGACGGCACCGGCTGGGGCGAGGGCGTCGGCCTGCTGCTGCTGGAGCGGCTCTCCGACGCCAAGCGCAACGGGCACGAGGTGCTGGCCGTTGTCCGCGGCAGCGCGATCAACCAGGACGGTGCGTCCAACGGCCTGACCGCGCCCAACGGCCCCTCGCAGCAGCGGGTGATCCGCCAGGCGCTGGCCGCCGGCGGGCTCTCCGCGGCCGAGGTGGACGTGGTCGAGGCGCACGGCACCGGCACCACGCTGGGCGACCCGATCGAGGCCCAGGCCCTGCTGGCCACCTACGGCCAGGACCGCGAACACCCGCTGCTGCTCGGCTCGGTGAAGTCCAACATCGGACACACCCAGGCCGCGGCCGGCGTGGCGGGCGTGATCAAGATGGTGATGGCGATGCGGCACGGCGTCGTACCGCGCACCCTGCACATCGACCAGCCCTCCTCGCACGTGGACTGGTCGGAGGGCGCGGTCGAGCTGCTGACCGAGTCCCAGGACTGGCCCGAGCTGGACCGCCCGCGCCGCGCCGCCGTCTCCTCCTTCGGCATCAGCGGCACCAACGCCCACGTGGTGCTCGAACAGGCCCCCGCGTCCAGCCCGGTGCCCAACCGTCAGACCGTCTCGCCGGGCCTCGTCCCGCTGGTGCTCTCCGGCAAGTCCGGGGCCGCGCTGCGGGACCAGGCGGCCCGGCTGCTGGACCTCCTGGCGGCGGACGCCGAGGTGCGGCCGGTCGACGCCGCCCTGTCGCTGACCACCGGCCGTTCGCTCTTCCCGCACCGCGCCGTGGTGCTGGCCGCGGACCGGGACGGCGCACTGAGCGGCCTGGCCGCGCTGGCCGCGGGCGAGGCAGCGGCCGGCGGTGCCGTCGAGGGCCTGGCCCAAAGCGCCGGCACCGCCGTGCTCTTCTCCGGCCAGGGCTCGCAACGGCTCGGCATGGGCCGCGAGTTGTACGAGCGCTTCCCGGTCTTCGCGGCGGCCTTCGACGCGGTCTGCGCCGAACTGGGCGACGGGGTCCGCGAGGTGGTCTGGGGCACCGACGCCCAGGAGCTGCACCGCACCGAGTGGGCCCAGCCGGCCCTGTTCGCCGTCGAGGTGGCGCTCTTCCGGCTGGCCGAATCGCTGGGTGTGCGAGCGGACTTCGTGGCGGGCCACTCGATCGGCGAGGTGGCGGCCATGCACGTGGCGGGTGTCTTCTCGCTCGCCGACGCCTGCGCGCTGGTGACGGCCCGCGGCCGGCTGATGCAGGCGCTGCCGGACGGCGGTGCGATGGCGGCCGTGCAGGCGACGGAGGACGAAGTCCTGCCGCTGCTGGGCGGCTCGGTGTCGATCGCCGCCGTCAACGGCCCGACCTCGGTGGTGGTCTCCGGCGAGCGGAAGGCGGTCGAGGAGATCGCCGCGCACTTCGCGGGCCTGGGGCGGAAGACCAGTCTGCTGCGCGTCTCGCACGCCTTCCACTCGCCGCTGATGGACCCGATGCTCGACGAGTTCCGCGCCGTGGTCGAGCGGATCGAGTTCCGGGCGCCCCGGATCCCGGTCATCTCCAACGTCACCGGTGGACTCGCCACCGAGGAGCTCGTCTGCTCGCCCGAGTACTGGGTGCGCCACGTCCGGGAGACGGTCCGGTTCGCCGACGGGGTCGCCGCCCTGTCCCGCGAGGGTGTGACCCGCTTCCTCGAGCTCGGCCCGGAGGGCGTGCTCTGCGGCATGGCCGCCGAGTCGGTGGCCGGGGCGCTCTGCGTACCCGTGCTGCGCGGCGGCCGGGACGAGGAGGCCACCCTGCTGCGGGCGCTGGCCCGGCTGCACGCGGACGGCGCGCCGGTGGACTGGCCGGCCCTGTTCGCCGGCACCGGCGCCAAGCGGGTCGATCTGCCGACCTACGCCTTCCAGCGCCGGCGCTACTGGCCCGCGCCTGCCGCCTCGCGCACCGGAGAGGTGCGGTTCGCCGGCCTGAGCGCGGCCCGGCACCCCGTGCTGGGTGCGGTGGTCGAGCTCGCGGAGGGCGACGGGGTGCTGCTCACCGGCCGCCTGTCGGTCGAGTCGCACCCCTGGCTGGCCGACCACCGGGTGCACGGCACGGTGCTGGTCCCCGGCACCGGCTTGCTGGAGCTGGCGATCCGCGCCGGCGACGAGGTCGGCTTCGACCTGGTCGAGGAGCTGACGCTGGTCGCGCCGCTGATCCTGCCGAACGAGGGCGCGCTGCGGCTGCAGGTGCGGGTCGGCGCCCCGGACGAGTCGGGGCGGGCACCGCTCGGCATCCACTCCCGGCCCGAGGGCCGGGAGGACTCGCCCTGGGCGGAGCACGCCTCCGGGGTGCTGGCGCTGGACGCCGGCGACGATCCGGTGCCGTTCGACGCCTCGGTCTGGCCGCCGGTCGGCGCGGTGGAGGTACCGGTCGAGGGCGCCTACGAGCGGGTCGCCGAGATCGGCTTCGGCTACGGCCCGGTGTTCCAAGGCCTGCGGGCGCTCTGGCGGCGCGGCGATGAACTGTTCGCCAACATCGTGCTGCCGGAGCAGGCGGTGGAGGACGCCAAGCGCTTCACCATCCACCCGGCGCTGCTGGACGCCGCGCTGCACCCCGGGATCGTCGAGGGCGGCAGCGACGAGACGGGCATCCCGTTCGCCTGGAGCGGGGTCTCGCTGCGCGCCGTCGGTGCGTCGGCGGTGCGGGTGCGGTTGTCCCGGGCCGGCGGCGAGGGGCTGGCGCTGGCGCTGGCCGACTCGCTCGGTCGGCCGGTGCTGTCGGTGCGGTCGATGGTTGGACGGCCGGTGTCGGCGCAGCAGTTGACCGCCGGTGCGCCCGGGGGCTCGCTGTACGGGATCGAGTGGTCCCCGGTGCGCCCTGCCGCGGACACCGCGCCTTCGTGGGCCCAGTGGGAGGAGATCGCCGACGCGGATG
>NZ_JBIWPN010000114.1:0-6599 GCF_044768305.1 Kitasatospora sp. NPDC101155 | reverse complement strand
CATCGCGCTCGTCATGCTCTGCCTCGGCGGCAACCGCCCGACCCTGCCCCGCCGCCAACTCGCGTGACCACACCCACGGATCCAGCAGAAGAGCCCCTTTTCTTCTCTCGCGTCCGGCTGGTGCCGGCCGCTTAGGGTGGGGCGAGGGGGGCCGGTGCCGAAGCCAGGAGATCGGTCGGACGTCTGGAAGTCGGCTGGGGCCACCTTGTTCGTCGTGTACGGGTCGATGACCACGCCGGGCCGCGGGATGTAGAAGGTGTGGGGCTTGCGGTACTTTCCAATGGTCAGGCCGATCACCTGGGCGGCTCCGGCTTTCGTGAGGAGAATCCGCGCCCACTCCAGCGACATGCCTGCGGTGGTGAAGTCGTCCGCGCAGGATGCGGCGGCGGTGAAGGGGTCGGTGGTCAGCAAGACCCACGCCACCCCCCTCGTGTGCAGCCCCCGCAAGACCGGCAAGACCACCATCAAGACTCTCTGCGCGGTGACAAGCCTGGCCGCCGAGACGGCTATCGCGGCCCAGCGAGCGCTCGAATTGGGCCCCGGAAAGGCGGTCATCGGAAAATCGGACATATCGAGCGGATGTTAAAAGCCTTCATGGGGAGGGTACTTGGCACTGCGTGTATTTCGCCGGTCCGGTCTTGGGCCGGTTGCCTGCCTGCTGCCGGCCCATGCGGTGGAGCAGACATTTCCGTGTGCGGGACAAGATCGCCCGCACCTACCTCAGGGAGTGTCATGTTCACCCTTCCATCGCGTTCGCCGCTGCTGCCTGCCCAGGCGCGTCGCTCCGGGTTGGATGCCGCGTTCGCGGCAGGGACCGCCATTCCCGTGGGTGACACACCGGAGGGAGTCGCCCTCACCCCGGATGCGGCCCGTGCGTATGTGGCCAACCGGGGCTCGAACACGGTGAGCGTGATCGACACCGCCACCGACACGGTCACCGCCACCATCGCCACGGGGGCCGGTCCCACCTTCGTGGCGATCAGTCCGGACGGCACCCGGGCGTATGTGACCGTCTACGACGACGGTCTCGTCAGCGTGATCGACACCGTCTCCAACGCCATCGTCACGGACATCGCCGTAGGGGCGGGAGCGACGGTCGTAGCGCTCACCCCGGACGGCGCCCGCGCCTACGTGACACGGCAGACCACGAACACGGTGAGCGTGATCGACACCGCCACCAACACCGTCACCGCCACCATCACCGTCGGGGACGGCTCGACCGGCCTGGTCATTACCCAGGACGGGACACGCGCCTACGTCGCGTGTCTCGCCTCGAATACCGTCAGCGTGATCGACACCGCCACCAACACCGTCACCGCCACGATCACCGTCGGTCCTGTCCCCATCCTGCTGGGGCTTACCCCCGACGGGGCTCACCTCTACGTCACCAGCGTCGGCAACTCCACGGTGAGCGTGATCGACACCGCAACGAACACGGTCACTGCCGTCGTCGGTGTCAGCGCCCAGCCGCGCTTCGTGGCAGTGAGCCCGGACGGCTCCCACGCGTACGTGGCGAACTCTGGCCCGGGCACGGTGAGTGTGATCGACACCGCCACCAACACCGTCGTCGAGAACATCGGCGTGGGAGGCGGCCCCACCGCTATCGCGGTCTTCCCCGACGGTACGCACGCCTACGTGACCAACGCGCCTGCAAATAACGTCAGCGATGTGGCGACGACCGTGATCCCCGGCCACGGGTCCACGGGAGGGCAGACCACCGTGACTCTCACCGGCCACAACCTGGCCAACGCCACCGCCGTGCACTTCGGTACCGCCCAGGCAGTTATCACCGCCAACACAACGACGTCGATGACCGTCCTCACCCCCGCCGGATCCGGTGCCGTCCCCGTGACGGTCACCACCCCGGGCGGCACCGGCACCCTCGGATCCTTCTACTACACACCGGTCCCCGCCCTCACCGACATCAGCCCCGTCGCGGGCCCCGTCGCAGGCAGCGACCAGGAGATCGTCATCACCGGCCGCAACCTCGCCGGAGCCATCGACGTGTACTTCGGCCCCACCCGAGCCGTCATCCAAACCGTCTCCGACACCCAGATCACCGTCAGGGCCGCCGGTGCCCCGGCGCCGGGCGGTGCCGCCGTCACCGTGACCACCCCCGGCGGGACCACCGACGGGCTGTCCTACACCTACGTTGACCCGTCCACCGTCACCGGCGTCCGCCCCAACGCCGGACCGACCACCGGCGGCACCCAGGTGACCATCACCGGCACCGGCCTCGCATTCACCGACCAGGTCACCTTCAACGGCATCCGGGCACCGTTCGAGGTCGTCTCCGACACCACCCTGACCGCCACCGCCCCGCCCAGCGGAGCCGACGGCACCGTCGACGTCATCATCACGGGCCCTGGCGGCACCTCTGCCGGAACATTCACCTACACCGCCGATCCCAACATCTGACCTCACGTCCGTAGGCTCCCGAGCCGCCTCGCCACCACTCGCAACGCGAGGGCCTGGCCCGCTGCGAGGTCGAGGCGGGCGGGCCAGGACAGCAGCTCCGCGACACCGTCATAAGCGGTGGTGCCCGTCCGGAAGACGGACTGCTGCGTCCCGGGGCGGCGTCGAACAAGGCGGTGAGGCAGGCGCTGGGCGATCTCGCGCTGCACGGCCTGGTCGCCTCGGACGGCAACACCCGGGAGCGGCACAAGACGTGGCGGCTGGAGGGCGCGGCCGGGCTGGACGCTGCTGCCGTGGTGCTCGGGATGGTCCGCTCGGAGATGGGCGGCACGGCCCGGGGCGCCGGGCGCTCGGGTGCGCAGCATGCGATGGCGGTCAACGAGACCGTGCTCGCGTTCGTCCTCGGCGGCACCGCGCCCGGAGCCGCGGGCGGGGTCGGCACGGTGCGCTCCTGGTCGACCGAGACCGAGTTCCTGCTGCCCGGCGGCAAGCGCAAGGTGCGCCCGGACGGCGTGTGGCAGGCCCCTCAGATCGGGGTGCCGGTCCTGATGGTCGAGGTCGACCGCTCCACCATGGCCCCGGCCGACGTCGCCGCGAAGTTCCCCCGCTACCGCGAGCTGTTCCGCACCAAGGTCCGCGACAACGACCCCGCCCTCGCCGACCGGGAACCAGCTGACCGGACGGTACACTGGTGGCGCCGGGCCTACCCCGGCCACACCCGGCCCGGGTACCCGCCCGTCGCCCTGGTCGTCACCGACGCCGGACCGGTCGCGCTGGCCAACCGGCAGCAGGCCGTCGCGGACCTGTCCGCCGACTGCTGGCGCGGCCGGTGGTGCAGGCAGGTCCGCGACTACAACGACGACGGCTGGCGCGAGTACGACGACGCCGTTCCCATCGTCGCGACCACGCTGGAGCTACTGGCCGAGCACGGGCCGCTCGGGCCGGTGTGGTGGCGCTTCCGCCGCTCGGGCCGGCACTCCCTCATCGAGGCGCTGGAGAACCCGAACAACCGGGCCGCCTATGACCTGCGCCAGGCCGCCCGCGAGGACGAGGAGCACAAGGCCCACCAGGAGCTGATGGACTCCCTGGTCTGCATCGACTGCGGCGAGGTTCCCGATGAGGAGAGCACCTGGGAGTACGGCCGCCAGGGACAGGTCGAGTGGACCCGCCGCCCGGGTGGCCGCTGCTGGCCCTGCCACCAGGACCGCGAGGAGCGCCTGGAACGGGAGGCCGAAGAACAGCTGGAGGCCGCCCGTACGGCCAACGCCGCGCTGCGCCCGTGCTGGGCGTGCCGGGGCTCGAGCGGGGGGAAGGAGGGCTCGAAGTTGGAGCTGCGGGAGAAGGCCCGGCCGGACCGGTTGGAGTGCCCCGAGTGCGTACAGGCCCGCGCCGCAAAGGACTTGGGCCCACTGGTGCTGCCGGTCCCGACCAAGCGCGAGCTGGTGGCCGCGCTGGTCTCAGCCCCGGACGATCCGTGGTGGGAGGAGCGCGTGCTGCACGCGAAGCTCTACCCGGCGAGGGGCCGCCGGGTGTGACCTGTTGGTGGTTGTGGGCGTGTTTTGGCCTCGCACGCTGGGTTGTCTGGACCTTTGGTTGGACCTGTTGGACCTGTTGGACCTGTTGGACCTGTTGGACCTGTTGGACCTGTTGGACCTGTTGGACCTGTTGGGGGTGGTGGCGGGGGTTGGCGGGGGTGGGGTGTGGTGACTGTGTGTGGTGGTGGGTGGGGTCGGGGGTGCTCGGCGGGTTGGTGGGTGTTTCGCCCGGTAGTTCGGCGTGTATTTCTCGTCTTTGGTTTTTCTGGTTGATTTTCCGGTGGTGTTCTGAATTCGGGTTGGAATGGCCGGGTGTGGGGTGTTGGCGGGGTCGGTGTTCGGTTTCTGCCGGGGCTCGGCCGGGCCGTCCCGCCGCCACCTCGCTGCCGCTGCTCCTCCGTCGCCGTCCGGGCGCTGCCGGTCGGGGCGTGCCCTCCTGCCGCCGTCCGGGCCCGTCGTCCGGGTCGTGCCGCCCCGTCCTGGTGCCGTGTGCTGGCCGCTGTCCGGGGCGGGGCCGCCGCCCGCAGGCCGCCGTCCAGACCTGCTGGTCCGTCGTCGTCCGGGCGCTGGCTGCCTGGCGAGGAACCTACGAGGACATAAACGGCAATCCGTCGACTTCAAACGCCCTCTCAGGCCCGGACGATCGCCGAACCCACCAGCCCTGCGGCTCCGTGACGACAACTGCGTCGACTGCTCCGATATCTCCCCTGAATGAACCGAACGAACCGCACGACACGTTGAATGTGGATCGACACCCGTCAGGTATCAGGAGATTGTCAAGGATCGCGATCATCCGGTCCACTGAATAGCGCGCGTCGAATAGCGTCCTCGTCTCTGCGCACGAACGTCAAGGCGTCGTGCGCGGCTCCATTCCATTGTCAAGGACAGGTTGTTTCAGCATGCGTGCTTCTCTCGGCAAGGCCGGCCTCCGCCGACGTGCCATGGCGGCGATACTCCTCCCGGCCCTCGCCACGGCCGGCCTGCTGGCCGCTCCGCAGCAGGCCTCGGCAAGCGACTGCGAAGGCCAGTCGACTCCGGCCGGCGGGAACTGCACCACCGCCCTGATCAGCTCGATCTTCGACACTTTGCGCCTCGCCGGGAACGCGGCCGAGATCGCCAAGTCGGACAACGCCCGTTTCACCCAGAGCACGGCGAGCGCGCTGGCCGCCACCGCACCCGGCTACAACGTGATGGTCTTCAAGTACGACGGCACCGACATGTGGGACACCCTCATGTTCCACAACTCGTACGACGCGAAGATGAACGGGGTCCTGGTCGACACGACCGTCCGGCTCCACCACTACTTCACCCCCGGGACGACCGATCCCTCCGGTTACGACGACTTCCGCATCTGGGTGTTCGCGGGCGACTCGACCTTCACCAACTACGGCGACGGCGGGTACATGAACTGGTCCTTCGTCGGCCAGGACGACGACCAGACCAAGACCCGCCGGGGAGTCTGCGCCCACGGGGTGCCCTGCAACTACCCGTACCGCGTCATCCACTTCCCCTCCCGGGCCGTCCCCGGCGTCCCCAAGGGCGGCGGCACCCCGGTACCCCCCGGCACGCCGGGAACGCCCGGCATCCCGATCACCCCCGGCGTCCCCAAGGGCGGCGGCACCCCGATACCCCCCGGCACGCCGGGAACGCCCGGCATCCCCGCGCACGGTGGAAAGACCATCCACCCGAAGGTGAAGAACGGCAACAGCCCACTGATCACCGGCACTTCGGCCGGCTCGACGGTCGTCGCCGGAGACGCCGCCAACCGCAACTCCGGCTGGGAGCTGACCCCGGTCGGCGACGGCCGCTACCGCATCACCAGCGCCGTCTCCGGCCTCGCGCTCACCGAGAACACCTCCAGCTACCTGGCCGAGACCCGCCCATGGACCGGCGCCGACAACCAGAAGTGGCAGCTCGCGACGGCCAGCAGCGGCACCGTCCAGATCAGCGTCACCGACCAGGACTGCCTGACCTTCGACGAGAGCGCCAAGCCGCTGGGCGTCTGGACCTGCAACGGCGACTGGTCCCAGCAGTGGAAGCTGCAGTAACACCCACGTGAGACCACATTGTCGGCCCGGCAGCCCCCGCTGCCGGGCCGACGACATTCGAACTCAGTGCTGGTCGGGCTTGGTGCCGGTCAGCTCCCACCAGGGCATGGAGCCGTTGTCCAGGCCGGACAGCGGCCACCAGAGTTCGAACTGACGCCCGCCGCGACCTGCGAGCCCTGGCCACCGTCGTCATCAACGAACCCGGCTCCTGGGAAGAGGTGGACACCCTCGCCCGGGACTGGGAGCCCAACGGCGCCCTGATCTTCGGCTGCCTGCTCGACCTGGCCGGCCGCCACCACTCCGCCACCTAGTAGGGCTTTGTTAGGTACCCCAAGTGATCGTCACTGGATAGGCTGTGATCTTCTTTCAGGTGTGACACCTGAGGAGATGGAAGAGGTTCGGCCGCGTTTGGAGGCCTTCGCCGCCGAGATGCTCGGCCCGCTGGCCCGCTGGCCCGCTGGCCCGTCGGGACCAGCGGGCCAAGGGCGAGCTGTACCTACGCGGGTTGATGCTGGACGGCAAGCGCAAGTCGATGCAGCCGATGGCCGAGCGCCTGGGCGTGGACCACCAGCAGCTCCAGCAGTTCGTGGCCTCCTCGACC
>NZ_JBIWPN010000113.1:0-7133 GCF_044768305.1 Kitasatospora sp. NPDC101155 | reverse complement strand
TCCCGTACCAGTGAAGTCAGGATGATCAAGAGATCGCAGAGTGACCCGATTTTGATCCGCCGTCCGTGGCCCTCAATTCACCCGTTGCCGACAGGGTGGCGCTCCGCCACGTACGGCAGGTATCGCACCAGGGCGTGTGCCCAGATCAGGAGTATTCGCACGCGGGCGGTGGCTGCTCATCGGCCCAGCGGACGACGAGTCGATAGCTGCGAATGGCCTCGTCGATCGCGGCGGCGGAGCGGGGCTGTCGCGCGAGGGCGGACGCGGTCCGGTTGATCGCCCACATCCGCAACCGCATGATGTCATCGGCGCTGAGCCGGCCGGTGCGGGCGAACCGTTCCCGCTGCGCGCGCACGTCCCGCACGTCACCGCCACCAAGACCTGCCTCGGTCCGAGCGGCGGTCTCCTGCTCGGCGAAGTAGTGGTCGATGATACGGCGGGCGTCGGGCCCCTCACCCAAGGGACGGCTGGCCCCGATGCAGCCCGCAAAGGGATGAGTGCCGGCCTCCGCGCGGTGCCGCTGCCCCGAGGGAGGCCATCATCGCCCCGGCCCTGCGCGCCCTCGCGCCCGGCGAGGGGCGGGCAGGGCCGGCATCGGCGAGGAGGTCGAGCGGGCGGTGGTCGACCTTCTCGGCGGCCCGGTCGCGTGATCGGCCGCAGGCCGCTGCCGTCCGTGCGAGCAGCTGGTCGCACGGCCGGGTGGTGACCAGCCGCTCGGGTCCGAGGCCGAATCTCGCGGCGCGGGCGTAGCCGGAGGTGAGCCAGTGCAGCTGCTCCGGTGCGTGGGCGTCGGTGTCGAGGGCGAACAGGCACCCGGCGGAGGCGGCCAGGCGCAGCAGCTCGTCGGGTGGTTCACGGCGCTCGGGGCGGCAGTTGATCTCCACCGTCGCGACCCGCACCTCCTGGAGCAGGTCGCCCCAGCGCCGGTCCGCCCGCTCCTCGGGCGACTACCGTCGGCCGACCCGGGGCCGGGTAAGGCGGCCGCTGCGACCGTTGCCCGGCGTCGCCATGCCGATCGCCTCAGCCTCCTGTGCGTAGGCGCGTGTAGCCGCGAGGGGATTGGGCAGACGCGGGGCATGGACGAGGAGTACGTGGCGTGTCGGACCGCGTCCGGGACGCCCGTTGAGTACCCGGCCGTCCGTGCCGCGCGGCATGATGGTCGGGACGGCACGTCGCCGTCCCGACCGGTCAGGGAGCGCGCCATGCCACGGCCAGCCGATGAGCCCACCGGGGCCGAGGGGGAGCAGGACAGCGGGGGTCTGCACGTCGCGGTGGGCCGTGACGGGCCGGTGCGGATCGTCACCGTCGCGGGGGAGCTGGACCACGACTCGGCGGACGGGCTACGCACCGCACTCTCCTGCCCCGGTGACGACGGCATCGAGCGGATCGTGGTCGATTTCTCGGACCTGCGGTTCTGCGATTCCACAGGCCTGAACATCCTGCTGTACGCCCGGATCGAGGCCGAGGCCGCCGGGCTGCGCCTGGAACTCGCAGGCCTTCGCCCGATCGTGGCCCGGCTGTTCGAGGTCACTGGGGCCGACAGCGTGCTGCGGATCCATCCCGATCTAAAGTCGGCGCTGAACCCGGCCGACGGCCCGTCCGAGGACAGGGGCGAAAGGGACAGGGGCGGAAGCCCCGGATCGACATGAAGGGACCCAGCACGCACCGCCCCGGGCGAGCACCAGCAGCAGCCACCTGGGAGACGAAGCGGCTCGCGTTCGCCGGCAGCGAGGGCGCCGTTCAACGCAGCCGTGAGTTCAGCCGGGAGGCGCTGCGGTCCTGGCGCTGGCTGCCCGCCGTCAGCGAGGAGCAGCTGGCCGTCAGCGAGGACGTGCTGCTGATGGTCTCGGAGCTGGTCACCAATGCATGCCTGCACGCCCCCGGGGGGCCGCGTGAACTGCGGCTGAACTGGAACGGCGCCCGGCTGCGGGTGGAGGTCGCCGACGCCTGTCCGGTGCCGCCGCGGCTGCGCCCGTCGGTGGACCCGGGGCGGCCGGGCGGGCACGGCTTGCGAGTGGTCGACCGGCTCTCCCGCGCCTGGGGCAGCGTGCCCGAGGACGGCGGGAAGCTGGTTTGGCTGGAGGTTTCATTCCCGCTCGACCACCGCGCTGTCGACCGCTACGAGCAGCTGAGTTGACGGTACGTCAGTGCTATCCGGGGCGGTTCGGGTGGCGGTGCCGGATCGGGGTCCGGGTAGGGCTCGGGCGTGGGGAACGGCGGAATGGGCGGCGGGGGCGTCGTCGGATCGGGTTCCTCGCCCGGCCGCGGCGCCGGGTTGGGGTGGGGAATTGGTTCGGCGTCCGGATCCGGGGGCGTCGGAATGGTCATGGCGCACCTTCGTCGGGAGTGCCGGTTGGGCTCGTCGGGGTAACGGGCCGGGCATGCTCAGCGGCCCAGCGCGTTGGCCAGTTGGCGCTTGTTCATCTTCGAGCGGCCCTTGATGTTGTGGTGCTTGGCCTCGTTGTACAGCTGGTCGTAGGTCGGGCCCTGCGAGCCCTGGTGGGAGCGCCGTCCGCCGCGCCGGCCCGATGACATGTCGTGGATCGAACTGCGGCTGGCGCTCTTCGACTCCCCGTGCCGGGCGCGTTCCTTGTTGACCGTTCGGGCCGCGATCTCCTTGGCCCGCTTCTCGCTCTCGCCCCGGTCGAGCGCGCTCTCCTTGATGTGCTCGTACTGGCGTTCCCGCTTGGGGCTGGATCCTTGGGGCATGACCGCCCCTCCTTTCAGGATCGAGGCCGTTGCCTGGGCGCGTATACCCAGACAAACCGCAAGAAACCATCTGAAACGTGAATTCGATGTCGTGTGTCGGGTAGAACATTCGTGCGGCGGCCATGGCAGGTGACCGGGCCGCCCGGCATCCCGACATCTGGAGAGACCATCTCCACCTCCCTGGAAACAGCTCACCTCGGCGACCGGGACGTCCTCGTACCCTCCGGCACCCCGCCCGACCTGCAGTCGAGACCCACCGAGGCCGAACTGCGCTCGATGGGGAGGACCGAGGCACGTGAGCTCAGCGACGCGCTGTTCGCCCGACTTCCGCACCGCCGTCCGCCCGCTCCTCGCCGAACTGCCCCGGCGCGAGCAGACCGTGCTCAAACTCCGCTTCTGGGACGGCTGGACGCAGTCCCAGATCGCCGAGCGGATCGGCGTCTCCCAGATGCACGTCTCCCGCCTGCTCACCGCCACCCTGGCCCGGCTGCGCGAGCAGCTGGAGGACCGCGACGCGCCGGGCTGGCGAGACACGCCGGAGGAATCGGTCTGACTTCCGTGTTTCCGGCCCCCCGTAGCGGATAGCCGCGCTGCGGGGGGCCGGCGGCGTGAAGGAGGAGCATCGTGTCCCCGAAGGTTTCCGATCACATTCTGGAGCGGCTGCGCGCCTGGGACGTCGAGTACGTCTTCGGCTACCCGGGCGACGGCATCAACGGGCTGCTCTCGGCTTGGGGCCGAGCCGAGAACCACCCGGCGTTCGTCCAGGCCCGGCACGAGGAGATGGCCGCGTTCGAGGCTGTCGGCTACGCCAAGTTCTCCGGCCGCACCGGGGTGTGCGCCGCGACCTCGGGCCCGGGCGCGATCCACCTGCTCAACGGCCTGTACGACGCCAAGCTCGACCACGTCCCGGTGACGGCCCTGGTCGGGCAGACCGACCGCAGCGCCATGGGCGGCTCCTACCAGCAGGAAGTCGACCTGCTGAGCCTGTTCAAGGACGTCGCCGCCGAGTACTGCCAGATGGTGACCGTCCCCGAGCAGCTGCCCAACGTGCTCGACCGCGCGTTGCGCACCGCGGCCGCCCGTCGCACCGTCACCGCCGTCATCGTGCCCGCCGACGTCCAGGAGCTGGACTACAGCCCGCCGGAGCACGCCTTCAAAATGGTGCCCTCCAGCCTCGGCACCCCGCACTGGACGGTCCTGCCCGAGGACGGTGAACTGCGCCGGGCCGCCCAGGTGCTCAACGCGGGGAAGAAGGTCGCGATGCTGGTCGGGCAGGGCGCCCGGCACGCCCGCGAACAGGTCCAGGAGACCGCCGAACTGCTCGGCGCCGGCGTCGCCAAGGCGCTGCTCGGCAAGGACGTGCTGCCCGACGTGCTGCCGTACGTCACCGGGTCGATCGGCCTGCTCGGCACCCGCCCCTCCTATGAGCTGATGCGCGACTGCGACACCCTGCTCACCGTCGGCTCCAGCTTCCCGTACACCCAGTTCCTGCCCGAGTTCGGCCAGGCCAGGGGCGTGCAGATCGACCTCGACCCGTTCATGGTCGGGCTGCGCTACCCGTACGAGGTCAACCTCGTTGGCGACGCCGCCCGCACGCTGGACGCGCTGCTGCCGCTGCTGGTCCGCAGGGAGGACCGCGACTGGCAGCGCACCGTCTGCGACAACACCGAGCGCTGGTGGGAGGTGATGGAACGGCGGGCCGAGGTCGAGGCCGACCCGATCAACCCCGAGTACGCGATCCACGCCCTGGACCACCTACTGCCCGACGACGCCATGGTCACCTCCGACTCGGGCTCGGCCGCCAACTGGTACGCCCGCCACCTGCGCTTCCGCGCCGGGATGCGGGGCTCGCTGTCCGGCACCCTGGCCACCATGGGCCCGGGTGTGCCGTACGCGATCGGCGCCAAGTTCGCCCGCCCCGACCGGCCCGCGATCGCCCTGGTCGGCGACGGTGCCATGCAGATGAACGGCCTCGCCGAGCTGATCACCGTCGCCAAGTACTGGCAGCAGTGGGAGGACCCGCGGCTGGTGGTGGCGGTGCTCAACAACCGCGACCTCAATCAGGTCACCTGGGAGATGCGGGCCATGCAGGGCGCGCCGAGCTTCCTGCCCTCCCAGGAGCTGCCCGACGTCGACTACGCCGCCTTTGCCCGCACCCTCGACCTGGCCGCCGAGCGGGCCATCGGGCCCGAGGACGTACCGGGCGGCTGGCAGCACGCCCTCGATGCCGACCGCCCGTTCCTCCTGGAACTGCGCACCGACCCGGCCGTCCCGCCGATCCCACCGCACGCGAGCTGGGACCAGATCCAGGCAGCCACCGCGTCCGTGCTGCGCGGCGACAACGACCGCGCGGCGATGGTCCGCCAGGGCTTCAAGGCCAAGCTCCAGGAGCTCCTGCCCTCCTTCGGAGGCCGGCATGGCCGTCATTGACCTGGTCCGACGCGGCATCGACCTCACGCTGGGCAACATCCGCACCGGGCATTTCCAGCGCTCGCTCGCCCTGATCACCGCCGCCGAGATCTACCTGGAGCACGACCGAGCCGGCTTCGGCAACCGCGTGATGTGGTGGCCGGTGTGGCTCGGGCCGGTCAGGGCGGTGGCCGGGGTCGCGGGCGCGCTCAGCCCGGAGGGCGGCGCATCTCGACGTTGTAGCGCGCCATCGCCCAGCCGCCAGGCTTCTCCGCGATGCCCGCACGTGCAGCCAGGTGCCCTGGAGATGGGGCCGCCGCTGTTCGCTCCGTTGCTGATGAGCCTGGTCGGAGGGATGGGGCTGGTCGCCGCCGAACTGCGCCGGGAGTCCCGCGATGCCTGAGCAGCGCTTCCCCGGTTACGACGTGCTCTCCCAGCTGTTTGCGCCGGTAGCCGCCGTTGGCCTCACCGGCTGGTTGCGCACAGCCGCCCTCGCCCAGGCCCACGGCCTGGACGTGTCCGCCCACTGCGCCTCGCACCTGCACGCCCACGCCGCCGCGGCCGTCCCCGACTGCCGCCACCTGGAGTGGTTCCACGACCACGTCCGGATCGAGCGGCTGCTCTTCGACGGCACCCTCGACCACACCGGTGACACCGTCATCCCCGGCGCCGACGGCGCGCCCGGCCACGGGCAGCGCCTGGCCGCCTCCCGGGCGGCCGCGTACCGCACCGGATGACGGGCCGGGCCTACGGGACGGAAGGAGCCGACATGGCGAACAGCCCACCACTGGAACCCCGTGACGGGCTCGTCACCTGGAGCAGGCCATGGGCCGAGGGCACCCTGCTCACCCTCCTCGGGGAGCTCGACCGTGACTCGGCCGACGACTTGTGGAGCGCGCTCGACGACGCGCTGCGACGGCCCGGCACCGTGTTGGTGATCGACTGCGCCGGGCTGGGCTTCTGCGACTCCACCGGCCTCGACACCTTGCTCCGGGCCCAGGCCCGCGCGGCCGCGGAGGGCAGCCGCATCGACCTGGCCCGCCCCCGGCGGCTCGTCCGGTGGATGCTCCAACGGACCGGCACCACCCAACTGTTCAGCATCCGTGACACTCTGCCGGCCTGACCGGAAGGAGGAGGCCATGTCAGCCCCGGGAGGAATCGGCTCCTTGTCTCGGAGCCGCGAAGCGGCGGAGTGAGCTCGGGAGTTCTGGACGGGGCCGTTGTCAGTGGGCCTCGGTAGGTTGATCTCGTGCATCTCCGGTACTCGTATCGCATCTATCCGACTGAGGGTCAGCGCGCTGCGCTGGCCCGGACGTTTGGGTGCGCTGGTGTACAACGATGCTCTCGCGGCGCGCAAGGATGCCCGGAAAGGGGGCTTGCCGTACCCGAAGAGCGCCGATCTGCAGAAGCTGGTGATCACGGCGGCGAAGAAGACCGCTGGGCGGGCGTGGCTTTCGTCGGTCGGGGTGGACCCGCTGATCCAGTCTCTTCGGGATCTTGACACGGCCTGTCGGAACTTCTTCGATTCGGTGTCGGGCAAGCGCGCGGGGCGTCCGGTCGGGCTGCCCCGTTTCAAGTCGAAGCGGGACAACCGGCAGTCGTTGCGGTTCACCCGCAACGGGTTCCGCACCCGCGGCAACGGGAAGCTGAACCTGGCGAAGATCGGCGACGTGCGGGTGAAGTGGTCCCGCGCTCTTCCAACCGACCCGTCGTCGGTGACGATCGTGCTCGACCCGGCAGGTCGGTACCACGCCTCCTTCGTGGTGTGAGGTTCCCCCGACGTGCGGAAGGTTGCCGGAGATGGCCTGATGGGCCATGAGAAGGGAGCCTCTGCCATGGCTGCACCGGTGAAGTACCCGCCCGAGTTGCGACGGCGTGCGGTGGAGATGTATCGCACTGCCGACCCGAAGCCGGTGATCCGCAAGATGGCCCGCGACCTGGGCGTGCACCACGAGGCCCTGCGTAACTGGATCCGCCAGGACGAGGCGGACCGGGGCGAACGGGACGACCGGCTG
>NZ_JBIWPN010000112.1:0-7956 GCF_044768305.1 Kitasatospora sp. NPDC101155 | reverse complement strand
GGCGAGCACTCCATCAGCTCCGCCGCCATGCCCACCCACTGCGAGCCCTGACCCGGGAACACGAACACCACACCCGAACCGGAACCCGCCACACCACGCAGCACACCCGCCGCGGCCTCACCCGCGGCCAGCGACCGCAGACCCGCCAGCGCACCGTCCCGGTCCCCGGCCACCACCACACCACGGTGCTCCAGCACCGCACGCGACGACACCAACGAGAACCCGGCATCCAGCAACGACAGTTCCGGACGGTCACCGGCGAACGCCGCCAGGCGCTCGGCCTGCGCCCGCAGCGCGCCCTCGGTCTTCCCCGAGACCACCCACGGCACCACCGGCAGCGAGGACACCACGGTGACGGGGGCTTCGGCAGCGTCGTCGCCCTCGGCGGGCGCCTCGGCCTCCTCGGCGACCGGCTCCTCCGCCGGAGCCTGCTCCAGGATCACGTGCACGTTCGTGCCGCTCACACCGAACGAGGAGACACCCGCCCGACGCGGGCCCCCGGCCTCGGGCCACTCGCGCGCTTCGGTGAGCAGCTCGACCGCACCCGCCGACCAGTCCACGTGCGGGGTCGGCTCATCCACATGCAGCGTCCGCGGCAGCGCACCGTGCCGCATCGCCATCACCATCTTGATCACACCGGCGACGCCCGCAGCGGCCTGCGAGTGGCCGATGTTCGACTTGACCGAGCCGAGCCACAGCGGCCGCTCCGCGTCACGGTCCTGGCCGTAGGTCGCCAGCACGGCCTGCGCCTCGATCGGGTCACCGAGCTTCGTGCCGGTGCCGTGCGCCTCCACCACGTCGACCTCGGCCGCGGTGATCCGCGCGTCGGCGAGCGCCTGGCGGATCACCCGCTGCTGCGACGGGCCGTTCGGCGCCGTCAGGCCGTTCGAAGCGCCGTCCTGGTTCACCGCGATGCCGCGCACCACGGCGAGCACCGGGTGCCCGTTGCGCCGGGCGTCGGAGAGCCGCTCGACCAGCAGGACGCCCGCGCCCTCGGCGCAGGACATGCCGTCGGCCGCACCGGCGAACGCCTTGGAGCGCCCGTCCGGGGCCACCGCGCGCTGGCGGGAGAAGCCAGTGATGGCAGCCGGAGTGGCCATCACGGTGACGCCGGCGGCCAGCGCCAGCGAGGACTCGCCTCGGCGCACGGACTGGACGGCGAGGTCCAGCGCGACCAGCGAGGAGGAGCAGGCCGTGTCCACGGTCAAGGACGGGCCCTCCAGCCCGAGGACGTAGGAGATCCGCCCCGAGGCCACGCTCATCGAGCCGCCGGTGATCAGGTGTCCCTCCAGGCCCTCGCCGGCGTTGCCCTGGCGGGTGTAGCCCTGGTCGTTGCCGCCCACGTAGACGCCGGTGCGGCTACCGCGCAGCGTGCGCGGGTCGATCCCGGCCCGCTCGATCGCCTCCCACGAGGTCTCCAGCAGCAGGCGCTGCTGGGGGTCCATCGCCACGGCTTCGCGCGGCGAGATCCCGAAGAACCGGGCGTCGAACTGCCCTGCGTCGTGCAGGAACCCGCCCTCGCGGACGTAGGTCTTGCCCTCCTTCTCCGGGTCCGGGTCGTAGACGCCCTCGGTGTCCCAACCGCGGTTGGTGGGGAACCCGGAGACCACGTCCCGCTCCTGGAGCACCAGCTCCCACAGGTCGTCCGCGGAGGCGACGCCCCCGGGGTAGCGGCAGCCCACGCCCACGATGGCGACCGGGTCGTCGTCGGCGGCCTGCCGGGCGAACGGTGCGTCGACCTGGCCGGCCGAGCCCGAGGGGGTGTCGAGGATCCGGCTCCGGAGGAAGCCCGCCATCACCTGCGCGCTGGGGAAGTCGAAGACCAGCGTGGTCGGCAGGTTCAGGCCGGTCGCCGTCTTCAGACGGTTGCGCAGCTCGACCGAGGTCAGCGAGTCGAAGCCGAGTTCGCGGAAGGCCCGGTCGGGCTCGATGGCCAGCGCGGAGGCGTAGCCCAGCACCTCGGCGGCGCGCGTCCGCACCAGGTCCGTCAGCTGCAGGAGCTGCTCCGCCTCGGGCAGCGCCAGCAGCCGGGTGCGCAGCGCGGACAGCGCGTCGGAGCCGGTCTGCGCCTCGTCGGCCGGGCGGGCCTCCAGGAGCTTGCGGACCGCGGGCAGGTCCGCCAGCAGGCGGCTGGGGCGCACCGAGGTGAAGGTGGCGATGAACCGCTCCCAGTCGACGTCGGCGACCATCAGGAAGGTCTCGTCGTGGTCCAGGACGTGCTGCAGGCCCGCCAGTGCCTGGTCCGACCGGAAGGTCGGCAGCCCCCGGCGGATCAGGTTGGCGTTGGTGTCGAACACCTCGCCGTTCTCCAGCACGTGGACGGCGTCCCACATGCCCCACGCCACCGAGGTGGCGGTGAGCCCGCGCGCCCGGCGCTGCTCGGCCAGGGCGTCCAGGTAGGCGTTGGCGGCGGAGTAGGCGCCGTGGTCACCGCTGCCCCACACGCCGGCGACGGAGGAGAACAGGACGAAGGCGTCCAGCTGCTCGTCCGCGAAGACGGCGTCCAGGTTGGCCGCGCCGGCGACCTTGGCACCGACCACGCCGGCGAAGTCGGCCAGGCTGGTGTCGGCCAGCGAGGCGAGGCCGATCAGCGCGGCCGCGTGCACCACGGCGCTCACCGGCGAGCCCTCGGCCGCGACCTGCTGGACCAGCTCCGCCAGCGCCTCGCGATCCGTCACGTCGCAGGCCGCCAGGGTCACCCGCACACCCGACCCGGCGAGCTCGTCACGCAGTTCGACCGCGGCGGCGGAGTCCGCGCCGCGTCGGCCCGGCAGGACCAGGTGCTCGGCGCCGTTGCGGGCGAGCCAGCGCGCCACGTCGGGCCCGATCGCGCCGGTGCCACCGGTGAGCAGCACGGTGCCACGGGGCCGCCACGGGGCCGGGGCGGCCTCATCCGCGACGGGAGCGGCCTTGGCCAGGCGGCGGCCGAAGACGCCCGCGGAGCGGATCGCGACCTGGTCCTCGCCCGAGTCTCCGGCCAGCACGCCGCAGAGCCGGTCCAGCGCCCGGTCGTCCAGCGACCCGGGCAGGTCGACCAGACCGCCCCAGCGCCGGGAGTGCTCCAGTGCCGCCACCCGGCCGAGGCCCCAGATCTGCGCCTGCATCGGGTCGACCGGCTCCGCACGCCGCGCCGCCAGCCCCTGGCGGGTCAGGCACCACAGCGGCGCCTCGACCCCGGCGTCGCCCAGGGCCTGGACCAGTGCCAGGGTCACGGCCAGACCGACCGTCATGCCCGGCGCCTCCGGCAGCTCCTCGCCCGCCAGCGCCGCCAGCGACAGCACGCCGGCGAGCGGCCGCTCGGCGGTCAGCTCGCTCAACCGGGCGGCCAGGGCGCCGCGTTCGGTGTCGGCGAGGCCGGTCTCCAGCAGCACCGTCTCGGCCCCGCGGCCGCGCAGGCCGTCCAGGCAGGCCGCCACCCACGCGTCGTCGGCCTGCCCGGCCGGCACCGCCACCAGCCAGCTGCCGGACAGCGCCGCCGTACCGGGCGACACCGGCTTCCAGGTCACCCGGTAGCGCCACCCGTCCACCGCAGCCTCGTCGCGACGCCGACGGTGCCAGCGCGACAGCACCGGCAGCACCGCCTCCAGCGACGACTGCTCGCTCTCGCCGTCCATCGAGAGCGTGTCGGCCAGCGAGGCCAGGTCCTCCTGCTCCACCGCGGCCCAGAACCGTGCGTCCAGCTCACCGGCCGACCCGGGCAGCGCCTCGGCGGTGCCCGTCGAGGCGGTGAACTCGGGCCAGTAGCGCTGCCGTTGGAAGGGATAGGTGGGCAGCTCGACCCGCTGGAGGTCCCGGCCCGCGAACACGGCCGACCAGTCGACCGTCAGGCCGTGGACGTATGCCGCCGCCAAGGAGGTGGCGAAGCGGGTCAGCGCGTCCTCGTCCCGGCGCAGCGATTCGGCGACGGCGACCTCCACCGCCGCGGTCTGTCCGGCGATGTCCTCGACGTTCGCGGTGAGCAGCGGGTGCGGGCTCGCCTCGACGAACGCCGCGTGGCCGTGACCGAGCAGCTCGCGCACGGTCCGCTCGAACTCCACCGGCTCGCGCAGGTTGCGGAACCAGTAGCCGCTGTCGAGCTGCTCGGTGTCCAGCCGGCCGCCGGTCACCGTGGAGTAGAAGGGGATCTCCGAGGCCTGCGGCCGGACCGATGCCAGCTCGGCGAGCAGCTTCTCGCGCAGCTTCTCCACCATCGGCGAGTGCGAGGCGAAGCCCACCCCGGGGATCGGCCAGCGCATCACCCCGCGCTTGGACAGGTCGGCGCCGAACCCCTCCAGGGCTTCCAGATCGCCCGAAACAGTGGTCGCGGCCTGGGAGTTGACGGCCGCCACCGAGATCCGGTCGCTCCACGGGGCCAGCCACTCACGGACCTGCTCGGCCGGTGCCAGCACCGACACCATGCCGCCCTTCTCGACCTCCGCCGCCAGGACCTGGCTGCGGACGGCGATGATCCGGGCCCCGTCCGCGAGGGTCAGCGCGCCCGCGACGCAGGCTGCGGCCACCTCGCCCTGGGAGTGCCCCACCACCGCGACGGGTTCCACGCCGAGCGAGCGCCAGACCTCCGCGAGCGACACCATCATCGCCCACAGGGCGGGCTGCGCCACGTCCACGCGGTCGAGCGACGGGGAGCCCGGCTCGCCGCGCAGCACGTCCAGCAGCGGCCAGTCGAGGTACGGGTCCATGACCTGCGCGCACTCGCTCGCCCGGCGGCGGAACGCCGGGGAGGCCTCCCAGAGCCGCGCGCCCATCCCGATCCACTGCGAACCCTGGCCGGGGAAGACGAAGACCGGACCGCGGCCGGCGCGGGCCGCGCCCTGCACCAGGCCGGTGCGGTCCTCGCCCGCCGCGAGCGCGGCCAGTCCGGCCAGCAGCTCCTCGCGGTCGGCGGCGACCAGCGCCGCGCGGTGCTCCATGGCGTTGCGGGTGCCGAGCAGCGAGGTGGCCACATCCACAGCGGCCAGGTCGGGCTGGGCCCGCAGGTGTTCCAGCAGGCGGGCCGCCTGCTCGCGCAGTGCCTCGGCCGAGCGGGCGGACAGCACCGAGGGCACCAGCTCGCCCAGCGCCAGGGCGCTCTCCGTCCGCTCCGCGTCCTGGTCGCCGGAGCCCGCCGGCCGGGCGGCAGCCGCCGGCTCCTCCGCCGGCGCGGCCTCCAGCACCACGTGGGCGTTGGTCCCGCTCATGCTGAACGAGGAGACCGCGGAGCGCCGGGCCGCGCCGGTCTCGGGCCACGGCACGGTCTCGGTCAGCAGCTCCACCGCGCCTGCCGACCAGTCCACGTGCGGGGTGGGCTCGTCGACGTGCAGGGTGCGCGGCAGGACGCCGTGGTGCATCGCCAGCACCATCTTGATCACGCCGACCACGCCGGCGGCCGCCTGGGTGTGGCCGAGGTTCGACTTGACCGAGCCGAGCAGCAGCGGCCGCTCCGCGTCACGGTCCTGACCGTAGGTCGCGAGCAGCGCCTGCGCCTCGATCGGGTCACCCAGCGTGGTGCCCGTGCCGTGCGCCTCGACCGCGTCGACCTCGGCGGCCGTCAGCCGGGCGTTGGCCAGCGCCTGGCGGATCACCCGCTGCTGGGACGGACCGTTCGGCGCCGTCAGGCCGTTGGAGGCGCCGTCCTGGTTGACGGCGCTGCCGCGGACGACGGCGAGAACCTGGTGCCCGTTGCGCCGCGCGTCGGAGAGCCGCTCGACCAGCAGCATGCCGACGCCCTCGCCCCAGGCGGTTCCGTCGGCCGCGGCGGCGAAGGGCTTGCAGCGACCGTTGCGGGCCAGGTTGCCCTGCCGGCTGAACTCGAGGAACGGCCCCGCCGTCGACATCACCGTCACGCCGCCGGCCAGCGCCAGGTTGCACTCCCCCTGGCGCAGCGCCTGCACCGCCAGGTGCAGGGAGACCAGCGAGGACGAGCAGGCCGTGTCGACCGTCACCGCCGGCCCTTCCAGGCCGAACGTGTACGCCAGTCGGCCGGAGGCGACGCTGGGGGCGTTGCCGGTACCGATCAACCCCTCCAGCTTGTCGGTCTGCCCGGTGGCAGCGGTCAGCAGGGTCATGTAGTCCTGGCCGCTGGAGCCGACGAAGACCCCGGTGGTGCTGCCGCGCAGCGCCTCCGGATCGATCCCGGCCCGCTCGAACGCCTCCCAGGACGCCTCCAGCAGCAGTCGCTGCTGCGGGTCCATGGCCAGGGCCTCACGAGGCGAGATCCCGAAGAACCCCGCGTCGAACTCCTCCGCCGTGTCCAGGAAGGCGCCCTGCGCGACGTACGACTTGCCCTTCACCCCGGGGTCCGGGTCGTACAGCGCGTCCATGTCCCAACCGCGGGCGGCCGGGAAGTCGGAGAACGCGTCACGGCCGGAGACCAGCAGGTCCCACAACCCCTCCGGGTCCCGCGCGCCGCCGGGGAAGCGGCAGCTCATGCCGACGATCGCGATGGGCTCCCGCGATGCCTCGGCGAGCCGGCGGTTCTCCTGGCGCAGGCGCTCGGTCTCCTTCACGGACAGCCGGAGCGCTTCGACGAACTTTTCCTGCGAGGCATCCATCGAGATGTCCAAAATCCAATCGTGGCGAAGCAAAGATGTTGTCGAAGGCCGTACTGGGCCCGGGACTTGTCGCTGCTGGCGAAGGCCGTGCAAGGCCGGAGGGCTGTCGCTGCTGTCGAAGGCCGTGCTAGGCGGGAGGGTTGTCGCTGCTGTCGAAGACCATGCGGAGCAGGCTCTCCGCGTCCATGGCGTCGATCGCCTCGACGGCGACGCTCTCGTCGGCGGCGTCCGGCTCGTCAGCGACGCCGGCGAGCCGCAGCAGGACGTCCATGACGCCGGCCTCCCGCAACCGGGAGAGCGGGATCGTCGCGAACGCCTCTCGGATCCGCTCCTCACCCTGGTCGGCGTCGGGCCTCAACCCGGCCGCGGTCTCCAGTTCCGCGCTGAGGTACCGGGCGAGAGCGGCGACGGTCGGGTAGTCGAAGATCACCGTGGCCTGGAGCCGCAGCCCGGTCGCGGCGTTGAGCCG
Source organism: Kitasatospora sp. NPDC101155 (assembly GCF_044768305.1). Lineage (NCBI taxonomy): Bacteria > Bacillati > Actinomycetota > Actinomycetes > Kitasatosporales > Streptomycetaceae > Kitasatospora > Kitasatospora sp. NPDC101155. Next base: position 957 of record NZ_JBIWPN010000112.1, on the reverse strand, counting down.
GTTGCGCAGTTCGACCGCGGTCAGCGAGTCGAAGCCGAGGTCGTTGAACGCGCGGCCCCCCTCGATGTCCGCGGAGGAGGCGTGTCCGAGGACGGCCGCGACCTGGGTCTGCACCAGGTCCAGCAGCACGCCACCGCGCTGCGACTCCGGCATCGCCGCGAGCCGCCGTGCCAGCGCGGTCCCGGCGTCGGCACCGGCCGCAGCCGCGGCACGGACGGGCACGCGCACCAGGCCGCGCAGCAGCGCGGGCACGTTCGCCGTACCGGTCTGGGCACGCAGCCCGGCCAGGTCCAGCCGAGCCGGCAGCAGGACCGCTTCGCCCATCGTCTGGGCGGTGTCGAGGAGTTCGAGCGCCTCCGTGGAGGAGAGCCCTTCGACGCCGTTGCGGTTGATGCGGTGGAGGTTGCCGTCGCCGAGCGCGCCGGTCATGCCCGACTCCTCGGCCCACAGGCCCCAGGCGAGGGAGACGGCCGGCAGGCCGAGGGCCTTGCGGTGCTGGGCCAGCGCGTCCAGGAAGGTGTTCGCCGTCGCGTAGTTGCCCTGGCCCGGCGCGCCGAAGGTGCCGGCGGCGGAGGAGAACAGCACGAAGGCGGACAGGTCCAGGTCCCGGGTCAGCTCGTGCAGGTGCCACGCCGCATCGAGCTTCGGGCGCAGGACGGTGTCGAAGCGCTCGGGAGTGAGCGACTCGATCACACCGTCGTCCAGCACGCCCGCCGTGTGCACCACCCCGGTGAGGGGGGCCTCGGCCGGGACCTCGGCGAGGAGGGCGGCCAGGGCGTCGCGGTCGGCGACGTCGCAGGCCGCGACCGTGACCTTGGCCCCGGCCTCGGTCAGCTCCGCCACCAGCTCGGCCGCGCCCGGCGCAGCCTCGCCGCGACGGCTGGCCAGCAGCAGGTGGCGAACGCCGTGCCGGGCGACCAGGTGACGGGCGACCAGAGCACCCAGGGTGCCGGAGGC
>NZ_JBIWPN010000111.1:0-8354 GCF_044768305.1 Kitasatospora sp. NPDC101155 | reverse complement strand
ACCCGTTGAGTACGAGGCAAACTACTACCTGTCGACCACGAAACCGCTGGTCACAGCCACAACCTGAGATCTCTATCGAACCCGGGGCGGTTCACCTTCGGCTGTCCCGGTCGTCGTCGACGCCGACCAGGGCGGTGCCGACAGTGCGGGTGCGGCCTCTACCGTCACGGCTGGCAGCAGCGCGGAGAAGACCAGGCATCCTCTGCCACAAATAGTCATCGAATTCAGCGCATGTCGCATCCAGAGCTACCCGCACGAACTATGCGGCGTTAACCTCTCCCGGGCTGAGGATCGCTCGAAAGGCTGAATCGTTTCAGGCCTTCCTCTTGCACGTCGGCCCCAGCGGAACGGGGAGCGCGGCATGCTGCCCGCGACGGGGCGATCCGCATGCTCGACCAGCAGCGTCTGCGGGCACTCTTGATGGGCGCGGTCAGCTGCCGAGGGTGCGCCAGGACTTCGATCGGGGGATCCGCTGCTGGTCCAGGAAGGTCTGGAAGGCGGTTGGCGGTCTCGGCGTGGAGGTTTCCTCGGTTGCCGGTCGGCTGCTGAGTCGTTCGATGTTCACGGCGATGGCCGTGAGGACGTGTTGCAGGTGGGCTTTGGGCTGTCCTCGGTAGCGGCAGTGGCGCATGCCGTGACCGTGGGCGAACTCGTTGATGGTGCCTTCCACTCCGGAGCGGATCGCGTAGCGGGCCTTCCAGTGGGGCGTCTGCTGCTCGGCGCGGACGCGGACTTGCAGGTCGCGGAGTTCTCGTGGGGGAAAGCCCACGTTCCGGGCGCGGGCCTTGGTGCACTGGGGGCGGTCCGGACACGGCTGACACTGGCTCTCGGTGAACCGCGCCACGATCAAGGGTGCCGCGGTGGGTGAGGAGGTCGGGTAGGGGCCGTGCCAGCCCCGGCTGACCTGGCCGCGGGGGCAGGTGACTTGTCGGCGGTCGAAGTCGATGTGGAAGTCGTCCCGGTCGAAGCCCTCGTTCCGGCGGTGCTGGCTGGTGGGGTTGCCCGGGAGTGGCCCGCTGACGGTGACCTGGTGTTCGCGGGCGGCTCGCTCCAGGTGGGCCAGGGAGGTGTAGCCGCTGTCGACCAGGTGCTCGGCGGGCAGCAGTCCGCGACGCGCCAGGCGGCGGTGGATGCCGGGCAGGTCCTGGGCGTCGTTGGTGGCGGCCGAGGTGGTAGCCACGTCCGTGATCACGTTGACGCTGCCAGCGGCGCACGTCTCGGTGAGATGGGCGGCGAACCCCTTCCAGCGGATGATGTGGCCGTGACGGACGTAGCGTGCCGTGGTGTCGTAGGGAGAGACGATCGCCGATGAGGAGGGCGGCAGCCCGCCGTCATCAGCGGTGCGCCAGCGCAGGCGGCCTGCCGTGTCGCGGTAGTAGTTCTGCACGACGATCTGCCGCAGGGCCTCGATCTGCGGGCCGGGCCGGTATCCCGGCCCGTGCTGGTGGAGGTGCTCCAGAAGTCGATGGGCGTCGTCTCCTGCGGCGAGGATCCTGGTCTTGGGTCGGGTGGGGTTCTTGCCCCGACGCACCGGACGGCCGCAGCGACGCCCCCAGTCCTCGTCGACCAGGTCGACCAGCAGATGCCCAGCCGTGCGGGCCACTTCCTCCAGCGCGGCACGGACCGACTCGGTGATCAGTTCCAGCCGGGTCAGGTCGCGCACTGCGGCCAGTACGTGGGTGGAGTCGGTGCGCTGCGTGGTGCGCTCGCTTATGAGTCCGGCCTCCTTCAAGCGGGCCAGCGCCAGATCCAGGAGGCGGTCGGCGCGGTCGTCATGGGTGAGGCGCTCGCGGAAGTCGGTGAGCACGCTGTGGTGGAAGCCGGGATCGTCCAGCTCCATGGCCAGGGCGTATTTGAAGTCGATGCGGCAGCGGACCGCCTGCGCCGCCTGACGGTCCGACAGGCCGAGCAGGAACTGCAGCACGCACACGGTGGCCAACTGGGCCGGCGAGAGACCGGGACGGCCATCGCGCGGATACCAGCCGGCGAAGTCTTCGTCGTGCCACAGCCCGTCCAGCCGATCCCGCACCCACATCGCCGTCGTCCCCTTCGGATTGCTCGACCGTGCGACCTGCACAGTCAGAGCGGGAACCTGCTCACCGAAACGGGAACGAACGGACAATTCACGCCTCGCCACTGGGTCGACCTGCACCACAGCCGCGAGCCTGCCCACTGATCACGCTACTCAGCCGTGGACCCTCAAGATCACCGACAGAGTCAAGCTGATGGTTGGTTCGGTTTGGGGGTGCTGCTCAGCCGGCGTCGCCGGCGGCGATCCTGCGCTCGACGAGACGGGTGTCCTCCTGGAAGCCGTCGAGCCAGGAGCGGAAGATCTCCGACTCGCGCTGGTGCTCGGCGATCTCCTGGTCGAGGACCTCCACAGGGGCGAGCCAGTGGTGTTCCGAGTGCTCGTCGCTCAACGTCACGTCACCGACGGGATCCCAGCCGATGAAGGTGGTGACGTGGAAGGAGGAGCCGTCGTCCCAGAGGTGCACCCACTCGCGGAGGAACTCGACCCGCTCCACCTGCAGGCCGGTCTCCTCCAGGCCTTCGCGTCGGGCTGCGTCGAGGGGTTCCTCTTCCGCGTGCATGCGTCCGCCCGGGTAGTCGAGGACGCCCTTGAAGAGCGGATCCTCGTCCTCCAGCCGCCGCAGGGCCAGGACCTTCCGGTCCCGGACCATGATCAGGTAGACACCGCGCTGAATCTTCATGGGATCCGTTCCTCGTATTGCAGACGACGTACGCCTGTCCGTTCAGTGAGGCCGACTCAGATCTCCCACGCGCTCGAAGGCGTGGTGGAGCCGGCGCAGCCACCAAGCCGCGGTCTCGTCCGACGGCCTGGGGAATCCGGGGGGGCTGGTGGTGGGCCTCGGCCACCAGGAAGGCGACCTCGCCCATGACGGCGTGGAAGATGACGGCGAGGTCCATGGCCTGGCTGGACGGGCTGTCTCCGGTGAGTTGCGCCCACACGGTTTCCAGCCGTTCCCGCTCGGCGTCGCCGTCCCGGGCCGCGGTCGACAGGTACCAGACGAAGTCGAGTACGGCTGGGCCGTGGCAGGCCAGGCCCCAGTCGAGTGCGACGACTTCGTGCTCGCCCAGGCCGACGTTGGCCGGGCGGTAGTCACCATGCAAGAGCGTGCTCGGCACGGCTCGGTCGAGTGCCTGGAGGAGTCCGGTGGGATCGAGGGCGAGTTCCGGCACGGCGGCCGAAACGGAGGGGTCGGCGAGCTCCGCGAAGGTCTCCCAGCTGCGAGTGAGCGTCTTCGGGAGGGTGTCACTGCCCCTGAGCTCCAGGAGCGAACGCAGCGGGGAGAAGAGCCGCAGCCGATCCGTCACGGAGCAGAGCGCCTTGCTCGCGCGGACACCGGTGAACTTGGTGTGCAGGGCATGGACGGCGGCGAGCGCCGTCTCGCCGACCGTTTCCGGATCAGCCAACCGGAATCGGCTGGAGTGTTCGCCGACGTCCCGCATCACGACGAGCCAGCCGTCCGGCACCTGCTCTGTCGCGGGGCTGGAGAGCGGTGGTGGAAGTGTGGCCAGCACCCCTTCGTCGAAGAGGATCGCCTCGCGTCCGGGGTCGTGGGTCGCCCTTGCCATCCAGTCCTGAGCCGGCCGGACGTACTTGACCACGACGGGCTCGCCGTTGGCCAGCCACGCCTGGAACAGTGACGCACCGGACAGTCCGTCATGCTGGAACTCGCTTATCGGGCCGGCGAGTATAGACCGGACGGCACCGTCCGGGAGGGCAGTCGGCTCCCTGGGGCGGGCGGGATGGACGACATGGTGCTCGATCAGACCGTCGACTACGTGCAGGGTGTGGATCTGCCGTGCCGGTCGGTCGTCTGGAGACACCGAACGTTGCACGTCGACGACATATCCACCGGCCTCGGCGATGACGGAGAAGTGCGTCTCCCGGCCTGTTCCGAGAACAATGGCTGGCCAGTTCTCCGCAGCCTCCGAGATTCCCTCGAAGACCTTACTGCGACCGCTGGAGAATTTCTCCAGAACCGTCTTGTCCCGGTATCGGGACCGCAGTTCCGAGAACTTCCCTGAAGCTAGATCGGAGCGCAGCATGCCAATGACTTTGCCAGTCATGAAAAAATCCCCCCGTTGGATTCCACCGGGCCGCTGCCCGGCAACTCCTATCGGAGGATCAGGTGCGTTCAGATTGCCCGACTCGGTGCGCTCGGCGGGTCGCCCCGACCGGCAGCACGTGACTGCACGGTATCAACCATGCGAACAGCGATCAACGTATATCGGACTCGATCTGCTCTTGAGTGAAGATCACGACTCGTTGCCGGAATGGAAGTTAGCAGTTCAGGCGACACTCGAGGAGAGTAGGTTACGTCGATCGGACCCCCGGGCGAACGGAGCGGAATCGGACACTGGCTGACCTGACGTCCCAGTCTGATACGAACGCCGCATAGTGGAGAAATCCAACATGGCGCCCGGTAACCCCCTGGAGAGCGAGTGGAACCGGAAGTAGCGGATTGACATGCGTCGGCCGCCGTGGTGATAGTGGCCAGGACTTGATCACTCATATGCGACAGCCATTCGGGGGCGGGGAACCGTGAGTCTCGTCGTTGTCGGCGGGTCCGGAAACATCGCGCGCGTCGCCCAGTCACTGAGTTCTGAGATCGTATTCGTCCAGCAGCCCGGATCGTTGAGACCGGGGATTCTACGGGACGACGTCGACGAGCTCTTCAGTTTCGATTACCGGGACGAGTCGGCGGCCCGTTCGTTCGCCGAGCAGGTCCTGAAACCGCTGCGGCCGGCTGCGGTGGTGTCGGTCACCGAGCACGGCCTGGACCCGGCCGCGCTGATGTCCGGGATCCTGGGGATCCCGGCCGTACCGCTCGCCGTGGTGCGGGCGATGCTGTGGGCGCTGCTCGCCCCGATCTGGTCGTACAGCGAAACGAGGGAGGGGGCGACGGCGGAGTTCACAGGGTCTCCAGGACCGGATCAGGCGGCGGGCCGGCTACGACCAGCCGTGGAGCGAGAGTGAGATGCCCCGGCGGTACTGCGCGATGCCGTGGGCGTTGTAGGGGACGGTGTTGTCGGGCAGGTGGTCCGGGTCGGCCCAGGTGAGGCCTGCGCACTTGGCCGGCTCGGCGTTGTAGGGCTTGCCCTCCCAACGGGTGGTGGCGAAGAACCAGCCGACGCGGGCGTTGCCCTCGGGATTGCGGTGGTGGACGACGTGGACGGGGCGCAGGTCTACCGCGTCGATCTTGACGCCTACTTCTTCGAAGGCCTCGCGGACGGCGGCTTCCTTGACGCTCTCGCCCCGCTCGACCTTGCCGGAGGGGAGGTTGAGCAGGCCGTCTGCGTAGCCGGTGTTCGCTCGCTCGATGAGGAGGATTCGGCCGTCCTCGCGTTCGAGGATCACCATCGCGTCGAGGACGGTCACCTGGTCGGTCATCGGAGGCTCCTTTCGGGGCCCCGGGAGACGGATCAGGACAGGAGGAGGCCCAATTCGGTAACGCGCTCGGCGATCCACCGGACACGAGAGGGGGTGTCCAGCTCGGTCGGCAGCTCGATGAGCTTGACGCCCGAGTCGGCGCACACCTCGTAGAGGGTCTGGTCGAGCTTGTCCCGGAGGTCGAGGACCTTCCCTCGGTAACGGTCGCCGCCGGACCGCTGGTTGTAGTGGTCCCGGCAGTAGACCACGGCGTCGTAGGCGGTTGGCATCCAGGCCCGGCAGGCTACCTCCATCGCGTGGATGACCTGCGAGTTGACCGGGCCAGGACGGTTATGGCGGTGCGGTGGACGGCCATGAACACCGCGGCGGCGGCGAGCGGGACGGCGTTCTCGCCGTCGTCCGCCCACTGCACGGCGAAGCCGGTCAGCAGCTGCCTCTGCCGGGGGAACGGTCGCCGGCTGGCCCCGTACGGGGTGCCAGGCCATGCGAGGTTGCTGTACTCACGCACCCGCCTTCACCTCCCGGCTCGCCGTACGGATGGAGCGCCCGAGGTACTTCATGACGTGGTTGCGCTTGAAGCGGTACCGCTTCCAGATCTCGCTGACGGGCTCGTCCAGGAGGTTGCCGAGCGGTTCGAAGAGGTCCGGGGCGTCGTAGACGGGCCAGGCGTTGGTCAGGCCGTTCGGCTCGACCACGATCATGTGGCCCTCGTTCTCCGGCGTCCACGTCGTCATCCGCAGGGCTGGACGCCAGTCGTGGACGGAGCGGAGGTCGAGGAGCCGGTCGAAGGCACGGGCGGCTTCGTCCTCGGAGATGAACTCGTTCTCGTCCAGGTCGAGCGCGTTACCCTTCCTCAGGGGCAGGATGAACTTGACCTTGCCGACGTCGAGGACGTTGCCGATCTGGCACGTGAACTGCAAGGTGTCCAGGGTCGAGCGGAAGACCACAGTGGACAGGGACAGCGGGATGCCGGCCTCCTGGGGAGCCCGGACGCCGCGCATCACCTCGTCGTAGTCGCCGCGCACCCGGTTGGTCGTCGCCCTCGGCCCTTCCAGGCCAATGTTCGCGAACGCTACCTTCCCGGCCATCCGCTTGGCGTGCTGGAGGCCCTTGGTCGCGTTCGTCGGCACGGCCAGGACGTGGCCGGCGTCGGCGAACATGTCGACGATGTCGCCGAAGTCCCGGCGCAGCAGCGGCTCGCCGCCGGAGAGGAAGATCCTCGGGACGCCCGCGAGGTTGTCCCGCATCCGCTCCAGCTCCTGGAGGGTCGGGTCCGGCAGCATCTTCGTCTCGGAGCACATGTTGCAGTCGAAGTTGCAGCGCTTGGTGATCTGAGCGATGACCGACAGCGGGCCGAACAGCCGCTCCAGGAACAGGTCGACCTCAAGCGCCGGGGCCAGGGCGAAGTGGTGGCCGGAGGTGAAGGTCAGGCCGTTGCCCATGTCGCGGGTGAGCTGCGGGGGGACGGTCGGCATGCCGAGCAGAGTCATCGTGCTGTCCTCCTGATGGACGGTTAGCGGGAGTGGAGCGCACGCAGGGCCTCGGTGACCCGGGCGTGGTCTTGGGGGCTGTGGTGCTCGTAGAGGGCGGCAGAGTGCCGGAGGAGCGCGATTGCGTCCCCGGTGCGTCCGCACGCCGCGTCGATGTCGGCTAGCCAGGACAGGACGCAGGCCTCCCAGATCCGGGAGTCCTGTGCGCGGAAGGCGTCCAGAGCGTCGGCGAGGGTCGGCCGGGCTTCCACGAGCCGGCCGTCGCAGGCGAGGGCCCTGCCCCTCCACGCCAGGGCCTTCGCCGAGTTGAGGTAGTCGCCTGTCGCTGCGAGGTCCCGCTCGGCGATCGACAGCCGGTCGAGGAGGGCGGCACTGTCCTCGCCGAGGTCGGCGTCGGTGAGTGCCAGTTCCATGTGGGCGAGGGCCGCGCCCCGGCGGCGGTCGAGCGAGATCCACAGCCGCTGCGCCCGGGTGAGGTAGCCGTGGGCGCCGGCCAGGCGGTAGGTCGCGCCCAGGTCGTAGAAGTGCTGGGCCGTTCCCGGCCGATCGTCGGTCCCTCGGGCCATGGCCAGGGCCAGGTTGCAGTCTGCGATCGCGTCGTAGATGTGGCCGGTTTCTCGGAGAGCGACGGCCCGGGAGCCGTGCAACTCACGGTACAGGCGGCGCTCCACGTCGGTGCTCGGGTTGCTGAGGATGTCGATCGCCCGGGTGTGGTGGTGGAGCCATTCCGAATAGTGCCGGGTGCGCCGGTACCAGGGCCAGGCGGCGAAGACGAGGGTGGGCACGACCGCCGGGTGGTGCTTTTCGGCGGCGTCCAGCGCGGCGCCGAGGTGGGGGCCTCGGACGGCGAGGAAGTCGAGCGCTTGGTCGACGGTGGCGATCCCGAGGTGGTGGGGCGGCGGGTAGGCCAGCGGCAGGGCGAGCGGCTCGCGATATGGCTCGGTGAGGCGGGACGCCGTGATGGTTTCGGCGAGCAGCCAGTCCAGTCCCCGCCGGACGGTCTCGGTCTTATCCCCGGCGGCGAGGTCAGCGGCGTGAGCGCGCGCACCGGACGAGACGAAGCCCCACTGCCCCTGGGACGTTGGCGGACACCAGACGCGCCTTGCTGAGCTGTTCAAGGGCGAGCTGGACGGCCGTCGGGTCGAGGCTGGCAGCTGCTCCGGTCATCGCTGGGTCGATCCTCGTGTCGGCGCTCGGCATCGCGCCAGCGACCTCGTAGAGGCGGGCCGAGGGTGCGTCGAGGGTTCGGTAGGCGTCGGTGAGTGCGGCGGACACGATGCTCTCCGGGCGGATGCGGGACTTCGTCAGGGAGGTGGTTCCGGCGGCGAGGCACGCCCCAACCAGGGCGTTGAGGCTGGAAACCTGGCTTCGCAACCGCAAGGTCCGCGGCGCCGAAGCCCTGGCCACGGCCGCACTCGACGCAGCCGAACGCCAGCACACCGCCG
>NZ_JBIWPN010000110.1:0-9042 GCF_044768305.1 Kitasatospora sp. NPDC101155 | reverse complement strand
CTACCTCACGCCACTCGAGATTCGGCGGCGGCACCGGCAAGGTCACACCCTCGCGGCGTAGACAGAGAGTGTCCAACCGCAGGGTGGAACTTCACTGTGTCGCGTCCCGGCATTTCGAGCTTCTTGAGCTGTCCGCCGACGATGTGGGAGACCAGCGGTACGGGCAGTGCGTCCGGCCAGAGGCCGGTGCGCTTGCCCTCGGACAGCACGCGCCGGAAGGCACCGGTGGAGCCCCGCAGGTTTCGGCCATTTGCCTTCAACTCGTCTGCGGCGCACTCGCCTTCGCCTTCGACGACCTGGAGCAGGATCTGCTGGGCGCGGGGCGGAAGGCGGTCGTAGTACGAGCGGGCTCGCTCCGGTGTCCAGCGGTCGTCGGGCGCCGCGGTCACGGCGGCGGCCGGCATGGCGGCGAAGGCGAGCAGCTTCTCGAGCGCCTCGGGGGTCGGGTTCTCCACGGTGATCGCGATCTTCATGGTGCACACCCTTGCAGCCCATCGACCCGAACACAAATAACCCAAATAGACGTGTCACAGATGAGAAGGGCGTCGCGGGCGTCATCTATGTATCAATCTATGTGTTGCGTCCTCTAACTGGACCGAGGACGCGGCCGACGACCTCGCCTCCGCCCGGCCGGCACGCACCAGCCAGACCTACGCCGAACAGTGGCGCTACTTCGCCCGCTGGTGTGCCGACAACGGCCGCCACCCGGGGCCGCGCACCAGCGAGGCGAACCTGGTCTCCTATGTCTCGCACCTGCGGCGCCGCGGCGGACGCGACCGCACAGGTGCGCCGGCGAGCTCCCCTCGGCTGGCGATGGCCGCGATCCGGGACGCCAATGCCCTTGCGGGGTACGAGAACTGGCCCCCGAAGAAGGCGACAGCCGAACTGATCTGCAAGCAGGCCGGCGAGCGCACCCGCGCCCGCCGCACCCCGAAGTCGAGCCCGCCCGTCGACGCCGCGCGCATCGCCCACCTTCAGCAGGGCACGACCGCCGACATCCCGCTCGCCCGCTGGCGCGACCTGACGATCCTGCACCTCGGCTACCGCACCCGGGCCCGCCGCTCCGAACAGGCGGCCTACCGGATCGACTCGATCGTGTTTCGAGCGCCTGGAGGATGGAACCGAGCAGATGCTGGTCGGCAAGCGCACCAGCAAGAACGACCACTGGTCCACCGGCCGGGAGTACGTCGTCCGCGACCCGGTGGCGATCTCCATCGTCCGCACCTACATCTCACTGCTCGCCGAACTCGGCCAGGCGGAATCGCAGTTGCCACTGCTGCGCGGCATCACCCGATGGGGCCGACTCATGCCTGTCCCCGGCTCCGGAACCGGCATGACCGGCCACGCGGTGAACCGCGCCTTCAAGCGGATGGTCGCGCGAACCCCCGCCTTCGACGCGAAGGAGGCCACCAGCCACGGTCTGCGCGCCGGCGTCCCGGCCGACCTCGCGGCCCAAGGCTACAGCCCAGCCGAGATCATGGTCATCACCGACGATTGGAAGTCCACCACCATGGTCGAGAAGTACGCCAAGGCGGGTCTACGCCGCGCAGGTAAGGACAACCTGGGCCGCGCCCAACAGTCCCTCGATGCGCTGGTGGTCAAGCCACCGCCCAATCCCACTGTGTAGGACGGTGAGGGCTGTTTAGCTTCTTCCATCGAATACTGACGCGCTAGCGAGATGCCCGGTGTGAGGGTTTCTGCCGAGGATCCTCCTGGCGCGTTTGTCGGGCTACGAGCAGCTGGCGCACCATCTGCTGCAAGGACACCACAGCTGTCACCGGCGGAAGGCCCGCGACCACGGCCTCAGACATTGTGCTGGGCGTGTCGGCGATACACAGGAGACTGGCGATACCTGCGAACGCCAGGATGACCGTCCAGGAATTCGCCACCTCTCGTCCTCCCAGAGCTGCCCGCAGAACGGAGAGGGAAGCGGCTATCCACGGCCCGTAGACGACGACCGGCCAGTACTGGGACAGGCCCCTCGGCAGCCGGGAAAGGGCCACGTCCTGCAGAGGGTGATAGGAGATTACCCATCCGAGGACGCACACCACAGTGACGATCGTTGCAGTCAGGAATCCGATGACGGATCCCATGATGTCGGACCGGCGGCGCGCCGGGCGTGCGTGACGCTCCCGGTGGTTAGCGACTAACTTGGGGCGGAAACCCATGGCCTGCAGGCCGGCTTCCTCTTCGAGCGCTTCCGGATGCGAAGGGTACGACTGCAGGCCTGGATCAGCCCAGTCATTGACGACCGGATAGGGCAGGTCGGCGGCCAGCTGCCCTGCGGGTGGCCAGAGGGCGTGGTTGTGTATCACTCCGCCATCGGGGATGAATCCAGCTGCGTAGTACGAGTTGAAAGCGGTGTTCATTGACTCGCGCAAAGAAGTCCTCCTGTTCGCGTCATTGTTGATCTAGGCTGGCGGTCTCAATCAGTCTTTCTCTGATCGATACAGCCGCATCGAGAATTCAAACTCAAGCCGACGCAGGATGCGGAAGAGTTCGGCCAGCTGGAGTGAGCAATGCGTCAGCGCCACCCGTTCGCCATTCCTTACGAGATAACCACTTTCCAGATCACCCATGGCGTTCCTCCGGCCTGGAACGAATAGCCAGTTATCACCGGCACTACAGATCCTGTCGCGCTCCAGCAGCAATGGAACAGGCGGCCTGGCTGTTGCACTCATGCCCCGACAACGATGGGCTAATCACCGAGAAATGTACGGCATCCGGGTGTCCGGAAATATGCTCACGCTTCCCGCGCTCAGAGCTTTTACACGGGTCACCGAGCTCCTCGCCCGGGCGTGCAGCAGTCCTGCGACCGTCCCTGGAGGGGAGCGGTCGAAGCGAGCGTCACCTTCTCCGCTCGCTCGGCTTCCCCAATGTCCAAGCACGGTGGCCGCGAAGGGTGCCAGATACTCTGCCATTCTCCCCAACATGGCGCGCCGGCGCGCGGAGCCGCGGGTGGCCAGGCTTCGGACGGACGCACCCGTTGCGACCTTTGCCGTTCAGTCAGCCGATTGACGGAAGTTCAGGTTATCTAAGCGGCATGTCAGTTGTGTGTCTCATTTGGGTGACCAATGACAGAACCGTTTGATGCCACACCATGGCCGTCGACATGAGTCGTGGTGGCGATCGACGCAGTCGCACCCCACTTGGTGATCAACTGGCAGCCTCCGTGCCGGCCCGTGGATGACTGGTGGCGGCGTCCCACCGCGACCGCGGAATCCTCGGCTGATCGCGGGTTTCGACCGTCCCGCCCGAAACCTTCCCCGGCGACGGGAACGGGAGCGTTCAAGCCGCCCGTCGGCCGACTCGAACGAACTTTCCCTCAAGCAGTTGCCGTGGATCCCGGAGATGAGTCGTACACGAGAAGCATTCACACTCTGTTATGAACCGGGTACTCTTGGTCAAGCCATGGCCCAGTCATGGATCAGCCGCCCGGACTCTGGCAGGTCCGGACGGCTCCAGGGGCAGTCGGCGCGACATCGCTGTTCCAGATCACCCCTCAGGCATCTGGACGCGAAACCGCGCCTGGCAGAAGCGACCACTCATGGTCGTTTCTCATTGTTCGTTCGGCCTTCTTCAACCACCCTGCTCCCCTACGGGGAGGTCTTGACATGACCTAGCAGCAACGAGACGGCTCGGTCCGCACCACCGGACCTTCACCGTCCTCGCGCCAAGCACATGCCTCGGCGTCTGAACGCTTTGCTTCCGCCGTCACTGAGCGCATGCCCGAGTCGACGACGGAATCCACCGCTGCCTCGGCCCATCTGCACACCTGGGATCCTGCGAGAACCTGTGTCCTGACGGGCTGTTGCCTCCTCACACGTCCGTAAGTAGGCACTGCCATTTTGCATCACCGAATCAAATTCTGCCAGCTAGCCCCTGCCCGTGTCCCGAGTCATCGCTCCATCCGTCCAGGAGGAGGGCACGGAGTCCTCAATGAGCGAAACCTCCAAGGACCTCCCCAAGCAGGCTCTCAAGCACGAGTGATCACCGCTCAAATGGAGCCGACGGCGAAAAAAGTCGCCTTGACGACTTTGGGACGGTCGGTGCATCGCTCCTCGACCAATCCGGGTGTCGATGGGCGCTCGACCTGGCCGGCCAGGGAAATGAGCGAGCGTCGGGCTTTCGGCGGTGCTCCGTGAGTCCGCGGTACTCGGGCGCTCTGCACACGGAACCGGCTGGGGGTCCCGGACCTGCTCACGGGCAGGCGCGTGCGGCCGAGCAAGTTCGCCTGCCCGCTACCCGGTTCCCGGCGGCGTGGCTCAGTGACAGGGACTTGACCGGTGACCTTATCCGGGTCGTGACGCTGGTGCAGGACTACGGCTGGAAGTCAGGATTGTGCTTCGCGGCTGACGAGACGATCGGGAGACAGCTGGGACTGTCCCGGGGCGGTGTGAACCGCCTAATCGCCAAGGCAAAGGCCAAGAATCTGGTTCGCACGTCTCGAAATCCCGCCACCCGAACCATGAACCGGTGTGTTCGCCCACTGGCCGACGATGAGCTTGCCGTGTGCGTCGGCTCATATGCCCGGGCGCATCTGGCCGGTACTCGGTTCAAGGTTTATGCGTTGCTCTCCCTGCGGCAGCGGTTCACCGAGTCGACTCCCGTCGCGCGAATCGCGCGTGAGTGCAAGATAAAGGAGGACACGGCCCGCGAAGCGGTGGCCGAACTCCTGGTCCAGGGCTGGGTGAGCAGAAGACCGGGTGAGAAGAGGGGATACAGATACGTCGTCCACCCCACGCCCGTCCGCGTACCGAGCGGGCAGAGCGGGTCTCTCCCGAACGGGCCCGTTCCCGCGCTGCGGTCCGCGGACAGGCCCGCAGGCGGCGGTGTCGAGGTCTTCGACTCCGGACCGGACTCCCATCGCGGCGCCTCGCTCGGCGTGTGGCGGGAGGCCCCCGGTTCGGTGACAGCCGGCTCCCCCGGTCCGGTGACACTGGGCCCCCCCGATCCGGTGGCAGAAACACGATCCCCCCAACATGACGTGCTGAACATGTCGGCCGTCGTGGGTGGTTGTTCGTCCCGCGAACCGGAAACCGCGCGCCCCCGCGCGCGAGGACGCGCTGCGGGAGCCGCGGGGGGCGGAGCAAGCCCGGCAGGGCACGGCAGCTGGCGAGCCGACCAGAAGATGATCCAGTCGATGACCAACGAGCAGAGGCGATGGGGACGGCAAGCCGCGTCATCGGCTCTCGGGCGCCTGCCGAGGCAACTCGCTGACCGGCTGACCGAGCGACAGCTCGACCTCCTCGTTCAGCACATTGTCGCAACATTCGCCGACTACAGCACATCCCCTGAGGTCCATGGCGCCGTGATCCTCAACGCTCTCGAGTCGGCGTGCGAGTTCGCGCGACGCAGGGAGCCGGTCGGCGCTGTGCCGTGGTCTTCGGTGGTCTCCCCGCTTCCCTGGCTGATCAGGGTCGTCGACAGGGCGAGCGAGACGGTCACAGGGACCAGGCCGGTCCGAAGCCCCGAGTGCGCACTCTGCCGCGGGCCCCTGGTCGTCCGCGACGCCGAGGACCCGGAAACCTGCCGATCCTGCGGTCCCGCCGCCGCCGCTGCCGCCTGCCGTCGGCTTCGGGAGCAGTGGGAGCTATCCGGTCACCAGGGAGACGCGCCACCCCCAAGAGACCCGCTCACGGCGCGGCCCGCGCCCGGCCACCGACGGAGTACGCCAACAGCCGCCCCGAGCGGACTCTCGGACCGGATGGCGAGAGAGGGCGACGAGTCGGAAGGAACCGTCCTTCGTCGCCGGCTTGCCGCTCGCCGACTTGAGCGGGAACAAGCCCGTGCCCGGGCCGGCGAGGATCTGCCGGCGGCCCGCACCGCCTTCGCCGGACCCCGTCGGCAGGGCACCACCGAAGCCACCCACCAGGAGGGTACCGGTCGAGGAAGCGCCGACCAGGCGCGCGGCCACGACACCGAGCTCCGCGGCGTGCCCCTGGAGGCCGTCGCGGCGTCTGATCCTGCTCCACGGCGGGACGGCCGACCTGATGCGGGGAAGGCCGGCGTGGTCGCCACAGCGCGACCGGGGTCTGCGAGACGCCACCGTGGGACCTCTCGTCATGTCCGCCTTTCCGGTGGTCCGCCAGTTGCCCCCCGGCGCCAAGGGCCGACCGGGCGCGGGGACCTGCGCGGGCGTCCCCGCGACCGGACCGGAGGCCGGAGACTTCCCGGGAGTCCGCCGTGGTCATCGCCGATTGCAGGCCCGTCGCGGGCGCCGCCCCGGGTGTGCCACGGGTGGTAGGCCGCCTGCGTTTGTCTGGAAGTCAGTGCGTTTACCGTCAACGTTTGGCCTTGCCGAAAGACCTGTCAAAACGTGATCGAACCGGCACAGAGCAGATCGGGCGTACGCGGGGACCGAGAATCTTGGTGCTATCTTCGCATAATCGCAAGTCTCTGGTGGCGCGCCAACGAAACAACACCTTCGGACACATACCTCCACCTTTCTTCCTGGACAAGGTGCCCACAGGAGATGGAGGCATCACTGCGCCAATTCATTTGCGCGCGGGAGGGATGACAAGAGGTCCGGCATGCGGCGATCCGCCGGCACGTCACAAGCGCGATGCACGCCTGGATCACCGGGACGGTCTACTCGGAGGCGACCCACGGAGCTTCGGGCGGCGCATCACGGAAGGATTGGCTTCACCCGTTTGCGAGCCTCTTACGAGAGCTGCCACTCCGGTGCCGTCCGAGCTTGAGGCCCCGGATTCCGAGAAGATCAAGGACTCGGCCGTTCACGTCAGCGTGAGTATTGCGGAAGCCACTCGTGGCGAGAAGGGTCTGCGATCCGATCTGGGCTGTGTCAGTCTCCTGATCGCTGCCACGGATCCCGACCGGCTCCCGCGGGCGGCATTCCGTGATCATTCGGCAGTCCCCTTCGGATAGGCTGTCCAATTTTCCGAGCGAGCAATCCAGAATATGAAAATTGCCTGGCGGGAGGGGTTTCCGGTCCAGTCGCACAGGCGCTTGCATTTCCGGCACGCTCGGCCATGCGGGTGAATCGGCCGGTCCCGGTGCCATCGGCGGCGGCCTGCTCGTCGGCGATGCCGCCGGTTTCGACGCAACGTCTGGCCGCACGGCCCCCCGGTTCCTCCTCGTCGGCCAGCCGCCTGAGAGGGACCGGTCCGGAAGGCGGTCGGCGGGCCTGGCGCCGTCCCGGCCATAACGCGCACGAGCGGAACGGCTGATTTCGGCCAGGTCGGTGCGGAATTCCATGAGCGAGTCGCCGGCCACCCTCGGGCACCTGCAAGACCTATCGCCCAAATAGCCCCATCGAAGACCAAGATCAATGACCCTGGCCATCCGCCATTCGGCACGAAGACCGGACTTGAGTGAACGGAACAAGCCAAGTTCATTCCGCCAGATCCCCGGCGGCGCGCACAACTCTTCTTACCGTCACACTAGGCGCCTGCATTACATAAACACGCCCCCTTTAGGTGGAGCGAATCACTTCCCGCGGATAATCTATTTCTGATTTACTTCGACCAGTCCGGCGCCCGTTCGGCCAGCTGCTCCAATCCTCCGGTGGGAGAAGAGCCCTGGACGGACCGAGGAGCCTTCCCCGGCGAAACGGCCACGAGCCGTGGAGAACGCACGAACCAGCGTCGAGCGAACAGGGAGCCGCCTGCTCGCCGGAGGGAATGGTCCTCACGCACCGGGCGCGGCCTGAGCCGCGAAGCCGCGAGCATTCGTACCGGCAGCCGCTTTCGGCTCGTGAGCCGGGAAGCGACCCCGCCGTTCACCGAGGAGGAGATTCCACTGACCACCGCAGAGACCAAGGGACGGCCGACGGGAACTCTCGCCGAGGATGTCCTGAGCCACTGGGTCAGGGGCCGTCCGCTGTCCTTCAGGCTGCCATCTCTCGGTCTCGCGGTACCGATCTCCCGGCGGCTGACAGGGCTGTGGCTGGACGCCGAGGACGTTCGGGCCGACCATGCCCGGGACGCGGCCTTGCTCGTGATCTCCGAACTGGTCACCAATGCCCTCGAGCACTCCAACAGTGCACACATCACCGGCTGGTTGCGCCGGACCGCGGACCGGCTCCTGCTCGAGGTCCGTGATCAGGGAAAGACTTCCACGGTGCCGCGGCTGCACCGCGCCACGCCGGACGAGGACCACGGCAGGGGCCTGGCGCTCGTTGCGGGCTACTCGCAGGAGTGGGGGATTCGGCTGAGCACGGACGGCAGCTGCTCGGTGTGGGCCGCCGTCCCGCTGTCCGGTCGGAGCACTGCCGCGTGGTGACCTTTCAGGGGCGGTCGCCGGCCACGCGCCGCAGTCGCCGATGCCCGGCCGGCAAGCCGTGCTCCGGGCACGACGCGGTGTTCCCGAACACCACCCGCCACCGGTTGCGTCCACCGGCGTGCGGGCGCCCGCGATCCGACCAGGCCGGAGGGCACATCGAGCGTCGAGCCTCAATCATCCACTGCGCACATCACCAGGAGAACCATGCCCAGCTCAAGCACCGAGAGCCGTGAAGTCCTCAACGGCATCATCACCTCGGTGACTCAGCTCGACCGCGACGCCCTGCGTCGCCTCGATCCCGAACGGCTCAGCGCGCAGTTCGACGCGCGTCTGGAGCTCGAGGACTACTTCCACTCGCTTTGGGAGCACTTGAAGGCCTGTGGTGAGCACCCGGCCATCCGCACGGAATATCAGCCGCTTGCCGCTGTCCTCGATCTGCTCACGGGTTTGAGCGAAAATGCCATGTTCGCAGACTGCGCGAAACAGCAGGATCTGCACCGCTTGCTCCGGCGGTGACAGGTTTGTCCGGACTCAGGTGCAAGGGGCTTCGCCCGGAGGGTGCTGCCGTCCGTGGCCGGTCGTCCGGCCCGGCCGCCTGGGGAGCGGACCGATAGCCCGCGCAGGGCGACGGCCGCGGGGCCGACCCCGATGAGACGAGTCACCCGGCCCGAGAGCGGCTGTGGAACCGAAGCCCACGAAGGACTGAAGTTCCACCCTGCGGTTGGACACTCTCTGTCTACGCCGCGAGGGTGTGACCTTGCCGGTGCCGCCGCCGAATCTCGAGTGGCGTGAGGTAGC
>NZ_JBIWPN010000109.1:0-9311 GCF_044768305.1 Kitasatospora sp. NPDC101155 | reverse complement strand
GCCGACCAGTCCACGTGCGAGGACGGCGCATCGACGTGCAGGGTCGGCGGCAGCATGCCGTGGCGCATGGCCATGACCATCTTGATGATCCCGGCCGCACCGGCGGCGGCCTGGGTGTGGCCGATGTTGGACTTCAACGACCCCAGCAGCAGGGGCTGTTCGCGGTCCTGGCCGTAGGTGGCGAGCAGGGCCTGGGCCTCGATCGGGTCGCCGAGGGTGGTGCCGGTGCCATGGGCCTCGACGGCGTCCACCTCAGCGGCCGTCAGGCGGGCGTTGGCCAGGGCCTGGCGGATCACCCGCTGCTGCGAGGGCCCGTTGGGTGCGGTGAGGCCGTTGGAGGCGCCGTCCTGGTTGACGGCGGAGCCCCGGATCACCGCGAGCACCCGGTGCCCGTTGCGCTCGGCGTCGCTGAGGCGCTCCAGCGCCAGCATGCCGACGCCCTCACCCCAGTTGGTGCCGTCGGCGGCCTGCGCGAAGGCCTTGACCCGCCCGTCGGCGGCCAGGCCGTTCTGCCGGGAGAACTCCAGGAAGGCGACCGGGCTGGCCATCAGCGCGACACCGCCGGCCAGCGCCAGGTCGACCTCGCCGCCCCGCAGCGCGGCGGTGGCCTGGTGCAGCGCCACCAGCGAGGAGGAGCACCCGGTGTCGATGGTGAGCGCCGGGCCCTCCAGACCGAGCGTGTAGGAGACCCGGCCGGAGATGATGCTGCTGGCGTTGCCGGTCATGCCGAACCCCTCGGCGCCGTGCGCCGAGTCGGAGAGCAGGCCCGCGTAGTCCAGCGAGGCGGCGCCGACCACCACCGCGGTCCGGCTGCCGGTGAGGCCGGCCGGATCGATTCCGGCCCGCTCCAGCGCCTCCCAGGAGGCCTCCAGGACCATCCGTTGCTGCGGGTCCATGGTGAGGGCCTCGCGCGGCGAGATGTCGAAGAACAGCGGGTCGAACTCGCCGGCGTCGTGGACGAAACCGCCGGTCCCCTCGGCGTCCCAGCCGCGGTCGGCGGGGAACGCGGAGATCGCGTCGGTGCCCGAGGCGACCAGGTCCCACAGCTCCTCCGGGGAGTTCACCCCGCCCGGGTAGCGGCAGGCCATGCCGACGATGGCGATCGGCTCGTCGCTGCCGGCCGCCGCCGCGACTGGTGCCGCCGCGTCGGCCTCGCCCCAGAGCCGGAGCACGAGCTGGCGGGCCAGCTGGGTGGGCGTGGGGTAGTCGAAGACGATCGCGCCCGGCAGGCTCAGCCCGGTGGCCCGGACCAGCCGGTTCTTGAACTCCACGGCCAGCAGGGAGTCGAAGCCCAGGTCGCGGAACGGCTTGCGGGCGTTGATCGACCCGCCGTCGGTGTGGCCCAGCACCACGGCCGCCTCGGTGCAGACGATCGCCAGCAGGGCCTCCAACCGGTCGGCCTCGCCGGCCCCGGCCAGCCGCTGCCGCAGGGCGGCGGCGCGCGGGTCCATGTCCGGCTGCTCCTCGCGTAGCAGCGCGGCCACCTCGGGGATGTCCTCGATCAGCGGGCTGCGGCGGGCCAGAGTGAACGCGGGGGCGAACCGCGTCCAGTCCATGTTGGTCACCGTCAGCAGCGTCTCGCCGTGGTCCAGCGCCTGCTGAAGGGCTGTCAGCGCCAGCTCGGGGGCCATCGCCCCGACGCCGCGCCGGCTCAGCTCGCGCCCGGCGTCACCCGCGAGCATCCCGGCACCGGCCCAGCCGCCCCAGGAGACCGAGGTGGCGGGCAGGCCACGGGAGCGGCGGTGCTGTGCCAGTCCGTCCAGGTAGGCGTTGGCGGCGGCGTACGGGGCCTGGCCGGCGCTGCCCCAGACGGCGGCGCCGGAGGAGAAGAGCACGAAGGCGTCCAGCTCGGCCTCGGCCAGCAGCTCGTCCAGGTGCCGGGCGCCGAGCACCTTGCCCGCCGAGGCGTCGGCGAAGTCGGCCTCGGTCAGGCCGGCCAGGTCGCCATACTGGCTGACGCCGGCCGTGTGGAAGACGGCGCTGAGCGGGCCGGCCTCGCGCAGGGTCTCGGCCAGGAAGTCGCGGTCGGCGATGTCGCCGGCGGCGATGGTGACGGTGGCGCCCAGCTCGTTCAGCTCGGCGAGCAGCTGGTCCGCGCCGGGCGCGTCCTTGCCGTGGCGGCTGGTGAGCACCACGTGCGCGGCCCCGTTGCGGGCCACCCAGCGGGCCACGTGGCCGCCGATCGCGCCGGTGCCGCCGGTGATCAGCACCGTGCCGCGCGGGCTCCACGGGCGGGCCGGCTCGCGCAGATCGGCCCGGACCAGTCGGCGGCCGAACAAGCCGGCGGCGCGGACGGCCAGTTGGTCCTCGGGGCCGGCGCCGGCCAGCACGCCCGACAGCAGGGCTGCCGCGGCCTCGTCCAGCGACTCGGGCAGGTCGACCAGTCCGCCCCAGCGGTCCGGGTACTCCAGTGCCACCACCCGCCCGAGGCCCCAGAGTTGGGCCGGCTCTGGGCGCACCCGGTCGCCGGCGACCGCGGCCACCGCGCCGCGGGTGACGAACCAGAGCGGCGCGCCGACCCCGGCGTCCCCGAGCGCCTGGACCAGCACCGTCGAGCTCCACAGGTCCGGCAGGACGGCCAGCACGCCGGTGAACTCGCCGGCGGCGGCCAGCCGTTCGGCGAGGGCGCGGCGCTCGGTGCCGGGCCCGGCGACCAGCTCGACCGGCTCGGCGCCGGTCAGCGCCCGGGCCACCTCGGCCCCGGCACCGGCCTGTGGTACCACGAGCAGCCACCGGCCCCGCGCCGTCCCGGTCGCCGTGACCGGCTTCCACTCCTCCCGGTACCGCCAGGAGTCCAGCAACGCCTCGGCGGACCGCTCGGCGGAGGTCGGCGGCTGGAGCCAGAACCGCTGGTGCTGGAAGGCGTAGGTGGGCAGGTCCACCCGCCGCGGCGCCCGGCCGCCGGCAAGGCCGGCCCAGTCGACGGCGGCGCCGTGCACGTGCGCCTCGGCCAGTGAGAGCACGAAGCGGGCCTGGCCGCCCTCGTCGCGGCGCAGCGAGCCGAGGGCGACGGCGTCCGAGCCGGCAGCCTCGATGGTCTCCCGGACCGCCGGCACCAGCACCGGGTGCGGGCTCATCTCGATCAGCGCGGTGCAGCCGTACTCCAGCAGCGCCCGGGTGGCCTGCTCGAACCGCACCGTCTGCCGGAGGTTCCGGTACCAGTAGTCCGAGTCCAGCTCGGCCGGGTCGGTCACCGTGCCGGTCACCGAGGAGAAGAACGCCACCCGGGCGGCGGTCGGGGTGATCCCGGCCAGCACGGTGGCCAGCTCCGCCCTGATGTCCTCGACGTGCGCGGTGTGCGAGGCGTAGTCCACCGCGATCCGGCGGGCCCGCACCCCGTCGGCCTCGCACTCGGCCAGCAGCTCTTCCAGCGCCTCCGGGTCGCCGGCCGCGACGATCGAGGACGGCCCGTTCACCGCCGCCACGGCCAGCCGCTCGCCCCAGCGGGCCAGCCGCTCGCGCACCTGCTCGACCGGCAGCGGCACCGACACCATGCCGCCCCGGCCCGCGAGTTCGGAGGCGATCAGCTTGCTGCGCAGGGCCACGATGCGGGCGCCGTCGGCCAGCGAGAGCGCGCCGGCCACGCAGGCGGCGGCGATCTCGCCCTGGCTGTGGCCGGCCACCGCGACCGGCTCCACGCCACAGGCCCGCCACAGCTCGGCCAGTGAGACCATCACGGCCCAGAGCACCGGCTGCACCACGTCCACCCGCTCCAGCGAGGGCGCGCCCGGCTCGGCGCGCAGCACGGCCGACAGCGACCAGTCGGTGTGCGGGGCCAGAGCCTCGGCGCACTCCGTGATCCGGCGGGCGAACACCGGTGAGGAGTCGAGCAGTTCCAGCGCCATGCCGGCCCACTGCGCGCCCTGGCCGGGGAAGACGAAGGCCGCCCGGACCTCCGGCTCGGCCACCCCCTCGACCACGCCGGGTGCTGAGCCAGCCGCCGCGACCGCGGCCAGCCCGGCCCGCAGGGCGGCCGGGTCGGCGCCGGTCACCACGGCGCGGTGGGCGAACGCCGACCGGCTGGTGGCCAGCGACCAGGCCACGTCGTCGGCGGACAACTCCGGTGCGGCCGCCCAAGCTTCGGCGAGTCGGCCGGCCTGGGCGCGCATCGCCGCGTCGCTTGCGCCGGAAACCACCAGGGGCAGCACGGCCAGGTCCACCGGGGCGGCGGTGCGCTCGGCGGTCGGCTCCGGCTCCGACCGCGGCGCCTCCTCCAGGATCAGGTGGGCGTTGGTGCCGCTGACGCCGAAGGAGGAGACACCGGCCCGGCGCGGCCGTTCGGTGCGCGGCCATGGCTGCGCCTCGCCGAGCAGCCGGATGTTGCCGGTCTCCCAGTCCACATGCCGGGTCGGCGCGTCTACGTGCAGCGTCGGCGGCAGCAGCTCGTGCCGCAGCGCCTGCACCATCTTGATCACGCCGCCGACGCCGGCCGCCGCCTGGGTGTGGCCGATGTTGGACTTGAGCGAGCCCAGCCAGAGCGGCTCGCCGTTCGGCCGGTCCTGCCCGTAGGTGCTGAGCAGGGCTCGGGCCTCGATCGGGTCGCCGAGCGTGGTGCCGGTGCCGTGGCCCTCGACCGCGTCCACGTCGGCGCCGGTGAGTTTGGCGTTGGCCAGCGCCCGCAGGATCACCTGGCGCTGGGCCGGTGCGCTGGGCGCGGTCAGGCCGTTGGAGCCGCCGTCCTGGTTGATGGCGCTGCCGCGGATCACCGCCAGCACCGGGTGCCCGTTGCGCTGCGCGTCACGGAGCCGCTCCAGCAGCACCACCCCGGCGCCCTCACCCCAGCCGGTGCCGTCGGCCGCCGCGGCGAACGGCTTGCACCGGCCGTCGGCCGCCAGCCCGCCCTGCCGGGAGAACTCGACGAACGGGCTCGGTGTCGACATCACCGACACCCCGCCGGCCAGCACCAGGTCGGACTCCTCGCGGCGCAGCGACTGTGCGGCCAGGTGCAGCGCGACCAGGGAGGAGGAGCAGGCGGTGTCGACCGTCACCGCCGGGCCGTTCACCTTCAGGCTGTAGGCGATCCGGCCGGAGAGCACGCTCGGCGCCGTGCCGGTCAGCGCGTGGCCCTCGCTGTCGTGGTCGGAGGCGGCCAGCAGCCCGGCGTAGTCCGAGGAACCGCCGATGAACACCCCGGTCTGACTGCCGTCCAGCGACAGCGGATCGATGCCGGCCCGCTCGACCGCCTCCCATGCGGTCTCCAGCAGCAGCCGCTGCTGCGGGTCCATGGAGAGCGCCTCGCGCGGCGAGATCCCGAAGAACCCCGGATCGAAATCGCCGACCCCGGCCAGGAAGCCGCCCGCCGTGGTGTACGTGGCACCGGCCGCGAACTCGGCCCAGCCGCGGTCCTCGGGGAACTCGTCGATCGCGTCGACGCCGCCGGCCACCAGCGCCCAGAGCTCCTCGGGGGAGCCGACACCGCCCGGGAACCGGCAGGCCATACCGATCACCGCGATGGGCTCGTCGGCCTTCTCCTCCAGCTTGCGCAGCCGTTGGGCGACCTGCTTGCCCTCCGCGATCGCGCGCCTGAGGTAGTCGCGCAGCTTTGCTTCTTCGGACATCTGGTGTTCGCTCCTAGAATCCCTTGTCGACGATGTCGAAGAGGTCGTCGATCGAGGCATCGTTCAGGTCATGGGTCACGTCCGCCGGGCCGTCGTCTCCGGTCCAGGCCGCCAGCAGCTCGGTCAGCCGCCGGGTGACCCGCAGCCGTTCCAGGTCGTCGGTGCCGATCGTCCCCAGCGCCGTTTCCAGGTGGTCGAGTTCGGCCAGCACGCCCTCGACCCCGGTGGCCTGCTCCGGCAGCAGCTCCGACCTCAGGTACTCCGCGAGCGCCGTCGGCGTCGGGTGGTCGAAGACCAGGGTGCTGGGCAGCCGCAGGCCGGTCGCGGCGTTGAGCCGGTTGCGGAACTCCACCGCGGTGAGCGAGTCGAAGCCCAGCTCCTTGAACGTCTGGGCCGCTGGGACGGCCCCGGCCGAGCCATGACCGAGCACGGTAGCGGCATGGGAGACCACCAGGTCGCGTAGCAGCTTCTGCTGCTCGACGCCGGCCATCCCGGTGAGCTGGTCGCGCAGTTGCGGTCCGCTGCGGCCGGAGCCGGCCCGGGCCGTGCGGCGCTGGGCTGGGCCGGCCAGGCCGGACAGCAGCGGCGGCACCGGCCCGGCACCCGACCGGAGCGCGGCGATGTCCAGCCGCACCGGCACCGCCACGGGCAGGTCCGCGCTTCGCGCCAGATCGAACAGCGCCAGGCCCTGCTCGGTCTCCAGCGGCAGCACGCCGCCGCGGCTCATCCGGGTCACGTCCGCCTCGTCGAGGTGGCGGGTCATGCCGCTGCGCTCGCTCCAGAAGCCCCAGGCCAGGGCGTTGGCCGGCAGGCCCAGGCCGCGCCGGTACCAGGCCAGCGCCTCCAAGAAGGCGTTGGCCGCGGCGTAGTTGCCCTGGCCCGGCCCGCCCTGGGTGGCGGCCACCGAGGAGAACATCACGAAGGCGGACAGCTCCAGATCCGCGGTCAGCTCGTGCAGGTTGACCGCCGCGTCCACCTTCGGGCGCAGCACTCGCGCCAGCTGATCCGGCGTCAGTGCGGCGACCAGGCCGTCGTCCAGAACGCCGGCCGCGTGCACCACCATGGTCAGCGGATGCGCCGCCGGGATCGCCGCGAGCAGTGCGGCCAGCGCCTCTCGGTCGGCCGCGTCGCAGGCGGCCACGGTGACCGTGGCGCCCAAGGCGGCAAGCTCGGCCGAGAGTTCCGCAGCACCCGGGGCCTCCTGGCCCCGGCGACTGGTCAGCACCAGATGGCGCAGGCCGCGCTCGGCCACCAGGTGGCGGGCCAGCGCAGCGCCGAGCACACCGGTGCCGCCGGTGATCAGGGCGGTGCCCTCGGCCGGCACCGGCTGCGGCAGGGTCAGCACCGCCTTGCCGATCAGCCGCGCCTGGCTGAGCGCCCGGAAGGCGTCGCGCCCGCGCCGGACGTCCCAGGTGGTCATCGGCAGCGGCCGGATCACCCCGCGCTCCATCAGCAGCCGCAGCTCGACCAGCATCTCCTGGATCCGGTCGAGCCCGGCCTCCAGCACGTCGTACACCTGGTACGCCACGCCCGGGTGGGCTGCGGCCACGGCTCCGGGGTCGCGCTTGTCGGTCTTGCCCATCTCCAGGAACCGCCCGCCGGACGGCAGCAGCCGTAGGCCGGCATCGACGAACTCGCCCGCCAGGCAGTCCAGCACCACGTCAAAGCCGCGGCCGCCGGTGCTCTCCAGGAAGTGCTGCTCGAATTCGAGGGTGCGCGAGTTGGCCAGGTGCGCGTCGTCGAACCCGATCGCGCGCAGCGCCTCCCACTTGCCGGGGCTCGCGGTCGCGAACACCTCGGCGCCCAGGTGCCGGGCCAGCTGCACGGCCACCGTGCCCACGCCGCCCGCGGCCGCGTGGATCAGCAGCTTCTCGCCGGGCTTCAGCGCGCCCAGGTCCACGAAGCCGTAGTAGGCGGTGAGCGCGACGATCGGCATGGCCGCGGCCTGCTCGAAGGTCCAGCCCTCGGGCATCCGGACCAGGCTGCGACGATCGGCCACGGTGATCGGGCCGAAGGCGCCGGGGCAGATGCCCATCACGCGGTCGCCGACCGCGAGGTCGGTGACACCGGCGCCGACCTCCAGCACCACGCCGGCCGCGTCGCCGCCCACGCCCTCCAGACCGGCGACGACGTCCAGCGCCACCGCCACGTCGCGGAAGTTCAGTGCGCCCGCGTGCACGGCCAGTCGCACCTGGCCCGGGGCCAGCGGCTCCAGCACCTCGGGGCAGCCGACCAGGGCGAGGTTGTCAATGGTGCCCTTGCCGATCACGTCCAGCCGCCAGGCCGGCTCGCCGGGCGGCGGCACCAGCAGGCCGTCGTCGCCGACCCGGGCCAGCCGGGGCGCCAGCACCGCGCTGGCCCGGACCGCCAGCTCCGGCTCCCCGGTGGCGGCGGCCGCCCGCAGCAGCTCCGGCGCGGTGTCCGGGTCGTCCACGTCGATCAGCACGAACTGATCCGGGTTCTCCGACTGCGCCGAGCGGACCAAACCCCAGGCGGCCGCGTGGGCCAGGTCGGTGATCCCGCCGTCCGCCCCGGCCGCGACCGCGCCCCGGGTGACCAGCACCAGGCGGGCACCCTCGGGATGGTCGCCGGCGAGCCAGTCCTGCAGCAGGGCCAGCACCTCGGCGGTGACGGCATGGACCTCGGCCGCCGTGTCGCCCTGTGCCGGGGAGTCCACCCGGGAGACCAGGACCGGCTCCGCCTGCGGCTGCTGACCGTCCGTCGGGACGGGGACCCAGTCGATCCGGAAGAGCGAGTCCGCAGGCGCCGGCCGGGCGGCGAGCTGTCCGACCGAGGCGCCGCGCACCACCAGGGAGTCCACGGTGGCGACCAGCTGCCCGTCCCGGTCGGTCAGGATCAGTGAGGCCTGGTCAGGTCCGACCAGTGCCACCCGGGCCCGGACCGCCGTCACTCCGACGGCGTACAGCGTCACGCCGTTCCAGGCGAACGGCAGCTTCGCCGCCCCGGTCTCGTCCGAGCCGAGCAGGAACATGCTGTGCAGGGCCGCGTCCAGCAGCGCGGGGTGGATGCCGAACCGGGCGGCCTCCGCCTCGTGCTCCTCCGGGAGGGAGACCTCGGCGAGCACCGCGTCCTGCTGCCGCCAGGCGGCGGTCAGGCCCTGGAAGGCCGGGCCGTAGTGGTAGCCGGCCTCGGCGAGGCGCGGGTACAGGTCGGTCACGCCGATCGGGGCGGCCCCGGCCGGCGGCCACTCGGCCGGGACGGCGGGCGGCCGCGGGGCGTCCGCGGTCAGCACGCCGACGGCGTGCGCGGCCCAGGCGTCGGCCGGCCCGTCCTCCGGCCGGGAGTGCACGGTCACCGTGCAGCGGCCGGATTCGTCCGGTGCGGCCACCCGGACCTGGAGCAGCACCGAGCCGTGCTTGGGCAGCACGAGCGGGGTGTGCAGGGTCAGATCGGCTAGGTGGCCGCGCCCGAGCTGGTCCCCGGCCCGGATCGCCAGCTCCACGAAGGCGGTGCCTGGCAGGATCACCGTGCCTTGCACGGTGTGGTCGGCCAGCCAGGGGTGGGTGTGCAGCGAGATCCGGCCGGTGAGGAGCGCGCCGTCGCCGTCGGCCAGCGCGACCACCGCGCCCAGCAGGGGGTGGTCCACGGTGCCCAGGCCCAGCCCCGACGCGTCGGTGCTCCCGGCGGCGGACTGCAACCAGTAGCGCTGGCGCTGGAACGGGTAGGTCGGCAGGTCGATGGGGGCGGCGGCTGTGGGCAGCAGGTCGTGCCAGGCCACCTTGATGCCGTGGG
>NZ_JBIWPN010000108.1:0-9776 GCF_044768305.1 Kitasatospora sp. NPDC101155 | reverse complement strand
CTAAGCCGAGGATTCGGCTTCCCCCCGTGCCTCGGGGACCGGACAGGGATCACCGGGGTGACCCACGAGGGCCTGTGCCCGCGCGAAACGCGCGGACACAGGCCCTCGTGCCGTTCCCCGACAACCTCGAACGCCGACCCGGGCCTGGGCCCCACGCACACCCCGCCCGCAGCCGTCCTGCCCCAGGCCACCGACCTGCCTGGCGGTCCGCCCGGCCCTCCAGCGGCTTCGGGTGTGCGCATCTCCGGGCCGGGTGGCAGCGTGGAGGGGTCATGACCCGGATGTGCGGGGACGGCCTGGATGCACGGAGTGGACAGCCATGCCCATGGGGGCGCGGAACCGGGCGGACCGGGGGAGCACCGGTCCGTCAGGGGTCGGCTGCGCTCGCGGCTGCGGGCGCGCAGTGTCGCCGGGCAGGTGTCTCTGTGGCTGCTGGTCGTGGTGGTGCTGCTGGTCGGCGCTGCGCTGACGGCGCTCGTCCTGCAGGCCCACAGCTACGCGACGAGTGATGCCGAGCATCGCACGCACGCCGCAGCCGTCACGTTGTCGCGCTATCCCGGGCTGGCGGCTGCTCTGGACAGCGCCGATCCGACCGCGGTGCTGCAGCCGCTGGCCGTGGACATGCAGAAGAGCGGCGGCTTCGACTTCGTCGTGATCTTCGGGACCGACGGGATCCGCTACGCCATCACCGACCATCCCGATCTGATCGGACAGCACGTCTACGGTTCCTACCAGGAGGCCCTGAAAGGGCCGGTCACCATGACCGAGAGCACACCGCTGGGGCACGACGTGGTCACCGTCGCGCCGGTGACCAGGCCGGACGGTTCGGTCGCCGGCCTGGTGACGGTGGGCTTGTCCGTCGAGAACACGACCGGCACGGTGAGCCGGCAGCTGCCGGTCCTGCTCGGTGGTGCGCTGGCCGCGCTCGCCGCAGGCTCGGCCGGGGCGGTGCTGGTGCGGCGGCGGCTTCGCCGCCAGACGCACGGCCTGGGCCCGGCCGAGATGACGCGGATGTACGACCACCACGACGCGGTGCTGCACGCGGTGCGCGAGGGTGTGCTGATCGTCGGCGGGGACGGGCGGGTGGTGCTGGCGAACGACGAGGCCCGGCGGCTGCTGGAGTTGCCGCCCGAGCTGGAGGGGCGGCCGGTCACCGAACTGGGGCTCGATCCGGGGCTGGCCGAGCTGCTGGTGTCGGGGCGGGCCGCCACCGACGAGGTGTACCCGGCCGAGGAGCGGCTGCTCGCCGTCAGCAGCCGCCCCACGGCGCCGTTCGGCGGCGGTGCCGGCAGTGTCGCGACGATCCGGGACACCACCGAGCTGCGGGCGCTGGCCGGGCAGGCCGAGGCGGCGCGGGCCCGGCTGAAGCTGCTCTACGACGCGGGTGTACGGGTCGGCACCACCCTGGATGTGGAGCGGACCGCCCAGGAGCTGGCGGATGTGGCGGTGCCCCGGTTCGCGGACTTCGTCACGGTCGAGCTGGCCGACCCGGTGTTGCGCGGTGACGATCCGCTCCCGGGCACGGGTACTGTCGGGGGCCCTCCGATCCGCCGCGTGGCCGTCGGCGGTGTCCGGGACGACTGGCCGTTCTTCCCGGTGGGCTCGCAGATCAAACCACTGCCCGGGACACCGGACGAGACCGCCCTGGGGAGCGGGCGCGCCGTTCTCGTCGCCGACCTGCATCAGACGCACGCCTGGCGGGCGCGGGGTCCGCAGACCGCCGATCGGATCCTCGCGTACGGGGTGCACTCGCTGGTCTCCGCGCCGCTGGAGGCGCGCGGCCTGACCCTGGGCACGGCCACGTTCTGGCGCGCGGGGCAGTCCGCACCGTTCGGGGAGGAGGACGTCTCCTTCGCCGAGGAGCTGGTCGCCCGCGCGGCGACGTGCGTCGACAACGCCCGTCGCTACACCCGCGAACACCGGATGGCCGAGGCGCTGCAGCGCAGCCTGCTGCCCCGGGGACTGCCCGAGCAGAACGCCCTGGCGGTGGCCTACCGCTACCTGCCCGCGCAGCGGGGTGTCGGCGGGGACTGGTTCGACGTCGTCCCGCTGCCCGGCTTCCGCGTGGCCCTGGTCGTCGGCGACGTCGTCGGCCACGGCCTGCACGCCGCCGCCACCATGGGCCGACTGCGCACCGCCGTCCTCAACTTCGCCGCCCTCGACCTGCCCCCGGACGAACTGCTCGCCCGCCTCGACGAACTGATCGCCCGCCTCGACCAGGGCGAGGCGGGGGCGGGAGGAGGCGAGATCGAGGGCCAGGACGAGGGTGAGGGCGAGCTGGCGGTCACGGGTGCCACCTGCCTGTATGCGATCTACGACCCGGTCTCCGGGCACTGCACGATGGCGCGGGCGGGCCACCCACCGCCCGCCCTGGTCCGCACCGACGGCAGCGTCGAGTACATCGACCTGCCCGCCGGCCCGCCGCTCGGCGTGGGCGGCCTGCCCTTCGAAACCACCGAACTCCAGCTGGAACCCGGCACCGCACTGGTCCTCTACACCGACGGGCTGGTCGGGTCCCGCGAGCGTGACCTGGAGAGCGGGCTCGCCGCGCTGCGTGCCTGCCTGGCCGGCGCCCCGGCCGACAGATCCCCGGAGGACACCTGCCAGTCGGTGTTCGACACGCTGGTCCCGTCGCATCCGGGCGACGACATCGCCCTCCTCGTCGCCCGCACA
This sequence comes from Kitasatospora sp. NPDC101155, assembly GCF_044768305.1. Classification (NCBI taxonomy): domain Bacteria; kingdom Bacillati; phylum Actinomycetota; class Actinomycetes; order Kitasatosporales; family Streptomycetaceae; genus Kitasatospora; species Kitasatospora sp. NPDC101155. The sequence continues at coordinate 7,103 of NZ_JBIWPN010000108.1, read as the reverse complement.
CGCCTCTTCGAGTCCGACCAGGTGGCCACCTGGGACGTGCCCGACGACTTCGCCGCCGTCTCCCGCATCCGCAACGAGTGCGCCGACCAGCTGACCGCCTGGGGACTGGAGGAACTGACCTTCACCGCCGAGCTGATCCTCAGCGAGCTGATCACCAACGCCCTCCGCTACGGCGCCCAGCCGATCCACGTGCGCATGCTGCGCGACACCAGCCTGGTCTGCGAGGTCTCCGACGCCAGCAGCACCGCCCCCCACCTGCGCTACGCCGCCACGACGGACGAGGGCGGCCGGGGCCTGTTCCTGGTGGCTCAGCTGGCCGAACGGTGGGGGACCAGGTACACGGCCCGCGGCAAGGTCATCTGGTCGGAGCAGCCACTGACCGCACCGGAGTTCCAGTTCGAGGCGATGCTGCTGTAGCCCGGACCGATGGACAGGACGCACGACGACCGGCGCCAGGCCGAGCGCCAGGCCGGAGGCGGAGCGCCGGCGCCGGGAATTTGATCTGAACTCTTGAGCGCGGCCCCCTTGCTTCGGCTGGGGGTTGGCTCATCCTTGGCCGGGAGCCGCGCAGCGGCGCGGGTCGCTGTGTTGTCAGTGACGTGGACTATGTTGATCGCGGCAACCGATGGGGGGTGTTCCCGTGCTGTCCGGCCGCAGGTACCGGCTTGAACTCGACGCTGCGCAGGCCGAGTTGTGTGAGAGGTTCGGTGGCATCTGTCGTTCGGTGTGGAACACCGCTCTTGAGCAGCGTCGGGAGTACCGGCGTCGCGGGGCGTGGATGAACTACGTGCCGCAGGCCGCCGAGCCGGCCGATGCCAAGCGGGAGTTCCCGTGGTTGAAGGACGCCCCCTCGCACGTGTTGCAGCAGACCCTCCGGGATCTGGACCGGGCGTGCCGTGAGCACGGGACGGGACATTCCGGGTCCGGTGGCGTTCCAAGGCCCGCTGGTCGCCGTCGTTCCGGTTCCCGGCCGGGAACCTGATCACGGTCGAGCGGATCGGCCGGAAGTGGGGCCGTCCTGCTGCGCCGTCCCGTGCCGCACCCGATTCCGCCGGGCCGTCATCATCGGTGACGCGGTCGACCTGTGCGGCTGCGCGGGAGGCGGTCCGCGGCCGTCTGATGCAGGCTGGCGGCATGGGTGTCCCGGGTGCGGACGCCGGAAGGGCGGGGAACTCCGTGACCGAAAGCGACGTGGCGCTGTCGGGGTGTGTCGCGCTGGTGACGGGCGCGTCCAGCGGTATCGGGGCCGCCACTGCCCTGGCGCTGGCCAGGGAGGGGGCGGCGGTGGCGCTGGTGGCCCGCAGCACCGAAAGGCTGGAGGAGCTGGCAGCCACGATCCGGGGCCATGGCTGCTCGTGCGTCGTCGTCAGCGCCGATCTGCGTGACACCGTACGGGCCCGGGACACCGTCGAGGAGGTCGCCGAGCGCTTGGGGCGGCTGGACGTACTGGTGAACAACGCCGGTTACGTCGCGATGGGGGCCGTCGAGGAGATCGGCGCCGAGGAGGTCGACCGGATGGTCGACCTCAACCTGAAAGCTGTCCTGCACCTGTCGCAGGCGGCGTTGCCGCATCTGCTGCGTGCTGCGGCGGGCGGCCCGCGTCAGGTCGCCGACCTGGTCAACGTCAGCTCGGCCGCGGGCCGTGTGGTGCGCCGCGGCAACGGCGTGTACTCGGCGACGAAGCACGCGGTGTGCGCGTTCAGCGAGGTCCTGCGCCAGGAGGTGACCCGGCGCGGTGTCCGGGTGGGCGTGATCGAGCCGGGGCTGACCTCGACGCACATGGCCACCGGTCCCGGATTCGCCGCGGCCCGCGGCATGGCACAGGAGTCCTGGCTGCGGGCGGAGGACATCGCCCGCTCCATCGTCTTCATGGTCACCCAGCCGCCGCACGCCGCGATCAACGAGATCATGGTGCGCCCGACGGCCCAGGAGCACTGACCCCACTCCGGTGGCGGACGAGGGCGTCAGCGGACGGCTCCCGCGTCAGGCCCTGCGCTCGGCGGCAGCGTCCAGGCTGGCCGGGGTGCGCTCGGGGCCCAGGACTTCCGGGGACTCCGCCCTCAACCCGTGGCAGCGGTGCGTGCCGTGCGAGGTGGGCGGAGTGCCGTCGGCGGTTATGCCTGGTTCCCGGTGGTCTGCGGTGCGGTGTAGAGGACGGTGCGGGGCTGTACGGTCAGGTGCCCGGTGGGCAGGTCGTGCCGGAGGGTGATCCGGTAGCGGACGGCCGTGTCACTGCCGTCAGTGAGAACGCGGCCGGTGAGCGGGATCCGGGTGTAGAGGGTGCCGGTCTGCGAGTCCAGGGTCACGGGCTCCCAGCGCCGGGTCGCGTCGTCGAACCGCTCCAGACGGATGTCGTCGCGCTGGAGGTAGGGGCCGTGTTCGGGGGAGAGGACGAGGACCTGCTGGGCCTGGGCGAGGCGGGTGTCGCCGGCGTAGTGGACGGTGAACTCGTGCGGGCGGTGGTCGGTGCCGATCCGGTGGACGGGCAGCGAGACGATCCGCAGGCCGGTGTCGGCCGTGGCGGCAGCTGACGACGGGTGCGAGGCCGCGGCCGCCGCGGGGGCGGGGGCGGGGGCGGCCATGGCCTGGCCGGAGACGCCGAGGGCGGCGGCACCGGCGAGGAGGAGGAGGGAGGTCGTCGCGGTGGCGGCCCGTCGCATGGTCGTGCGGTTCATGTTTCTTCCTTCGGGGCTATTGGAGGTTCGCGTGCGTTCGATGCGGGTCGGAGGAGAGAGAACCTTCTGCTGGCGAAATTGATGTTTAAGTTTCAACCAACACCACCACCGTACGAGCCGTGGATTCGAGCGTCAAGCGATGGGGTGAAGTCGTCGCCGCGAATCGGGATGGGCACGAACGAATCCGGAATGGCCCTGGTTCTGCTGCGCCGATCCATCGCCGGGAGCGTTGCAGGGCGGCTGAGGGCACGCCGGGCGACCCGCATCCGATGCACCGGATTCGCCCCAAGTACCCCCGCCTGACCTGGAAGTGGATCCGGCGCCGCTTCCACGGAGCGGACCGCATCACCGAGGGCGGGATCGTCCTCTGCGGCCCGGCCGCGTCTATCGTGGAATGCGGACACCGGCGGCGGCGTCGAGGCGAGACGGACATGGCGGAACCTGAGATCGACTACAGAGCGGTGTTCCAGGCCCTTCCCGGTGCGATGGCGCTGCTGACCCCGCAACTGGTCTACGCGGACGTCAACGAAGAGTTCCTGCGCACGTTGGGCCGCACCCGCGGGCAGGTCATCGGCCGCCACTTGCCCGACGATTTCGCCCACACCCAGAACGACCCCGGCGTAGCCGTGGTGCGCAACATCCAGGCGTCAATGCACCAGGTGCTCGGAAGCGGTGAGCCCGACATCATCGAGCTGCAGCGCTACGACATCGAGGACCCCGACCGGCCCGGGGTGCGAGGCGAACGCTACTGGAGCATGATCAATGTTCCCGTCCTCGACTCGGACGGACGGGTGGCACTGCTGATCCACCGGCTGGAGGAGGTCACCGAACTCATCCGCGCCCGCGAAGTCGCGCTGAGCCTGCAGGAGGCGATGCTGCCCGCTCCCCGCCCGGTCGGACGCCACCCGGCAGCCGTGCGCTACCGGCCCGCCGTCGACACGCTGAACGTGTGCGGTGACTGGTACGACCTGGTCGACCTGCCCGGCGACCGCATCGCGGCCGCCGTCGGCGACGTCGTAGGGCACGGCTTGTCCGCGGCCCAGGTCATGGGGCAACTGCGCAGCGCGCTCAGCACCGTCTCCCGTGTTGCCGACGGCCCCGCCCGGACCCTGGAAGTCCTCGGCCTGTACGCCCGCTCCGTCGACGGCGCCGAGAACACCACCGTGGCCAACACGTTCATCGACTGGGACGCCCACACCATCACCTACAGCAGCGCGGGCCATCCCCCGCCGGCCCTCCTGCAGACCGACGGCACCGTCGAGTTCCTGGACCAGGCCACCGACCCCCCTCTCGGCGCCGGCCCCGAACAAGTCCGCCCGCCCCAGGCCACAGCGCACTTCACCGACGGCGCCGTGCTCGCGCTGTACACCGACGGCCTCATCGAACGCCGCCGCGAAGACATCGACACCGGCCTTGCCCGGCTCGCCGACTCCCTGACCCGCCACCGGGCAGCCGACCCCGAAACCCTCGCCGACGCCGTGCTCTCCGACCTGCTCCCGCCCGGCGGCGTCACCGACGACACCGCCCTGGTCATCGTGCGCCTGTGATACCGGCGGGCCTCCTCGCCGGAGGGAGCGGCCTTGTGTCGGGGCCTGACGCGCAGCCGGCACTGACTGCGGAACCCGCGGTCAGCGTGAACTGTCAACGCTGGAGGAATCGCCGGGGAGGGCCTTCTTCCAGGAGTCCTTGTGGGGGCTGGGAGACGGGGCCGGCGATGGCTTGGGGGCAGCGTTCTGTCCGTCCTTGCCGTCCTTACCGTCCTTCCCCTCCCTGCCCTCCCTGCCCTCCCTGCCCTCCCTTCCGTCCTTGCCGTCCTTCCCCTCCCTGCCTTGGGGGCCGGGCGGGCCAGGGGGGCCGGGCGGACCGGAGGGGCCGGGCGTGACGTTCCCCCCCGCCAGATCGCCGATGTGATGCACCTGCAGATCGTCGATCTGCATTTGCTGGGAGATGAGCGCGGCCGACTGCACGACGAGCGCGGCGATCAGTGATCCGCGGAGCAGGAGATGACGCCACGGCCTTCGCGGAATTTCGTTCACGGTTCCCACATGATCTCTTACGTTGCGTGACGGCGACAGTGTAGGTGATGAGGAGTCGAAGTCGGCGGATCTCCTCGTCGAGGGTCTGTTCCGCGGTGGCACCGGCCGCGGTCGTGGCCGTCCATGGTCTGCCGTCGGCGCATGGGGTACGCGCCGGTCAACCAGCTCCTGGCCCGGGTGCAGACCGATGCGGCGCAGCAGTTGTCCGGCGAGCATGCGGTGCAGGCGGGCCAGACGGAAGATCGCGTGGCTGCACGGCCCGCCGCCGCGGCCCGCAACGCGATCGAGGCCGGGTTCGACGGCGTGGAGATCCACGGCGCGAACGGCTACCTGCTGCACCAGTTCCTGTCCACCAACGCCAACCGGCGCACCGACGACTGGGGCGGCACGGCCGAGGGCCGGATCCGCTTCGTGGTGGAGGTGGCCCGCGCGGTCGCCGACGCCGTCGGCCCCGAGCGCGTGGGCCTGCGGATCTCTCCGGCCAACCCCTGCAACGACATCACCGAGGACGACCACCGCGACACGTACCGCGCCCTGGTGACCGCGCTGGAGCCGATCGGCCTGGCCTACCTGCACGTGCTGGAGGGCCCGGACCGGGCTGACCCTGGAGCTGCGCAGGCGGTTCCCCGGCACCTTCGTCCTCAATCCCTTCACCCACCCGGCCCCCACCGGCCCCGACGCGCTGGCCCTGATCGAGGACGGCAGTGCGGACATGATCGCCTTCGGCGCCCTGTTCCTGGCCAACCCCGACCTGCCGGCCCGACTCGCCGCCGGCGGCCCGTTCAACACCCCGGATGCGTCCACCTTCTACGGCGGCGACCACCGCGGCTACACCGACTACCCCGCCCTCACCTCCTGAGCGGCGACCTGGCGGGCGCGGCCACACGGTGGAGTCACGGCGTGCGCGGTCGCTCTCTCCACCCATCCCCACCGGGGAGTCCCATGTGCCGCCTCCCCACGTTGCTGCAGTGGGTGAGGCGGCCCCCGGGGCCGCAGCCGGCGCCCGCGACCGGCGGCAGGGAGACAGAGGTGGTGGCAGGCGGATTCGGCGGAGCCGATGGGGAGCCGCCGCCTGCCGTCTCGGCTGGCGGGATCTTGGCGACCTCAGGCGTTTACGCCGCTCGTAGGGCGGGCCCAGGGATCAGAGGATGGAGCCGTCGCCGGCCGGGGAAACCCGGCACGGCCCACCGGACCCCGTCCCGACCAGCAAGAACAAGAGGTACCCCCATGTCCGCCACCGCTTCCGCCGAGATCGCCAGCGCCGTCCTGAGCGTGCCCGCCGCCGCCCCGGCCGAGGCCGTCGCCCACTACGCCGCCCGCCTCGCCTTCGAGGCGGATGTCTCCGACGTCCACGCCGATCTGGTGTCCGGCGCACCCGGCGTCGTGGTGGTCGACACCCGCAGCAATGTCGCCTGGGACCAGGGCCGTATCCCCGGCGCCCTCCACATCCCCACCGCGCGGGTTGCCGACCTGGCGCCGCAGCTGATCGACCCGGCCCAGACCGTGGTCACCTACTGCTGGGGCCCCGGCTGCAACGGTGCGACCCGCGCGGCGCTGGCCTTCGCCCGCCTCGGCTACCAGGTCAAGGAGATGCTCGGCGGCTTCGAGTACTGGGTACGCGAGGGCTTCGCCTACGACTCCGCCACCGGCGTCGAGCAGCGCCCCATCGACGACCTGACCGCCCCGCGCTCGGGTATCTCCTGCGCATGCTGAAGGACACCGCACGGCCGGGCGGCGCGATCCGTCCGGCCACCGCGGCCGACCTGCCGGCGATAGCCCACCTGTGCGCCGCCCACGCTGCCTTCGAGCGTGCCGAACCGGTGCCCGCTGATCTCGCCACCCGCCTGGAGCCCGTGCTGTTCTCGGCAGATCCGAGAGCGTGGTGCCTCGTGGTCGACCGTGGGGGTGAACTGATCGGTTACGCCACCTACTCCCGGGAGTTCTCCACCTGGCAGGCGACCGACTACGTCCACCTGGACTGCCTGTTCGTCACCGAACCGCATCGGGGAGAGGGCTGGGGGCGCGCCCTGCTCAATGCCGTGAAGGACGTGGCAGCAGGCTGCGGCGCCGCGCAAATACAGTGGCAGACGCCCGACTGGAACGCCGAGGCCATCCGCTTCTACCGCCGCGCGGGGGCCCAGGCCCGGTCCAAGGTCAGGTTCTCGCTGCCCGCCCAGCAGACAACCTGACCCGAGCGCCCGGGGAGCGTCCTTGGGTGTCGTTCCTGTGCGTACGGGGTGTGGTGGCGGTCACGGTGGCGGGCGGCTGGTGTTGACTCTGCGTGGTGGGGGTGGGGTCGGTCGGTGATGTCGCCGGGGTTTGGGTGGTGAGTGCGCTCACAGGGGGATGGGGTGTGCGACGACGGATAGTAGTGTCCGTTTTGCACCTCTTT
>NZ_JBIWPN010000107.1:0-9976 GCF_044768305.1 Kitasatospora sp. NPDC101155 | reverse complement strand
GCCGGAGTGGGGGTGGTCACGGTCTCGCGGGGAGCGCGCGAGTTGGAAGGCGGGGAGGAGCCGCTCGACAGGGTGCGCAAGCCTGGCGGGGGCCGTAAACGGCTGGCCGATCTGGACTCGAGGCTGCGGCCTGCACTGCAGGCCCTGGTCGAGCCGGAGGAGCGCGGCGACCCGATGTCGCCGTTGCGGTGGACAGTGAAGTCCACCAGACAGTTGGCCACCGAACTCACCCGGCAGGGCCACCGGGTAGGCGCGGACACCGTCGGTGTCCTGCTGCGCGAGGAAGGCATCAGCCTGCAGGCCAACGCCAAGACCCTGGAAGGCAAGCAGCACCCAGACCGCGACGCGCAGTTCCGCTATCTCAACGAGCAGGCTCGTGAACACCGGGACAGCGGACAGCCAGTGATCAGTGTGGATACCAAGAAGAAGGAATTGGTAGGGCAGTTCAAGAACAGCGGACGTCAGTGGCGGCCCGCAGGCGCCCCGACTGAGGTCGACGTCCACGACTTTCCCGACAAGGAACTCGGCAAGGCCATCCCGTATGGCATATACGACGTAGCGGCGAACACCGGCTGGGTGAACGTCGGATGCGACCACGACACCGCCGCGTTCGCGGTGGAATCCATCCGACGCTGGTGGGAGGCGGCCGGACGGGCCGAGTACCCGCAGGCGTCGCGGCTGCTGATCACCGCGGAGGCCGGCGGCTCCAACGGCTACCGCACCCGTGCATGGAAGATGGAGCTCGCCCGGTTCGCGGCCGAGACCGGGCTTGAGGTAACTGTATGCCACCTACCTCCGGGTACATCGAAGTGGAACAAGGTGGAGCACCGACTGTTCTCCCACATCACCATGAACTGGCGGGGTCGGCCACTGACCAGTCACGAAGTGATCGTGCAGAGTATCGCCGCGACCACGACCCGCGCCGGCCTGACCGTCGATGCCCGTCTCGACACCGGCTCCTACCCGACCGGCATCCACGTCACCGACGTCCAACTGGCAGCCCTGCCGATCAGCGGCCATATCTTCCACGGGGACTGGAACTACACTCTGCACCCCACCGCTGAGGCAGTCGCTACCGCGGCCGGTGTCATACCTCCCGCTGACGACGAATGGCACCGCGCACCCACGCTCGCCGAACTGACCGGGATGACCTCCCCTGAGCTGGACGAGCTGATCACACACCTCGCCGACCTACGACAGAGACAGCGCGAGGAACGGACCCGCAACCACCCTGCAGACGACGCCCGGCACAAGCCCCGAACCGGGCGCCCACCCACCTTCCTCTTCGCCGACCGCGTCGTGGCCACCCTGCTTCACCTACACCTGGGCCTTTCCGGCGACACCCTCGCCCGGCTCATGCAGACCAGCCCGACCACCATCCACCGAGTCGTCAAAGAGACCCGGCAGTTGCTGGAGCAGCTCGGCCACACTGTGGAGACCATCCCAGCCCCGACGCACCTGCCCACGTATATCCCCAGGTACGTCCCGGCAATGGCGAACAGCAACCAGATCAAGATCAAAAAAGCGTGTTGATTTTCGGCAGGCCCTTACTGATCGTTTCAGAATGCCGCCCGGAGTCGTCGCAGGCAGATGATGCTGCAGGCGAGTTCGAGGAGACCCTGGTGAAGGTCGGCGCGCCGCTCGTAGCGGATGCGGAGTCGCTTGAACTGGTGCAGCCAGGCGAACGCACCCTCGACGACCCAGCGCACCTTGCCCAGTCCGGACCCGTGGGCGATGCCGCGTCGGGCGATCAGCGGTTTGATGCCGCGCTTCCACAGCAGGCGGCGGTACTTGTCGAAGTCGTAGCCACGGTCGGCGTAGAGGCGCCGGGGCTTGCGCCGGGGGCGTCCCCGTAGGCCTCGGATCGACGGGATCGCGTCGAGAAGCGGCAGGAGCTGGGTAACGTCGTGGCGGTTGCCGCCGGTGAGCGTGACAGCGATCGGGGTTCCATGGCGGTCGACGATCAGGTGGTGCTTGGAGCCCGGACGGGCGCGGTCGACGGGCGAGGGGCCGACATGGTCCCCCCTTTGAGGGCCCGGACATGCGAGCCGTCCACGGCGCAGTCGTCCAGGTCCAGCGAGCCCGTGCTGCGCAGTTCGGTCAGCAGGGCGGCGTGCAGGCGGGGCCAGACACCCGCTTCGGTCCAGTCCCGCAGCCGACGCCAGGCCGTGACCCCGGAGCAGCCCACGGTCTCGGTAGGGACGTCGCGCCAGGCAACGCCGGTCCGCAGCACGTACATGATGCCGGCGAGAGCCGCCCTGTCCGGGATGCGAAGTCGTCCGGGATGGCGGTGGCGTCGTTCGGGAGAAGGTGGCAGCAGCGGAGCCACCCGTTCCCACAGGTCGTTCGGAACAAGATCAGCGCGCACCTGGACACCCTGCAGATCAAGATCGCCGAGCGCAAGACCCACAGTTCAACTTGCCCAGAAACGATCAGTGGGAGCGTTGGATCACGTCTTCCGCCGGGTGGTCGGCCAGGGGATCTCCTGGAGAACATCCTCAGGAGTCGGCACCGCGTCCGGGTAGTGCTGGCGGATCTCCCGGCGTACCGAGGCATCCGCGGTGCAGAGGTCCCAACTCGTGCTGTCGAACTCCCGCAGCACCACCCTCAGCTCGTCCCCTGCATACCCCGCGAAGTCCCCGTCAACAAACTGAACATCCGGCGCGACCAGGGCCAGTAGCTCCAGGGTGCCGATCCCGGCACCGGAAGAAGCCTCCTCGATCTCGGCAAACCTGGTGACCAGTCGAGCATCGTCGATCCGCACCTTCCAAGTGAGACCGAGCCCAAAGCTCCCGAGGCGCACGAGGAGTTCCGCCAGCGTGACGTAGTACCAATTGGAGGCGCGGTCCTGCCCAGGAGGACGGTCACGCCAGGCCGCGAACGTGATCGACTGAAATGCCCCAGGGGACCCTGCCATCGATGCGGCTCCGTTCGCTTGCGAGGATCAGCGCGCTCTCACATCATGATCTTCCTTGACTGCAGCTGCAGATCATTTTGAAACCGTCAGTAAGGAGCCCCTCCGGCATGACTGACAACCTGCCCCGTCTCGCCGCCGTTTCCGACCTCACCTGGTCACCGCGGACGGCGTCATGCCGACGATCCGTGGTCCGCCCTCGGCAGTGACCTCGCCATCGCTGAGCTCTGCCCCGCCGAACCGCGCGACGGCGAAGACCAGGCCGACGAGGGCGACGAGGCTTTGGCGGAGTCTGCGGCGAGCCAGTGCATGAAGGCCTCTGCTCGGGCAGGTAGCAGGTGGTGGCGGTCTCGTCGCGCAGCACCAGTGCAGAGACGTGGCTGCGGCCGCGCAGGCCGATCACCTCGGTCAGACCCTCGATCCGCAGGCCCGTTCGTAGTCGTCCCGCTGGTCGCTGTGACCGATGATCACGCCGTCCTCGGTGCAGCCGCCCCAGTACTGCAGTGCGGACACCGGGACGACGATCAGCCCACGCCTCGCCCTGCAGATCGCGGTGCTGCGCGTGGTCGCCGACCTCGGCCTGCGCCGGGTCATCACGCTCCACTCCCGGGTGTCCGCGGCGCCATCCCGCCTTGACCGTCACCCGGAGGGACGGCCTCGATGGCCGAGACCACCCGCACCCGCCTGCTGAGCACGGTCCTCGACACCACCGACAGCATCGCCAGCGCCCGCGGCCCCTGGCCGGGTCTGCCTGCGGCTTGCTGTTCGGCCGGTGGCAGTGAGCGGGCGTATGCATGCGCAGGTCCAGGGCGGAGTTCACGAGGTGGTGAGCGTGTCCAGCGCGTCCTTGGCGCAGGCGATGGCGGCTGCCTCGGCGGTGGCGCTGGGAACGTCCTTGAGGGTCAGGCCGGAGTACCTGACGGTGACGAGCGCGTTGTGCTGGACCACCGTGAGTTCGACGTGGCCGAAACCGCTGTAGGAGATGTAGAGCAGGGTCGCCTTGTCACCGAGGCCGGGAACGGCCCGGTCGTCGGTGATCTTCGCGCCAGTGCCGTTCGCCGCGGTCCGGCTGGCGGCCAGCATCTGCTGGTAAACCGCCTCCGCGATCGGGGACAGCACGACGGCAACCTGCGCGTTGGCGTAGCCGGAGTCCTTGCTCGTCCAACTCGCGTTCGACGTGGTCGCACCACCGACGGGCGTCTGCGCGGTGCAGGTGGCTCCCTTGATGTGGCGTTCGACCGTCTCGGGGCGTAGCAGCGCACAGCCGTCGACCAGCGTGGTGTAGGGGGCGGCGGCCGGGTTCGCCGCACCGGAGGAGGACGGCCCGTCCGGCACGGTTGTCGGGTTGGTCACCGCAGTCGTCGGCGCGGCGGGCGGCGCCGGGTCGACGAGGTTGGCCGCCAGGCTCAGCGCGAGGGCGGCGGCGCCGGCCCCGGCGATGAGGCCGCCGAGCAGCCAGGTCCACCGCCGGGCGGGGCCGGCGGGCCGCAGGTCCGCCGGGTCGGGGAGGGTGGCCGGGGTGGGCTGCCCCGGCAGGACGCGGGTCGACGCAGCGGTCGGCAGCGGCTGCGTCGCGGGTGGGGTGTCCTCGATATCGGCCATCTGATGGTGAACCTTCCGGAGGCGGGTCAGCTGCTGGGCAGGTGGTAGGCGGTCAGCGTGGTCCCGTAGCCGACCACCAGGGCCGAATCCTGGAGGAGGACCTGCGGGTCGCCCGGCTGCCGGGCGAAGGTCTGCTGCCACTGCGGGGCACCGCCGGTGGCGGTCAGCGCCTGCACGGTGATCCCGCCGGCGGCGGTGGGTGCGGTGAGGAGGACCAGCTCCCCGGCGGATCCCCGGACGGTGGCGGCGCCCTGGGGCGACTGCCAGGTCCAGGCGGCGCGCCCGGTGCGCAGGCCGGTGCCGGTCGCGCCCCCCGGCCCGCCCAGGACGAGTACCCCTGCGGCGTCCGCGCTCCCGGTGACGGAGCCGCTGTGCGGGCCGCTCCAGAGCCGGGTGCCTTGGGCGGAGTCGAAAGCCGCCGTGTTGACCTGCTGCTCCGAGGCCGTCACGGCTCCTGGCGGCAGGCAGGTGACCACGTCCTGGCGGAGCGAGAGCGAGCCGCCGTAGGCGGCGAGGTACATGGTCGCGGAGGCCGGCGGAAGGCTGGTGGGCCGGCTCCAGAGGGTGGCGCCGTCCTGGCCGTTCATTGCGGCGAGGGCCAGATCCGTGGTCAAGGCGTACAACTGGCTGCCGGTCGGCGGCGCGTACAGGTCCTGGGCGTCGAGCGTCCAGCGCTGCCGCCCGGTCGCGCTGTCGAGCACGGTGAAGCGGAACGCGCCGCTCGCGGCCTCCTTCGTCTCGGCGAAGAGCGTCACGACCAGCAGGCCGGCCGAGGCCATGGCCTGGAGGCGGTAGGAGGTGCCGAGCGCGGCGCCGGTCCAGAGTCGGTCCCCGCCGGTCGCGTCGTAGGCGTGCAGCGCGCCGTCCTTGCCTGTGACCAGCAGCAGGCCGGGCATCGGCAGGGCGACGGACTGCGCACCGGGAACGGTGTCGGTCGAACGCCAGAGCGTCGTGCCGCTGCGGGCGTCGCGCGCCTGCACCGAGCCGGCCGAGTCCACGGTCCACACCCGGTTGCCGTCGCCAACCGGGAGAATGCCGGTCTCCGCAGTGCTCCTCCACAGCGTCCGTCCGTCGGCGCGGGCGTAGCCGACCACTTCGATGCGGTCCGCGCACACCACCGCCGCCGGTCCGCAGGCGACGGGAGCCATGCCGGCCCTGGGGAGCGTGAGCGACCAGGCCGTCGGGGGCCCGCCGCCGACCGGGCCGGGCCACAGCATCCGGGCGGCGCCTGCCGTGGCGGCTGTGGCGAGCAGGGTTCCGCCGAGGACGAGCAGGCGGCGTCGGGTGCCGTTCGGGTCTCTCAGCACCCGGGCCAGGTCCCGCTCGCGTTGGCGCACCGTTCGCTCGGCTCCGCCCATCCAGTCGGTGCCGACCGCCGGGCCGTACCGGAAGGCTGCGACGAGTTCGGCCGGTGCGGGCCGCCGGGCCGGGTTCCGGTCCAGGCAGCGCACCAGAAGCCCCACCAGTTCAGGCGGCACTCCGTCGAGGTCCGGGGGCTCCTCGGCAGACCGGTAGATCAGCACCGCCGCCGGCCCGTCGCCGAAGGGCGGGCGGCCGGTGGCGGCGAAGGCCAGGACGGCGCCGAGTGAGAACAGGTCGCTGGCAGGGGTGAGGTACTCGCCTGTCGCGTGTTCGGGGGACATGAACCCGGGGGTGCCGATGATCTCGCCGCTCGCGGTGGGCAGCGCGTCGGCCGTCGGTTTGCTGATGCCGAAGTCGATGACTCTCGGGCCGTCCCGGGTGATCAGGACGTTCGAGGGTTTCAGGTCGCGGTGGATGATCCGGGCGCGGTGGACCGCGGTGAGCGCCTCCACCAGGCCCGCGCCCAGCACCTGCAGCGCGGGCCCGGTGAGCGGGCCGTGCCTGGCCACGGCCTCGTGCAGCGACGGGCCGGCGACGAACTCGGTCGCCAGCCAGGGGAGTTCCGCCTCGGTGTCGGCATCCACCACCGCCACGGTGTAGGCCCCGTTGACCGCCCTGGCCGCCGCCACCTCCTGGGTGAACCTGCGCCGGAACTCGGCATCGGCCGCGTACTGCTGCTGCACGGTCTTCACCGCGACGGGGCGTCCGCTGTCGGTGGCGGCCAGGTAGACGTCTCCCATGCCGCCCGCGCCGAGCCGCCGCAGGACGCGGTACGGGCCGATGCTCCGCGTGCTCACGCACCACCTGCCCGGAAGGCGCGCAGCGTGGTGGCGGAGCCGCAGAAGAGCGTTCCGCCCTTGGCCGCGGTGGTCCACTGGCCCTCGTCGGAGGCCGCCTTCGCCACCCAGCGGATTGCGCCGTCGGCGGCGTCCAGGACGGCCGCTGCGGACGATCCGTCGAGCAGGGGCACGCCGAAGAAGCCGTCTCCGGCCGACGGCGCCTGGAAGTCCAGGCCCGTCCCCGTCCCAGTCCTCGCCGCCACGGTGGTGTGCCACAACCCCTTGCCGGTCGTGACGTCCAGGCAGTAGGCCGTGCCCTGGGCCCCGGAGAGCAGCAGCCGGCCGGCACCGAGTGCGCAGCCGAAGACCCCCTGTGGGACGGCGGGAGCCGCCCAGCGCTGCTGCCCGGTGGCCGGGTCCAGGGCGGCTACCGCGACTCCGCGCACGACCAGCAGCAGCTCGCCGATGCGCAGCAGGCGCGAGGGCGTACCGGCTTTCCCCGGTGAGAGACCGGTGACCTGCCAGTGGGACGCACCGGTGCGCAGGTCGACCGCGTGGATGACGCCGCTGTCCTCGTAGTAGCAGCGGCCGTCGGCGACCAGGCCCATCGCGCTGCCGGAACCGCTCAGCGTGTGCTCCATGGTGCGGGCAAAGAGCACTGCCATGTCCTGGGTGATCTCCTGCTGCCACAGCACCGTCCCGGTGCTCAGCTCGACTCCGGCCACGACCCCGCCGCCCGAGGAGGAGGTCTGGCGGGCGAGCACCACGGTCCGGCTGTCCGCGCCGAAGACCCGCAGGCTCCTCGCGGCCTCGTCGCGCTGCGCGGCGGGAACGCTGAGCGGGCCTTGGTGGCTCTCGCCCCCGGCATCCAGCCACACCAGGCTCGCGAAACCCAAGGACGTCCCGTAGATCAGGTCGTTCTGCACCTGGAAGAACTGCACGTCCTGCCGGGACCAGACCTGACGCCCCGTTGCCCCGTCGAAGCCGATCGCACCGAGCCCTTCGCACCACCACACCGGGGTGGCGCCAAGCAGGGACAGCTGGTGATCCATCGTCAGACCGCTGATCGGAGTGCTCCACAGTGGCGCCGGGGCGGCGGGCGGCTTGCCGGTACCCGGCGCTTCGGCGCCCCACGCGTCCGCGGCCTTGCCGACCGTAGCCGAACCGCGGGCCAGCCGGGCGCGACGGGTGAGCAGCAGCGGCACGCCAACGGCGGCGGCCATGCTCGCGCCGAGCCCGGCGCCGAGTCCGAACAGGCCGCGCCGGCTGAGCGACTGCCAAGTCCGCACTGGCAGCGCGGGCGGATCGGCCTGCGGCGCGCCCAGATCGGCCTCGGCCTGCCGCTCCCGGGCCTCGAGGTCGGCGAGCAGTTGCGGGCCCAGCAGCGCCGCCGGATCGGCTGGGGCCAGTGCGCCCAGCACGGCCGTCGCGGTAGGTCGTCGGGCGGGTTCCTTGACCAGACAGGAGGCGATCAAAGGGAGCAAGGTGGCGGGCACTCCGGAGAGGTCCGGCTCCTCGTAGACGACCCGCCGGTTGACCTGTGCGGGCTCACCGCCGCCGAACGGCGTGCGACCGGTGAGTGCGTACACCAGCACGCAGCCGAGCGAGAACACATCGGCCGCGCCGGAGGAGACGGAGCCGGAGACGATGCGCTCGGGGGCGATGTAGCCGGGTGTGCCGCACACCATGCCGGTCCGGGTCAGGTGCACGGCGTCGAAGGCGCGGCTGATCCCGAAATCGATGACGCGCGGACCGTCCCGCGCGATGAGCACATTCCCCGGTTTCAGATCACGGTGCACCACCCCCACCGCGTGGATCGCGGCCAACGCCTCGGCAAGGGCGGCTCCCAGGGCCCGTGATCCCGCCTCGCCGAAAGTGCCGAACCGCAGGACCACCTCGCCGAGGGTCGGCGCGGGTAAGTAGGACGTGGCCATCCATGGCCGGCGACCACGCGGTTCCGCATCCACTACGGGCGGGGTGTGAAAGCCCGTCACCCGCCGCGCGGCCTCGACCTCCTGTTGGAAGCGTCGCTGGAACTGCGGGTCCTCGGCGTACTCAGCTCTGATCACCTTCACCGCGAGCAGTCTCAGCCCAGGCGAGCGGGCCAGGTACACCTCCCCCATCCCGCCCGCGCCCAACAGCCGCAGCAACTGATGCGGGCCCACGAACACAGCCCGCTGCGCCTGCACGCCCTCGGCGTTCCTGCCGGAAGCCACCAAGCCTCCCCAAACGTGTTGCCGTCATCACAGACAGACACAGTGACACGTGCAGCTCACCCGCTGGTTGCCTTTCGCGCAATAGTTGGCCGCCCTACCGACGGCCGGGCACGCTGCGGGCGCCGGAAGCCCTGCCCGACAGGCTGAACGCGATGCTCTCTCCGCAGCGCCGTCACCATCTGAGAGGGCGGTATGTGACGTGATGCCGCATCTGTCGTCGCCGGATCGTGTGGGACCGCGGCATCCGCGCTTACCAGAGGGCCCAGCCGTGCTGGAGTGTCCCCCGTGAGCGACCGCCAGCCCTACAAGAGTGACTTATCCGACGATGGAAATGGGTATCGACCCTGAAACGATCCGCTCGCACCTGTACGGCGGTGCGGAGCGACGGCGGTGCGCTGACCGGCCCCTGGGCCGGGGAGGTCGGCGCTCCGCCGCCGGCCTGCCTCGTCAGCCGGCCAGCAGTTCGGCGGCGATCCGGGCGCGGTGTGGTGCCAGTTCGGCGGTGATCGAGGCGCTTTCGGCGGCGGTGACGGTGACGGCTGCGTCCTCGTCCCCGGCGCGGGCGGCCAGGGCGATCCGCAGGTGGGTCGGTGGGTGGGAGCCGTCCACGGCGGACCGGTCACGGGCGCTGAGCCGCAGCAGGCGCTCCCGCTCGGTGGCGGGGACGGAGGCGAGGTGCACGCGCACCCGCTCCCAGAGCAGGTCTTGTGCGGGTGGTGCGGGCGCGTCCTCGGTCCGGCGGCTGCGGGCGCGGCCGATTTGGGGCCGTCCCCGCTCCTCGGCCCGGATTCGGTGGATCGCGGTGTCCACCGAGCCGGGCAGCAGCAGCGCCGCGAGCATGCCCCGGGCCGCCTCGCCGCCCGCTACCCGGGCGGCGAGCACGTCGGAGTGGTACTCGGCCTGCTGGCCGGCCCGGGAGGTGAGCCGGTCGAACAGCACCAGCCCCTGGTAGAGCACCCAGGCGACGCCCCGCAGTACCAGCCGGCCGAACACCGCGCCGAGCCGCACCTGAACCGCCCCGGGTTCGGTGGGGACTCGATTTCGTGAAAGGATTCGAGTCATGGCACGCCCTTCCTCCTACCCGCCTGAGCTGCGCCGTCGTG
>NZ_JBIWPN010000106.1:0-10223 GCF_044768305.1 Kitasatospora sp. NPDC101155 | reverse complement strand
ACTGGCTGTCCACCCTGCCCGCCGACACCCCGCTGCGCGAACTGGTCCGCATCTGCAAGATCCGCTGGCGCGTCGAGCACGACTACCGCGAACTCCAGGCCCTCCTGGCCACCTGGACCGGCGCCTGCTCGATATGCGGCCAGCCCGCACCGACACCGGAACCACACCACCACACCTAACAAAGCCCTACTAGTACTCCAGCCGTAGATCGTTATGTGCCCTGGTTTTGGGGCTGTCTGCCACTGGCGGAAACTCAGGTGGCCTCAGCGCACGATCTGGGTAGAGTCGGGCAATGCCCGAGCTGAAGCGGCTGCATGCCGACCACGCCCCGGCGGTCCTGGCCTTCGAGCTGGCGAACCGCGCCTACTTCGCTGCCTCGATCCCCGACCGCGGTGACGACTTCTTCGACCAGTTCACCGATCGGTACAACGCCTTGCTGGCCGAGCAGGAGGCCGGCATCTGCGCCTTCTACGTGCTCGTCGCCGAGGACGGATCGGTACTCGGCAGGTTCAACCTGTACGACTTGGAGGACGGCACTGCCAAACTCGGCTACCGGGTCGCGCAGCAGGTCACCGGCCGCGGCGTGGCGACCGCGAAGGTCCGGGAGCTAGGCCGGATTGCGATAGCTCGGCACGGCCTGCGCACACTACGGGCGGCCACCTCCCACGACAACACCGCATCCCAGAAAGTCTTGACCAAGGCCGGGTTCGTTCCGGTTGGCCCTGCCATCCCGGCCGATCTCGACGGCAAGTCAGGCACCTGGTACCAGCGCAACCTCCAGCCATAGACCTTGATCTTGCTCGTGGGTCGGCTGCGGGAAGGCTGCGGCCACCGCTGATCATCGGTGTGTGAAGACTAACGATCTTGCGGTGGCCGCAGGTCACAGCGTAGACCCTGCCCGCTGGCAGGAAGCGTTCGAGGACCTGATGAGCCGGATAGCCGACCGGTTCGCCCGGGTCGAACCCCGGCGTCGGGTACGGGATCTGGTCCTGGGGCTGCTGTCGGACCTGCCACGCAAAAACTGCTGGAGCATCGCCGAATGGGCCGGAGAGGCCACCCCGGACGGGGTGCAACACCTGCTCGGCCGGGCCCGATGGGATGCCGATGACGTGCGCGATGACGTGCGCGAGTACGTCCTGGAGCATCTGCACGACGAGGATGCAGTGCTGGTGGTCGACGAGACCGGGGACGTGAAGAAGGGCACGCACACCGTCGGTGTCCAGCGCCAATACACCGGCACCGCCGGGAGGATCGAAAACGCGCAAGTCGCCGTCTACCTCGTCTACGCGGCACTGCGCGGGCACGCGGCCGTGGACCGGGAGCTGTACATCCCGCGCTCCTGGACGCGCGAGCCAGATCGCTGCCGAGCCGCGGGCCTGGACAAGGACACCGCCTTCGCGACCAAGCCGGAGCTGGCCGCCCGCATGATCGGCCGGTTCCTCGATGCCGGGCACCGCGCCAGCTGGGTCGCAGGCGACGAGGTCTACGGCGGCAACCCGAAGCTGCGCTCCGCGCTGGAAGAACGCCAGGTCGGCTACGTGCTCGCCGTCGCCTGCTCACATGAACTCACCACCGGCGCAGGGAAGTTCCGCGCGGATACCCTGGCCGCGAAGGTGCCCAAACGGGCCTGGCAGAAGCTGTCGGCCGGGGCCGGTGCCAAGGGGCACCGCTTCTACGACTGGGCCGTCATCGACCTGGCCGAACCCCACCCCGGCAGCCGCCAGCTGCTGATCCGCCGCAACCACACCACCGGCGAACTCGCCTACTACCGCTGCTTCTCACCCGCCCCCGTGCCCCTGACCGCCCTGGTCCGCGTCGCTGGATCAAGGTGGCGGGTGGAGGAGACCTTCCAATCCGGAAAGGGCCTGGCCGGACTCGACGAGCACCAGGTCCGCCGGACGGCTGGACTGCGGAAGCCGACGCCTTCGCTTTCGCTGTGGACGGCTTCGCCATGTGCGGCCCGGAGCGGCTCAGTTGGACCGTCGGGCGGCGTCGTGGTGGGCGAGGGCGTCTTCGGCGGTCACCGGGGTAAACGGTTCCAGGGCGGTGACGTGGAAGCGCTTGAGGCGCAGATAGCGCTCTCCGGTGTCGGTGAGGGTCCAGTCGTGGCGGGTGCGGGCGGTCATCGGCTGACCGGTGCGGGTGATGCCTTCCCAGGCGAATTCGACGGTGAGGCGGTGGTCACCGTCCTCACCGGGGGTGATCTGCGGGTGGATCAGGTGGTGGGTGCTGAGGTCGACCAGCTCGCCGGCCTGTGCATACCAGGCGGCGACCTCTCCGAAGGTGTGCAGGACCCGCCCGTCGGACAGGGTCATCGCCAGCTCGGGGTGCAGCAGTTCGCGCAGCACCTCGGCGCTGTCCGCGGGCTGCTCCAGGAGGGAGAGCCAGTAGTGGACGAAGGCGAGGACCCGGTTCTCGGCGAGCGCGTCGGCGAACGGCCTGTCCTGGTAGGAGAGGATCTGCTCGGCGAGGGTGCTGATCCTGGGCAGGTGCTCGGCGGGGTGCTGGACGAGCTGGAGGTCGTAGCGCAGCAGGGCGGCGCCGTTCATGTGCGGGCCGGCGGTTTCGAAGTCGTGGGTGACCGTGACCTGGGCGGTGTCGGGGCCGGTGTGCTCGATGGCGATGCTGCGCAGGTGGTGGGCATTGGACTGGCCCGGGTAGACCTCCGCGAGGCCGTCCAGGTAGGCCTGGCGACCCTGGACATCGGGCAGCGCCCCCTCCGGCGGGCGGTGCATGACGAAGTCCTCGGTGATGAGTTCGCCCTGGTGGTCGAGGTTGCGCCGGTCGGTCTCGTAGGCGGTGTACCAGCGGTGTACCGCGGTGAGGGCGCGGTGCTCGTAGGAGTCGGCGGTGAGGGCGGCGCGGAGGGTGTCGAGTGCGGTGGGCTCGGTCATGATCGGTGCTCTCTTGGTTCTGGGGTGGGTCAGCGGACCCAGGCGGTAGTGAGGGCTTGGACGGCGGAGCCGTCGAGGTCGGCGAGGGTGGTGGCGACGAAGTCGCGGGCCCACTCGGAGGTCTGGATGCGGAAGGGCGGGTGCTCGGCGGTCAGGGCGTCGATGATCGGGGCGGCGGCCTCGGCCGGGGTCTGGGCGTTGCCGTAGGAGCCCTGGGTGCGGACGATGTATGCCTCAAGGGCCGGGGCGTACGGGCCGGACGCGGCGAGGAAGGCGGGGATGTCCAGGCTGATGTTGGTGACGAACTCGCTGGCGACCGCGCCCGGTTCGACCACGGTGACGTCGACGCCGACGGTGGCGGCCACGGGGGCGAGGGACTGCATGAAGCCCTCGACGGCGAACTTGGCCGCGCAGTACGCCTCGTTGAAGGGCTGGCCGACGACGCCGCCGACGCTGGTGACGGTGATCACCCGTCCCTGGGTGGCGCGCAGGTGCGGCAGGGCGGCGTGGGTGGTGGCTACCACGCCGAAGAAGTTGACCTCCATCGCGGTACGGACCTCGTCGAGGCTCATCAGCTCGAGGGTGCCGACCTGGGCGGCGCCGGCGTTGTTGACCAGTGCGTCGAGGCGGCCGTGCTCGGCGATGACCTCGTCCAGGCAGGCGGCGATGACCTCGGAGTCGGTCACGTCCAGACGCTTGACCTGGATGCGGTCCGCGACCCCGTTCTCGACGGCGGCCTTCAGCAGCGCGTCGGCCTTGGCGGTGTCGCGCATGGTGGCGATGGTGGTCCAGCCCGCCCGGGCGGCGGCGACGGCGGCGGCCAGGCCGATGCCGGAGGACGTGCCGGTGATCAGGACGGTCTTGGTGCTCATTGCCCAAACCCCTTTACTTATGACTCATAACTACTACTGTTCATAACTATGGGCTGATATATTTCACTTTGTCAAGCACATCGGTAGAGTGGACCCATGCCCACGTCATCGGATGAGCTGACCGGGGAGGTCATCGGCCTCTTCGCGGCCATCAACCGCCGCTACGCCCAGGAGTCCGAGGCTGCCGCCGCCACCCACGACCTGACCCCGCTCCAGGCCAAGGCACTGCTCGCCACCGAGGACCCGGTCCCGATGCGCCGCGTCGCCGACCGCCTGCACGCCGAGCCCTCGAACGTCACCGCGATCATCGACCGCCTTGAGGCCCGCGGCCTGGTCGAGCGCCGCCCCGACCCGGGCGACCGCCGCGTCAAACTCGTCGCCGCCACCGCAGCCGGCCGCACCGTCACCGCGGATCTCCGCACCCGCACGCCCTTCGCCACCGCCCCACTGGACCGACTCACCACGCAGCAACGCGAATCCCTGCGCGACCTGCTGCAACTGATGCTCGACACCTGACGGCGGCCAGCCCGGACTCCCGCCCGACATCTACGACCCCAGTAGACCGGGCCGGATCCTGTTCGCCGCCTGTCACCCTGCGGCGGGTGCAGGCCGGACGGCGCCGCTCGCGCTCCGCCGTCTCCTTCGCCTGGCGGGCCGCGTCGGCGGCGACCCGCTCAACGGCGAGCAGCTGGTCGCCGTCCGGGTTGTCGAACGCCTCGTTCGATCCCACCGCAAACCCCAAGGCCACAGCCCTTTGCGCGCTTGACAGGCCCCACCCGCATGGGCGGGCAGATGACGGATCCCAATGGGGTGCTGGGTCAGGCCGGACCCAGGTGCGGTAGCGCGGTTGCTGGTGATTCGTCGCGTGTCAGCGGACCTGGACGACCCTGCCCCCTTGGCACAATGCGGCTCATGCAGCCGCTGCCGGTTCCCTGCCCCGCACACCTCGTCCCGGATGCCACCGGCACCAACACCGACGCTTTCCACGACGCGTACCGACAGGCCATGGTGCATCGCGCTGTGTTCGTCGCCATCGAATCCGAAGCACGTCAGCAGTGGAACGTGAAGGCCGACACGCTCACCGCCGGCCCCGACCACGCGGTCGAGGACACCGTGAACGACGCCGTCCGGGCCGCGATCACCCGCCTGATCCAAAGGCACGAGGTCAACCCGGACGCCTACACGGGCCCCGTCTACTTCATGATGCACGGGGTGCAAAGCGAGGAACGGGCCCGTGAACTCGCGGCCGCACTCCACGCCGCCCTCTACGGCGACCTCGAACCGCTGGCCAGCGCCGTCCCCCCGTCCTGAGCTGATGATCCCGGCCGTCGGCATGGCACGCGGATACTGACCAGGGAGAAGAACGGCTGCGCCTGCCACCGGTGCGGGTCGCACGCCGACAGGGTGGCGCGCCGCAACCGGGACGGTGGGTGGCAGGCTGAGGCCATGTGCTTCCCTGCCAGGTCAGCATGTTGACATCTTGTGGCGTTGGGTCCGTCGCCGGCAAGCTGTGCGGCTGTCCCGGCCACCTGCGACTGGGACAGCCAGACGGTCAGCGGGTTGGTGGAGTTCGAAGGTGACCGGCCGTCGGGTTGTTGAAGGCCGGCGGCCCGGATCGCGGAGTCGCTCTGCGATCCGGGCCCGTTCGGGTTGGTGTCAGCTTCCGCCC
Organism: Kitasatospora sp. NPDC101155; assembly: GCF_044768305.1. Classification (NCBI taxonomy): domain Bacteria; kingdom Bacillati; phylum Actinomycetota; class Actinomycetes; order Kitasatosporales; family Streptomycetaceae; genus Kitasatospora; species Kitasatospora sp. NPDC101155. The sequence goes on along the minus strand of NZ_JBIWPN010000106.1, from coordinate 4,788 downwards.
GCACAACCAGGCTCAGCTGGCCAGGACCGCCGAGGTGGTGATTCGCCAGCCGTCCGGCGTGCGGGCGAGGAAGTAGAACACCCGGGGACGCTGGAACTCGGTGCCCGAGCGGTCGTAGCGGGCCCAGCTCACCTCGATGGTGACCGCCCGTTCGTTCAGCGCGCGGACGGCCGGGTCCAGTGCCTTGCTGCCGCCGTAGTCGAGGCTGCGCAGGGCGGCCAGCTCGTGGGCGAGCCCGGCGGTCAGCTGCTCGGCCGAGGTGAGGACCGTGTGCGCGCTGCCGGTGGTCACGGTCAGGGGCACCGCGAAGTACTCCAGCAGCGGCGCCGGGTCGGTCCCGCCGGCCGCGGCGAGTTCGATGAAGGTGGCCGCATAGCGGTCGAACAACTGCTTCGCGTCCGTTTCGGCACGCGACAGGTCTGCGGTGGACACAGGCGATCTTCTCCTTCTGGGATTGTTCAGCGAACCCAGGCACTGGTGAGGGTCTGGACGGCGGAGCCGTCGAGGTCGGCGAGCGTGGTCGCGACGAAGTCGCGAGCCCACGCGGAGGTCTGGACGCGGAAGGCCGGGCGGTCGGCGGTCAGGGCCCCGACGATCGGGGCGGCTGCCTCAGCCGGGGTCTGGGCGTCGGCGAGGAACACGTTCCGGACGGCCTCGAAGTACGCCTCAAGAGCCGGAGCGTAGGGCCCGGCCGCGGCGACCGCGGCGGGGCGGTCCAGGTTCTGGTTGGCGACGAACTCGCTCACGACCGGGCCCGGCTCGACCACGGTGACGTCGACGCCGAGAGTGGCGGCGACGGGGGCGAGGGACTCCATGAAGCCCTCGACGGCGAACTTGGCCGCGCAGTACGCCTCGTTGAAGGGCTGGCCCACGGCGCCGCCGACGCTGCTGACGGTGATCACCCGGCCCCGGGTGGCGCGCAGGTGCGGCAGGGCGGCCCGGGTGGTGGCTACCACGCCGAAGAAGTTGACCTCCATCGCGGCGCGGACCTCGTCCACACCCAGCAGCTCGATGGTGCCGGTCTTCGCGGCGCCGGCGTTGTTGACCAGCGCGTCCAGGCGGCCGTGCTCGGCGATCACCTCGTCCAGGCAGGCGGCGATGCTCTCGGGGTCGGTCACGTCCAGGCGCTTGGCCTGGATGCGGTCGGCGACCCCGTGCTCGGCGGCGGCCTTCAGCAGGGCATCGGCCTTACCCGTGTCGCGCATGGTGGCGATGGTGGTCCAGCCGGCCCGGGCCGCGGCGACGGCGGTGGCCAGGCCGATGCCGGAGGACGTGCCGGTGATCAGAACTGTCTTCGGGGAGGTCATGCGGGTCTTCCTTGCGTGTGGAGCGTGATGGGCTGCACCCGTAAACGGGGAGTTCTCCGGTTCTCTTCAACCGTAAACGGGGAACTCTCCGGTTGTCCAGCTAGACTGATCCCAGACGAAGGGAGCAGCCTTGACCACCCAGCCGAGCGTGTTGCGTGCCGATGCCCGCCGCAACCGGGAGCGCATCCTCGAAGCGGCCGTGCGTGCCTTCTCCGAGAAGGGCGCGGACGTTGCGATCGATGCGATCGCCAAGGCCGCGGGCGTCGGCTCGGCCACGCTCTACCGCCACTTCCCCACGCGTGAGGCGCTGGTGGAGGCGGCCTACCGCAACGAGCTGGCCCGGGTCTGCGACAGCGCCCCCGAACTGCTGGCCGACAACCCTCCGGACCGGGCACTGCGCCTGTGGATGGACAGGTTCATCGACTACCTGGCCGCCAAACACGGCATGGCGGACGCCCTGCGCGCCGCCGTCGCCTCCGGCGCCGACCCCTTTGCCGAGACCCTCGACAAGCTGACCGCCGCAATCGGCTCCCTGCTGCACGCCGGCACCGAAGCCGGCCTCCTGCGCCCGGACGTCGACCCCCTCGACGTCGGCTTCAGCCTCGCCGGCATCTCACTGATCACCAGCGCCCCCGCCCAACGCGAACGGGCCGGCCGCCTCCTCGACCTGCTCCTCGACGGACTCCGCTACGGAACAGACCGATAACCCGCCCCTCGGGCGCTCCATAGGCCCGGCGGCGGACAGCAGCTATGGCATCGGGAGAAACCCGGCCTGCCGCTGGGGCCCTCACCGGGCACCGGGCCTTGGGATCGTCGTCGGCGCCGACAGGCGGGATCGACGCCCAGCACACCTTGGTCGTAGGTCATCAAACGGCACCCTGACCCGGCGCGCTCGGGACCGACGAGCCGCTGCACGGGCACACGTCGGCGTCCCCGGACCGGTGTCCGGCGATCCAGGCACGGGCCGATCTCCCGTTCACCACGGACACGTCCCCGGGTAGCCACACCCGGCCGCGCCCGCACGCCTCGCAGGGCGAGTTCTCCAGTGCGCGTGGATGCGCATTGCCGCCCATGGCGTACGCCGCGGGTCACCCGCCCCAGCCCGATGCCCGGCACGCTGGGCGACGAGGTGTCCGGACGGCTGCGGAACGAGGGGTCGGTGGTCGGCGGCTTCGCCGCAAGGTTTCTCCCGGCCGGGGACGATGGACCGGGCGCCCATTGCCAGCGAGGCCGTAAATCCCCCGTGAGCGGGCCGGTCAGCAGTTCCAGGGAGATGTCGGCCTTCTCCAAGTCCGCGGAGAGCTACCCGAAACTACAGTCGCCAACGGCCCGGACACCCATACCTGGTCGATGCGATTGTCAGTACTAACCAGCGCGAGCAGCCGTGGAACCCGCAGGTCTGTACCGTGACTATGCGTCAACGGCACGTGGGTTCGCCAGTAGTCCCAAGCCGGAATCCGCGAACCGGTCGGCTTCGAGTGGAGTCCCGACGGGTTCGATGAGTGGCCGCCCAACGGGGGTCTCTGCATTTCAGCAGGTCAGCGACGTGTACGGCGGTGTCACTCGTTGGTGTGGGATTCGCGCAGGAACTCGTGGATTCCAGGAGCTATGGGCCTAATCTGCCGGTTCATGGAGGATTCCAGTAGTCGTCGCCTGGCGTTGGTCGGCGCCGAGGCGGGTCCGGCCGGGCCGGAGCCCGCAGCGGGTGGGCTGGTCGAGCCGGGCCTCGCCGATGTCGTGACGCTGCAGCGCCGGGCAGCCGCTGGGGTGTCGGCCGATGACGAGCGGGCGTTCTTCGCGGACGCGCTGGCCGAGTACACCTGGGCACGGGATGTCGCGGGTCTAGCCGCGTCGACGCTTCAGCGACTGCTTCGGCCGGTGGAGGAGATCTGCTCCTTCTATGACCTGGTGCCCTGGCACCTGACCCCGAGGCACCTGGACCTGTACTTCTCCGGGGCCGGGAAGCGCGGCCGGTCCACGCTGCGGGCGAAGGTGTCGCGGATCGACGCGTACTTCGCGTTTCTGGAGCAGCGGTATGCGGGGGAGATCGCGCGGCGGTTCGGGGTGGCGGTGGAGTCGCCGGTGGATCCGTTCAACCGGCCGCATCATCGGGGGGACTTCGGTCTGCGGATCCCGCCGTCGCAGCGGGCGATGAGGGAGTTCTTTGCCGCGTGGCGCCAGGCGTTGCCGCAGGCGCGGAAGTGGCGGGTGGCGGCTCGGGATTACGTGATGGCGAAGCTCGCGTACATCTCGGGTGTGCGGGCGTCGGAGCTGTGCGGGGTGCGGATCGGGGATGTGCACTGGGAGTTGGGGCAGTGGGGGCGGTTCGTGGTGCAGGGCAAGGGGGCTCGGGGGTCGGGGCCCCGGGAGCGGGAGGCGTACCTGTTCGAGGAGGGCCGGGCCCTGCTGTGGTGGTACGTGGAGGAGGTACGGGGTGAGTTCTGCGACGACCCGTTGGATCCGCTGGCCCCGTTGTTCCCTTCGGAGCGGTCGTCCCCTGCGGTTGCGGTGCTGAACGTGCCGGTGGCGCCGGCGCTGGGGCCGGATGCGTTCCGGCGGGCGCTGAAGGCGGCGGCGGCACTGTATCTGCCGGGGCCGGTGCGGGAGTTGTTCCCGCATCTTCTGCGGCACGCGTGCGCGGCCCACAACTATGAGCGGGGGATGCCGTTGTGGGATGTGCAGCGGATCCTCGGCCACATCTGGGCGACCGCCACGGTCGTCTACGTGTCGTCGGTGCGGGCGGATCCGGAGCGGACGAGCTTGGAGTCCGCGCACCGGGCGGTGCGGCGGTTGGCCGGAGAGGTGTGAAGGGTGAAGTGGAATCTGCGCTGGGCCGCGGCCCAGCGGGACATCTGGCGGCCGACCCAGCTGCTGGCCGCGTTCCAGGAGGCCGGTTTCTCGCCGTCGCTGAGCAAGGTCGCCGCGTTGTGGAGCGGCAAGCCGATCAGCGTGCGGCTGGATGACCTGGACAAGATCTGCACGGCGCTCGACTGCACGGTGGCGGACCTGATGGTCGCCGAGCCGGTCGAGAAGACCGGGGCGGTGCCCGAGGAGCCGGTGCGGGTGGTAGGCGGCGGCGCGGTGCGGCCTCTTCCGCGCTCAGGCGGGGGCCGGCGCTCGATGCCGCCGAATTAGGAGAAGGGGTTCGCTGGTGGGCGGCTTCGCCTCGATGGTGGTCGACGCGTGTGTGCGGTGTGGCGGCTGGGCGCTGGTGCGCTCCAGCGGCATCTGAGGTTCCCCCGACGTGCGGAAGGTTGCCGGAGATGGCCTGATGGGCCATGAGAAGGGAGCCTCTGCCATGGCTGCACCGATGAAGTACCCGCCCGAGTTGCGACGGCGTGCGGTGGAGATGTATCGCACTGCTGACCCGAAGCCGGTGATCTGCTAGATGGCCCGCGACCTGGGCGTGCACCACGAGGCCCTGCGTAACTGGATCCGCCAGGACGAGGCGGACCGGGGCGAACGGGACGACCGGCTGACC
>NZ_JBIWPN010000105.1:0-10403 GCF_044768305.1 Kitasatospora sp. NPDC101155 | reverse complement strand
GGAGGCGGACCAGCGGGACCTGCTGTCGGCGATCGGCATCGAGGAGGACCAGGAGCTGGTGGCCGCCAAGGAGGCCGCGGAGGCGAAGCCGAAGGTGTCGCGTGCGGACCGGTTCCAGCAGGGTCTGGCCGCGCTCGCCCAGTTCGTGGAACGGGAGCGGCATCCCCGGGTTCCCCGCCCGCACAAGGAGCCCGTGGAGGCCCTGGAGGCGGGTCCTGGAGGTGAGGAGCGGGTGGTCGTGTCGCACTTCGCGCTGGGCACCTGGCTCAACAACCAGAAGGCCCGCCGGGCGAAGCTGACGCCAGGCCAGCTCGCGCAGCTCGCCGAACACGGCGTCGAGTGGGCGTAGCAGGCCCGGGCTCTGGTGCTTGGTGCTCATCGCGCAGGCGACGGGGTCCGGCGCGTTTGGTGCGAACGGCTTCGCGTTCCGCTCTTCTTCGGAAGGCTGGGGTCATGGTGCCCGGGATCTTTCGTGTGTCTCCTGTCTTTGGGGAGACTGTGTCTTCGCTGCTTGGCCGGGTGGCTGCCCGTTACGGCCTGGACCCTGCCGCTTTGCTGACGTTCTGGCAGTGGCAGGGGCAGCGTCCCCGGCACGAGAGCGGGGCGGTGCGGGCGGACGCGGAGGTGCTGCTCGATGCGGGCGGGCGGCGGGTCCTGGCCCGGCTGTGCGGGGTGCCTGAGGAGGTGCTGGGGCGGGCGCTGCCGGCCTGGAGGGCGGGTGACGGGAAGCTCGCGGAGGGCCCGGGTGCGGGCGGTCCACGGGCCGCGTGGCGGGTGGGCGGTGCGGTGGCGGGGCCGGTGGCATTCGGGTGCCGGTTGTGCGTGGCACGGCGGGCCGGGATGCCGGTGCGGGTGGTGCGGTACGCGCAGCGGTGGGATCGGGTGTGTACGCGGCACGGGCGGTGGCTGCTGGACGCGGACGCGGACCAGGCGCTGGAGTTCCTGGACGTGCGCGGCCTGCCGGAGATCGCCGCGGCGCAGCGGCGGTGGGCGCCAGTGGCTCGGCGTGCGATGCGGGCGGGGGTGGGGCCCGGGGAGGTGTTCGGGGTGGCGTATGCGGTGGTGTGCCAGTGGTGGGATCTCGCTCTGGAGTGGGAGCAGGAGCGGATCTGGCCGGCCCGGCTGCACCGCTTGGCCGGTGGGGATGCGGGGCCCGAGTTCTGGTGGTGGCGGGCGGTGGCCCGGGAGGCCGCGACGTTCCCCGAGGTCGTCACGGTCGCCGGGGCTCTGGTGGACCCGGTGGTGGCGGAGCTGGTGTGGCAGGACAGCGGCGCCGAGCGGATCCGTCCCTTCCCGCCCGACGGGGCGCTGTGCCGGGAGCTCGGCCGCAGGCTCGCCCGCCCATGGCTTGGCGAGGTCGGCGCGGTCCCCGACAGCAGCGCGCTCACTGCTTGGTGGGGAGCGCTCGTGCGCCGGCGCCGCGGCGCTGGTCAGAGCGGCGAGCGGATCCTGGACCCGTGGTGGGTGAGGCGCGAGGACCAGCCGGTCTGCGTGGCGGCGCAGCTGCGGAAGCTTGCCCGACGGGCTGAGGGCACCATCAGCTGGAGATCAGCGGTGCCCGTGGGAGACCGTGAGCGCATCGCGCGCCTGATCCGTGAAGCCGCCGAGTCGCTCGATGCCTCGCCCCCCGACGGTAGTGGGCAGGTTGCCGCCGTCAGCCGCGACCTTCTGCAAGCCTTGGCCCGGAGCGCCGAACTCGTCGATCAGGCCCTGCTGGAGACCACGGCCGCGGCCCTGCGGGCCGGAGTCCCGCTGCAGGTCCTCAGCGACTGGACCGGCGTCCCCGCCGAGGACCTGCGGTTGGACGTCAAGGCCTACCAGGTGGGGGAACCGCAGGCTTGATAGGCGCCCTTCGGCGCGGCTTTCCCGTCAGTGCGGTCTTTAGCGTCTCGGGTGTGGTGGCAGAGGTGGTTCATCGGGTTTTCCGCTCGTACGGGTGAGGGGCTGGCGGTTGCCGTATCTGCGGCTGTCTCGGCTATTTGACTGCTCGCGTGAGTGATTCGGGAGCAGTGGCCGGGGCCGTGCGGTCTGCGGGGGCGTGGGGGTTCGAGGCGGCGTTCGCGCCGGTTGCGGGCCGGGTGGTGCAGTGGCGTTGGGGGCAGGCGGTGGCCGCGGTGCGGTTCGAGGAGCTGGCGCCGGTGTCCGGGTTTCCCGTGGTTGCGGGCAAGCGGTGGGGGCCGGGCTGGTGGTGGTCGGCGACGTCGGGGCGGCTGGTGGCGCACGGGTCGGCGGCGATGCGCATGCGGCTGATGCTGCTGGACCGCGACCCGCAGGTGGTGGGGCTGTCCGCGCGGGCGGTGCGGCTGGTGTGGCGCGGGGGGGACGGCCGGGTGCGCTCGTGGGTGCCGCAGCTGTTCGCCCGCTACGCCGACGGGAGCGCGTTGCTCGCGGACTGCCCCGCTGCCGGCCGGGCGGGGACGCGGCGCGGCGGGCTGCGCGGGCGCTGGCCGAGGCGTGCGGGCAGGTGGGATGGGTGTACCGGCGGCTCGGGCCGCCGGATCCGGTGATGGCGACCAACGTGCGGTGGCTGGCGGGATACCGGCACCCGCGCCACCTGGGCCGGGCCGGGCTGGCCCAGGCTGTGCTCGAGGCGTTCGCCGAGCGGCGCCCGGCGGTGGAGGGGGTGCGGGCGGTCGGGGACCCGCTGGAGGTGTGGCCGGTGGTCTTCCACTGCCTGTGGTCCGGGCGCCTCGGCGTCGAATTGGGGGATCCGTTGCACGAGCGGGTCCTTGTCGGGCCGGGGCGCACCGGTGGCGGTCAGGGGCAGCCGGCAACGGTGGCGCGGCTGGGGGTGGGGGTGTGAGCGGGAGTTGGCGGCCGGTGGTCGCGGTGGGCTGCCATGTGGTGTTCGAGGACCGGGACTGGTAGGTCGTGAGTCTGGAGGCGTCCGTGGTGGGGCTGGTCGACGAGCGGGGGTCGTCGGCGGCGGTGGACGTGCGGTACCTGTGCGGTTCGCCGGGGTTTCGGGTGGTGGGGGCGCAGGCGGTGCCGGGGGCGCCGCAGTGGGGGTTGTTCGAGGGGGTGTCGGAGCGTCAGCGGGAGCGGGCGCTGGCGTGGCAGCGGCACATCCAGGAGGTGGAGTGTGGGCTGCCGGTGGGGCCGGGCGGGTCGGGGGTGCCGCGGCCCGCGTATGACCCGGCGCGGTGGTCGATGGCCGAGCGGGAGCAGGCCAAGGCCGAGGAGCTGACCGCGCTCGGTTGGCCGAAGGTGAGCCGGGCGACGGTGGTGCGGATGCGCGCCAATTACCGGCGGCGGGGGCTGTGGGGGCTGGTGGACCATCGCACCACGCGCGGTTCCAGCCGTGCCGGGCGCGCGGACGAGCGGGTGGTGGTCGCCGTCCTGGAGGCCCTGCGCCGCCAGCGCGGCCAGTCCAAGGGGACGGTGGCGGGGCTGCGGCGGCTGACGGTGGAGATCCTGGACGAGGCGCACGGGCCGGGCACGGTGGCGATCCCGCCGGCGGCGACGTTCTACCGGCTGGTCCGCTCGCTCGCCGATCCGATGGAGCTTCCCGGACGCCCCGCCAGGACGGCCACCGTTCCCGTGGCGCCGTTCACGCCGACGAACGTGCTGCGACCGGGCGAGCAGGTCATGCTCGACACCACCCGGCTGGACGTCATGGTTGTCTTCGACCAGGGTGTCGTCGGCCGTCCCGAACTCACGATCGCCCTCGACGTCGCGACGCGGTCCATCCTGGCGGCCGTCCTGCGGCCGGCCTCGACCAAGGCGGTGGACGCCGCGCTGCTGCTCGCGGAGATGGCGGTGCCGCACCCGATGCGCCCCGGCTGGCCGAAGGTCCTGGAGCTGTCGCACGCGGCCGTGCCCTACGAGCGGCTGCTGGCCCTGGACGCCCGGCTGGACGGAGCGGCGGCGCGGCCGGTCATCGTGCCGGAGAGCGTCGTCGTCGACCGCGGGAAGGTCTTCGTGTCCGAGGCGTTCCTCGCCGCGTGCGAGACGCTGGGAGTGAGCGTGCAGAGCGCCCCGCCCCGCCAGCCGGCCGCCAAGGGGCCGGTGGAGCGCACCTTCGGCTCCATCAACACCCTGCTGTGCCAGTACGTCGCCGGATACACCGCCTCCAACGTCACCCGTCGCGGCCGCGACGTCGCCTCGCAGGCGCGTTGGACACTCCCCCAGTTGCAGGACCTGCTGGACGAGTGGATCACCGCCGGCTGGCAGAACCGCCCCCATGAAGGCCTGCGGCACCCCATGATGCCCCGGGCCTGCCTGTCACCCAACGAGATGTGGGGCGCCCTGGTCGCGGTGTGCGGCTACCTGCCCGTCCCCCTGACCGGCGACGACTACACCGAACTGCTGCCCGTGGTGTGGAAGGCGGTCACCGACCGGGGCATCCGCGTGGACCACCGCACCTACGACCACGCCGTCCTGAACCCCCACCGCGGCCACCCCTCCCCCGTCACCGGCCAGGGCGGCAAATGGGAGGTGCACCACAACCCTCACGACCTGCGCCAGGTCTGGATCCGGCTGCCGAACGGCAAGCTCACCGAGATCCCCTGGATCCACCGCGACCACGCCACCAGCCCGTTCAACGACCACATCTGGCAGTACCTCAAGACCCAGGTCGCCCGCTGCCCCGACCGTGACCACTACGAAGCCGCCCTCGTACGCGCCCTCGACGACCTCCTGCTGCGCGCCCGCACCGCAAACACGAACAGCAACGAGCGGGCCCGCACCGCCCGCCACATCACCGGCACGGCACGCCCGACCGATGCACTCGACACCACCACCGCTGCCACCACCGCCACAGGAAAGGGGGCGGGAACGGGCACGGACACCGGCCGGAAGAACACCCACCGAGAAGACGGCAACGGCCTGGTGCCGCAGCAGGCCGCCGACCGCCGGCAATCCGAGCGGCACGACATCCCCGACCCGTGGCAGCCGTGGGCCGAATCCCTGGACGATGCGGAGGCGGACATGGACGAACTCGGCGGCGAGGGACCCGAAACCGGCTTCCCCCTCTACAACGCCCGTCTGGAGGCCGAACAGTGGTGAGGCGCAGCACGAACGACACCGTGCCGGGCGGTTCCGAGCACCGCGGGGCGGCCAGGCCGAGCCGGAGCGGGCAGAGCGCCGCGGGGCAAGGCAACCGCGCTGCGCACGCGGCCGCCGGGCCTGCGCACGCAGCGCTCCCGGCGGCCGCGGTCCCGTGGGCGGGCCACGGCATGGGAACGGGGCCGGCGGACGCGCCGGAGGACGACTGGGCCTACAGCTGCTCGACCTGGGACGGCTTCCAGCAGTTCGTCGACACACCCGTGCCCGCCCCGCCCGCCCCCGATGCGCCGCCGCGCAGTGTGGAGGACAAGCTCGCCTACCACTCCAGGTTCGTCACCGTGCAGACCCCCGCCATCGACAAGGTCTCGCGCACGGTACGCACCCTGATGGTCCTGGGGCGCCACCAGGACACCACCGCTCGGCCCTCGCTGATCGTCACCGGGGCTGCCGCGTGCGGCAAGACCACCGCCATCCTGCACATCGGGCGCGCTTGCCACCTGGCCACGCACGCTCGCGCCGGCGCCGACGCGAGCAGGCAGACCGTGCCGGTCGCGTACATCCTGGTGCCGCCGGGCGCGACCGCGAAGACCCTCGCCGCCGAGTTCGCCCGCTACCTCGGCATCCCCGTCACCTCCCGGATGACCCAGGCCCAGATCACCACCGCCGTCTGCCACACCTACGCCGCCGCCCGGGTGCGACTGGTCCTCATCGACTTTACCGACCGCGGGTAGTCCTGCCCGTGATGTCCGTCTGGGACTGTGGCCAGCACGTCCCGGGCTTGTTTACCGACCGTGTCCGGGACGTCTGTCATGTTCTGGAGTCGGTACGGAGGACGAGTGGTACGGCGCGTGGTGGTCGGGGACCTGCGGGTCCAGCAGATCGAGCGGAAGGACGGGCGGCGGTCGTGGACGATCGTGTGGCCCGAGGGGACGGTCCATACGGAGGCGGACCGGTTCCTGCGTCTCCATGGCGGCTCTGGGACGCAGAGGACGTACGCGTATCTGCTGGTGGACCATCTGCGGTGGATGGAGCGGGAGTGCCTGGCCTTCGACAGGGTTCAGCTGCGGGATCTTGAGCGGTACATGGGCATCTTGGGTGCCGAGGTCCGCATGCCGCTCGGGGAGCCGTGGCGGGTGGGCAAGCGGCCCTACGGCCAGTCCGCGCTGTCGACCGCGGCGGCGTGCCTGAAGGGCTTCTACCTGCATCAATCCTCCCTCGGCGTGAACGGGGAGCTCGGCAAGAAGCTCGACACGTCACGGCTGCCGTCGCGGGCGGACCGGCGCCGCTCCTTCCTCGGGCACGTGAGGTCATCGCTGACCGCCAACCCGCTCGCGCCGAAGGGTCCGCACCGTCGGCATCCGAAGATGCTCCCGGATGGCGCGAGGGAGAAGCTGCTGGCTACGGTGAACGCGGCCCGGGATCGGCTGGTGGTGACCTGGCTCGCGGACGGCGGCCTGCGGATCGGCGAACTCTGCGGGCTGCATTTGGTCGACCTGCACCTGCGCGAGAACGCGGCCTGCGGCGAGTGCCGCACCCCGCACCTGCACGTCTGTCACCGTCCGGGAAACCCCAACCGGGCCGAGGCGAAGACCAAACACCCCTGGTGGGTCAAGCACGGCATTGTGACCGGCGGGCTGATCAAGCGGGTCAGCCCGGCGATGGTGCACACCTACTTCGAATACGTCACCACCGAGTACCCGCGCGGCGCCGGGCACGGCATGCTCCTGGTCCAGCTGCACGGCACCGACACCGGTCAGCCGTGGGCGCCGGTCGGCGCCCGGCGGATGCTCGGCCGGGCCGGGAAGCGCGCTGGTCTCGGGATCGTGAAGCCCCATGCCTTCCGGCACTCGTTTACTTCCGCGGTTCTCGACGCCGCGGACGGCAACCTGCTGATCGCCCGGGACGCCGGCGGCTGGGCGTCGACCACGATGGTCGACGAGGTCTACGGACACGTCGATGTCCACGACCCGGCGTTCGACGCCGCACTGCGCGCGGTCTGGGGTGAGGCGTGATGCGGCGGCAGGAGTACCTTCGACCGCTGTTCGCCGAGCGTGAGGACCGGGTCGGCCGCGACCGGCTGGAGATCCTGACCGCGCTGATCGGCGGGCCGTCCTTCGACCCGATCTACCGGCCGGACGTGATCGAGATTCCACCCGGCCACGCGATCTACCGGTGGGCATGTGTCGTCGACCGGTGTGAACGCAGCCGGACGGGCGGGTCGGATCTGTGCTCGGAGCATCAGCGGCAGTGGGTCCAGGACAGCGAGCGCGGGGTGGGCAGGGCGGCCTTCGTGGCAGCCGCCCAGGGGCTGGACCGGCGTGTTGGGGCGGCGGAGACCATCTGCCAGATCTGCCCTGAACGGCCTGCGGCCCGCAACGATCTGCGGCTGTGTCAGCGGCATCTGAGCCGGTGGGCCATGCGCAAGAACGAGGGAGACGACAGCGAGGCGTTCGCCGCCTGGGTGAGCGGCGAACAGGCGTGCCCCGGCTACGGGCCCTGCGGCGTGGTCGTCTGCCCGAATCTGGCCGACTCCCCGCTGGGGTTGTGCTCGTGGCACGGCACCCGCTACCGCCGTGACGGCGAGCCCGGTGGCGCCGCGATGCCGGCCAGCTGGTGGCAGCGATACGAGAAGTCCGGGAAGGCGGTCCCGATCGAGTACGACGACCAGGCCGCGTTCCGGCGCTGGTGCGCTACCGCCCCCGCGCAACCGTGGCCGGGGCAGATCAACTTGCGCGGACTGCGGCCCCTGGTGCGAGCGGAGATCAAGTGGGGGCTGTTCGTCCACACCCGCCGGGCCCGCCCGACTCGCTGGGACCTGGGCTGGATCCGGTCGCTGGTGACCACCTGCCGCACGCTGGAGGTGAACTCGCTGGTCGACTTCGAGTTCGGCGCCGGTGGTTCCGCCGCGTTCACCGGGGCGATCGCAAAGGAGATCCTGCACGAGCTGCGGCTGGTCTACTTCACCCCGCAGCAGGCCAAGGACGCCGGATTCCTGGAGACCGAGCACTTCGGGGTGCTGTTCCCGCACCGGATGAGCCACATCGATCTGACCGGCATCCCGCAGCGCTGGCTGCGGGATCTGACGTGGGACTACCTGGCGGACCTCCTGAGGTCACCGCGCTGCCCGCGCTCGGCCGGCCCGGTCGATGACCTTCGCCGGGCCGCCGTCGAGCTGGGAGTCTTCCTGGAGATCGAGGCTCCCGGCGGTGGCCACGACCCGGCGGTTCTGCGGGAAGAGCACGCCCAGCGCTTCGTCGCCGACCAGCGCCACCGCGAGCGCGAAGGGCTCCCCTCGCTGGCCATCAAGCGGCCGGACGGGACCGCGAGCATCGTCACCACCGTCACCCGGTCGGTCGTGTTCAACGCCATCCGCAAGCTGATGCGCGACGCTCTCGACGCCGGTTCCACCGAACAGCTCGGCCTGGAAAGGGAGTTCATCATCGTGTTCCCGACCGCCGGCGCCACCACCGGCCGGACCGCGCGTCGCCCGTTCCCCGACGAAGTCGCCCGGGCCCTGGCCGACGAGGCGAATCTGGCCGAACTCGCCGCCACCTACGACGTCAACGACAACGGCGTCCGCGACATCTGGGAGACCACCGTCACCACCGGCCGCCGCATCGGCGAGGTGCTCAAGGTGCGGTGGGACTGCATAGGTCGCTACGGCGGCCTGGCGATGTTCTGGCACGACCAGACCAAGGTCGGCAACTACGACGCCGCGATCCGCATACCCGAACGCCTCTACGAGATCCTCGCCGAACGCCAGCGCAAGACCCTGGACCGCTTCACCGCCCGCTACGGCTACCGGCCGACCGGTGCCCAACGCGCCGCTCTGGCCCTGTTCCCCACGACCTACCGCAGCAACGACGGCACGGTGCCGCTGACCCACCAGTGGTTCTACAGCCGGTTCCGGCCCTGGGTGGACGCCATGGACCTCGGCCACTACGTTCCCCACCAGGCCCGTCATACTCTGGCCACCAGCCTGTTGCGCCACGGCGCCACCCTGACCCACATCCGCCGATATCTCGGACAGGTCAGTGACCGGATGGCGGAGCACTACGTCCACCTGACCAGCACGGATCTGGAGAACGTCCTCCAGCACGTCTGGGTCGCCGGTCCCGGCTCGGCCCAGCCCGGCGAGCTCCTGGCCGGGGACGCCGCCCCGCTCACCCGCGAGCAGGCCCAGGCCCTGGCGATCGACCTGTCGCGCCGCAGCACTCCGGCCGAGGGCGGGTTCTGCACCTTCCAGCCCGTCGTCGACGGCGGCGCCTGCCCGTGGAACCTGGACTGCCACAGCTGTGACAAGTTCGTGCTGTCCGGCGCCGACCTGCTGTATTGGCGGCGCAAGCGTGAACAGTGGCGGCTGCTGGCCGAGGGTGCCCCTGATGACGCCACCGCCGACTACCTCCACCGCTACTTCGAGCCCACCGCCCGCGCCATCGACGGCCTGGAGAAGGCCCTGGCCGGCCTCGGCCTCCTCGACGACGCCCTCGCCCTGGACCTGCGCAAACCCCAGGACTACTTCCACCGCGTGTGGTCCACCGCCTTCCGCGCCGCCGACCTCGCCGACGCGGGCAGGGACGAGCCGGGCGAGTACGGCGATACGTGCACAGCCGACGGCGACGATCCAGAACGAGAGATTGCATGAACACCGCCACCGTTCCCGAGCCCCGCACTGCGGCGGCCCAGGCCGCCCGCCGCCGCAAGACCGAGACCGCCCTGGAGCGCGTCCTCCAGGCCATCGCCCGGCTGCGGCGAGAGAAGGCCCAGGTCAGCGTCGCTGCCGTCGCCCGCCGAGCGGACGTCTCGCGCACCTTCCTCTACGACAACACCGAGGCCAGAGCCGCGGTCGCCGCGGCGATGGCCGAGGCCGGCGAACGCCGGACCCAGATGCTCGCCGACCAGGACGACGCCCGCGAGGCGACCTGGCGTGAACGCGCGCTCAACGCCGAGGAAGCCCTCAAGGCCGCCCACACCGAGATCCTCACCCAGCGCACCCGCATCAGCGAACTACTCGGCCAGATCCGAGACTTGGAAGCCGAATGGACCCAGGAAGCCATCCAGCGGATCACCACCGAGAACACCACCCTCAAACAGCGTGTCCGCCAACTCACCACCGACAACCGCACCCTCGACGAACGCCTCAAGGCCGCCCGCTCCAACCTGCGCTTCCAGGACCGCCGCGTCGCCGACCTCGAAGCCCAGATCGCAGATCCCACTATGGCGACCTGACCGCATGGGCCTGCCCCGGAGGCGCCTTGGACCAGGTGAGGCGCCTCCGGCCGAGGAAGCCCGGGGCGTGATGACTCCGTTGGGAAATTCGCAAACCGGGCTGGGTGATCAGGCTGCGAGGTCGAGTGCGGCGAGGTGCGAGATTCGTGTCTTGCCGAGTGGTGTGT
>NZ_JBIWPN010000104.1:0-10420 GCF_044768305.1 Kitasatospora sp. NPDC101155 | reverse complement strand
CTTACTCATGTTGCTCCTGGTTCCCACCTGTGACTGCTTCCTCTGGGCTCATACGCCCCAGTGTCCAGGTGTCCAACCAGAGGGTGGAACTTCACTGCCGCCATCACGGTCGGACCGGACAACGCGCTCTGGTTCACCCTCAACAAGGCCGACGCTGTGGGCCGGATGGATCTGGACGGAGACGTCACGATCCACCCGCTGCCGACGCAGCAGGCCGCGCCGGTCGGCATCACCTGCGGCGCGGACGGTGCGCTCTGGTTCGTCGAGATCGGCGCCGGGCAGATCGGGCGCATCGGTACCGACGGGCGAATCAACGAATTCCCGCTGCCGGACCGCGGAAGCCGGCCGCACGCGATCGCAGCAGATCCGGTGCGGGGCGGCTGCTGGTTCACCGAGTGGGGGGCCGGGCGGGTCGGGTTCATCACCCCGGCGGGAATGATCTCGGAATACGACCTCCAGGATCCCGGCTCCGAGCCCCACGGCCTCGCGGTGGACCCCGACGGCGCTGTTCACGTCGCACTGGAGACAGGGGCGATCCTCCGCTTGGAGCCGCATGCGAACCCCGGCCGGCGCGTCCAGGAATGCTGAACCGCCCCGACGCTCTTCCCCATCGACCCACTCGACCTCGCGCAGATCTCCCCGTACCTGACCGAGCACATCAAACGGTTCGGCGAGTACTCCACCCACGAGCTCGGCGTCACCCCCGACGACTACGACGCCCACCTGGACGTCGACTTCACCGTCCTGGACGACGACCGGCCCGGCGCCGCCTGACGTGGAGGAACTTGACGGAGTGAGTACTCACTCCGTATTGTCTGGGTATGCCAGAGACTTCTTCCACGCCGTCCCGGCGCCGCGCGCCAGCCATGGGTCCCGACCAGCGTCGCAAGATGATCGTCGCCGCGGCGCTTCCTCTCGTCGTCGAATACGGCGCCTCCGTGACCACCGCGAAAATCGCCCGAGCCGCAGGCATCGGAGAAGGCACGATCTTTCGCGTCTTCCCTGATAAAGACGCCTTGCTCGCCGCCTGCGTGGCCGAGGCCATGCGCCCCGATGACGCCGTCGCCCACTTGGAGTCGATCGCACTCGACCAGCCGCTCACGGCCAGGCTCGCCGAGGCGGCCGAGGTGATGCGCGGGCACATGAGCCGCATCGGCACTGTCGTCCGAGGCCTCGCCGCAACCGGCAGGGTGGAGCGCCAAGCAATTGGCCAGGCGACTGAGGGCGGCGGCCTGCCGGACCGCGAGGCAGGGCTCGCCGCGCCGCGCGCGGCCCTGGCCGCCCTGTTCGAACCGGACCGCGATGCCCTGCGGTTCGCCCCCGAAAGGCTGGCGGACGCCTTTCAGTTGCTGCTCATGTTCGCCGGGCGGGAGAGCGCCAGCGACCCGCTGACCACCGAAGAACTGGTGGACCTCTTCCTGAACGGCGCGCTCACTGCGTCCGAGGAGGACCGTTGATCGCATCTGACGGGTACGAGGAACTCACCTCCCACCGCCGGACGTTAGTGACTCTGGCCCTGCTGGGGTGCGCCTTCCTGGCCATGCTGGACGGCACCGTGGTCGGCACCGCCCTGCCCCGCATCATCGCGCAGATCGGCGGAAGCGGGACCTGGTATGTCTGGCTCGTCACCGCCTACCTGCTGACGTCCTCGATTAGCGTGCCGGTCTATGGCCGCTTCTCCGACCTGTACGGCCGCCGCCGACTACTGCTGGGCGGACTCGCCCTGTTCCTGGCTGGCTCCGTCGCCTGCGGCCTGGCCAGCTCGATGGAAGCGTTGATCATCTCCCGTGCGGCACAGGGGCTGGGCGCCGGCGCTCTGCTCACCCTCGGCATGGCCCTGATCCGCGACCTCAACCCGCCCTCCCGAACGGAGGGGTTGATCCGCATGCAAACCGCGATGGCCACGATGATGGTGCTCGGCCTGGTCGGCGGCCCGATCGCCGGCGGCCTGCTGGCCGACCACGGCGGCTGGCGCTGGGCCTTCTGGCTCAACCTCCCCATCGGCCTGGCCGCCGCGGCTATCCTCGCCCTGGCCCTGCCGGAGCGCCGCCCCGCCGCAGCGCCGTCCGGACGACTCGACGTGGAGGGGATCCTCCTCCTCGCCGCCGGTCTCTCCCTGGCCCTGACCGGCCTGAGCCTCAAAGGCAACCCGACGGCCGGGCACACCCCGTCATGGACGGATCCCACCGTCGCCGGCTGCCTGCTCGGCGGCCTGGCCCTGCTCGCCCTGCTCGTCCCCGTCGAGCGCCGCGCAGCCATCCCCGTCCTGCCGCCGCACCTGTTCCGCCACCGCACCTACAGCGCCCTACTAACCGCCGGCTTCTTCTTCCAGGCCGCCGCGATGCCGGTGGGAGTCCTGTTACCGCTGTACTTCCAGCACGTCCGCGCCCACTCCGCCACCACCTCCGGCCTACTGCTCCTTCCCCTGATGATCGGCATGGTGCTGAGCAACCGGCTCACCGCCGCCGCCATCCTGCGCAGCGGGCACGCCAAACCCGCCCTTGTGACCGGCGCCGGGCTGCTCATCGCAGGCACGGCCGTGTTCTTCGCCCTGAACGCCGCAACACCGACGCTACTGATTTGCGGATGGCTGCTGATCGCCGGGCTCGGCACGGGGCCCGCCATGGGCGGCATCACCATCGCCGCCCAGAACTCCGTGCCGCCCGCCGATATGGGCACGGCGACCGCCGGCTCCGCCCTCACCAAGCAGATCGGCGGCGCGTTCGGCCTCGCGTGTGCGCAGTCCCTGATGAGCCACCACGGGGCCGCGACGCCCGCCTCGGCGATCGGCTCCACCATCGCCTGGGGAGGGGCCGCCGCAGGAGTCTTCGCCTTCGCGGCGGTCTTCGTGATGCGCAACATCCCCATCCCTACGCCGCGAGGCCGCCAGGCAGCACCAGCTCCCGGGGCCAGCGCCCAGGCGGCGCCGACGACCGGCGGACCCGCAGCATGACAACCTGCCCGAGTGTCGGCAGACGATCGTTAGTCGACACTCGGCCGGGTGATCGCGAACCCGCAGGTGGCGAGTGTCGGTAACCCGAGTCGAGTTCAGGGCGGACTCGCGAACCTTGGTCACCGGTTCGTTGACGACCAGGCCGACCAGGCGTCCGACGACCAGACGGGTGGAGTCCGCGTCGAGTGCGGTGCCGCGCAGGAGGTCCCCGAGGATGTCGGCGGCGACATCCCGACGGTCCGGCTGGCGGTCGGTCAGCGCTTCAAGTGCCGCAAGCATGGCGTTCATGCCGCCGCCTCGGACCGCTCGACCAGGACGCCGTTCTCGAAGCGCGCGCCGTCGCGGACCAGGGACACCAGGTGGGCGCCGGTGATCGCGCGCCACCGTGCCTGGGCGGACTCGACGAGCTTGAACACCATGGCCAGGGCCGCGGCCGGGCTGCCCGCGCCTCGCGTGACCTTGGTCCGGAGCTTGACGGTCGAGAAGGTCGACTCGATGGGGTTCGTGGTCCGCAGGTGGATCCAGTGCTCGGCCGGGAAGTCGTAGAACGCGAGCAGTTCCTCCCGGTCCTCGGTGATCTTCGCGACGGCCTTCGGGAACTTCGCGCCGTAGGTCTTCGCGAACGCCTCGATCGCCTTCTCGGCGTGGCCGCGGTCCTCGGCGTTGTAAATCTCCTGCATCGCCTTCGTCGCCCCGGGCTGTGCGGACTTCGGCAGGCAGTTGGTGACGTTGCGGCTTTTGTGAACCCAGCACCTTTGCGGCCTGGCGGCGGGGAACACCTCGGCAAGCGCCCGCCAAAGGCCCATGGCGCCGTCCCCGACCACCAGCTCGGGGTCGCGCATGCCGCGTCGGCGGCAGTCTCGCAGCAGGTCGGCCCACGATTCGGTGGATTCCCGCAGGCCTTCGGCGAGCGCGATGAGCTCCTTGGTCCCGTCGAGACGGACGCCGAGCAGGACCAGGACGCACGAGTGGGCCTGGCCGAGGCGGACCTTGGGGTGCACGCCGTCGGCCCAGACGTAGACGTAGACGTAGTCGCGGTCGGACAGGTCCCGGGTCTGGAAGGCGGCGTGGTCGTCGCTCCACTGCTTGGTCAGCCGGGTGACGGTGGCCGGGGACAGGCCGGCGGTGCCGCCGAGGAACTGCTCCAGCGCGGGTACGAAGTCTCCGGACGACAGGCCGTGCAGGTAGAGCAGCGGCAGCACCTCGGAGATCTTCGGTGACTTGCGGCACCAAGGAGCAAGGATCTTCGAGGAGAACCGCTTGCGCTCGCCCGTCCCTTCGTCCACCCGCCGGTCGTTCACCCGCGGGGCCCTGACCTCGACCGCCCCGGCACGCTGCCCCGCCTGGCCGGCTACCTCCACGCCCGTACTCGTCCTTCTCCGCAGTCAACTCGGCTATGTACTGGTTGACTTCCGCTTCCAACGCGGCGGCGAGCATCCGGCGGGCGCCTTCGCGGACGATCTCGTCGATCAGGGAGCCGGACTGGGTGGAGCCGTCGTCGTTGACTACGCTGAGCACTGGGCGTGCCTTCCCGACCCGCGCTGCAACGCGGGCCTACTCGGAGACCATCAGGGGATCATTCGGGAAGGTACGCCTTCCGCGTTCCTGCCGGAACTGATCCACAGGTCTCCAGCATTGCTCGAACAGCAGCAGGCGATGCGGGCGCTGCCGGCCGGGATGCGGTTGGACGAAGGCGACTTCGAGGACGAGTACGAGCGCCGCCTGGCCCTGCACCAGGAGGAGAAGGCTCGCAAGGCCGAGCGGCGCAGCAAGGTCGCCGACATCAGTCGGCCCCGGCTCAAGGCCGTGCCCGAGGCCAACTGAACCCTCAGCGCGGTGCCCCGGACGACCTTCCGGGGCAGCGCGCGCCGTTCTGGCAACGGGCGGGCCGGCCAGCCAGTACAGACACCCGGCTGAGTCACTGGCGTCAGGCTGGCCGCCGCGGCTTGGCTACGGAAGAGCCTCAAGCCAGGCAGCGACTCTGAGCGATCTCCGCAGCTCCTCCTCGAACAGCGCGGGGTAGATCGCTGCCAATGTGCGGTAATGGCGCACGGTCTCCTGGATTGCGGTCAGGCCCTCCTCCCGCCGCCCCGCCTCCCCCAAGTGGCTGGAGAGGTTGTGCAGGGACATGGCGAGGTAGGGCAGGTAGGCGTCCGGGTTCGCCT
Source organism: Kitasatospora sp. NPDC101155 (assembly GCF_044768305.1). Taxonomy (NCBI): domain Bacteria; kingdom Bacillati; phylum Actinomycetota; class Actinomycetes; order Kitasatosporales; family Streptomycetaceae; genus Kitasatospora; species Kitasatospora sp. NPDC101155. The sequence goes on along the minus strand of NZ_JBIWPN010000104.1, from coordinate 5,302 downwards.
CGGCCAGCGTCCGGCGGATGTCGACGGCCTCTTGGATCGCAGCCAGGCCCTCCTCCCGCCGCCCCAGCTCCCCCAACCGGTTGGAGAGGTTGTGCAGGGACCTGGCAAGGTCCGGCAGGTGGGCATCCGGGTTCGCCTCGGCCAGCGTCCGGCGGATGTCGACGGCCTCTTGGATCGCAGCCAGGCCCTCCTGCGTGCGCCCCACCTGCCCCAGATCGATGGAGAAGCTGTTCAGGGTTGCAGCGAGGTCGGGCAGGTAGGCGTCTGGGTTCGCCTCGGCCAGCGTCCGGCGGATGTCGACGGCCTCTTGGATCGCAGCCAGGCCCTCCTCCCGCCGCCCCACCTCCCCTAATCGGCCGGAAAGGTTGTTCAGGGACCTGGCAAGGTCCGGCAGGTGGGCGTCCGGGGTCGCCGTGGCCAGCGTCCGGTGGATGTCGGCAGCCTCTTGGATTGGAGCCAAGGCCTCCTCTCTCCGCCCTACCTCCCCTAACCGGCCGGAAAGGCTGCTCAGGGCCCTGGCGAGGCCAGGCAAGGCGTCCGGATCCACCTCTGCCAGCATCCGAAGGATGTCGACGGCCTCCTGGATCGCAGCCAGGGCCTCCTCCCGCCGCCCCACCTCCCCTAACCGGCCGGAAAGGCTGCTCAGGGCCCTGGCGAGGCCAGGCAAGGCGTCCGGATCCACCTCTGCCAGCGTCCGAAGGATGTCGACGGCCTCTCGGATTGGGGCCAGGCCCTCCTCCCGCCGCCCCACCTCCGCCAGCCGGATGGAGAGGTTGTTCAGAGAACCGGCGAAGTCGGGCAGGTAAGCGTCCGGGTTCGCCGCGGCAAGCACGCGGCGGATCTCGACGGCCTCTCGGATCGGGGCCAGGCCCTCCTCCCGCCGCCCCGCCTCGGCCAGCCGGATGGAGAGGTTGTTCAGGGCCCTGGCGAGGTCGGGCAGGTAAGCGTCTGGATTCGCCTCGGCCAGCACGCGGTATCGGTCGGTGAGGGCCTGGGCGAGGCGGGCCGCTGAGTGGCCGAGGCGCCAGCTGGACTGTGGGAACCGCTGCTGAAGGGCGGTGAGGTCGTCAAGGGGGGTGGTGGGGTCGGCAGTGATGGTGTCGAGGGCGGCAGTGAGAGGGGCGGGGTGGTCGGTCTGCGTGGCGATGGTGATGATCTGCGCGGCGAGTTGGTGCTGGTGGCGTATGCACAGGCCAGTCAGGTGGGTGTCGAGGCGGCCGTGGAAGACCGAGTGGGCGGCGGCGCGGCTGTAGACGGTCAGCAGCTGGGACGCTTGTGGGTCGTCGGCACCGTGGAGGAGGTCGTCGGCAAGGGTAGGGCCGGCGTCCAGGACGCGTCCGGTGTGGCGTTCGGCGAGACGGTCGGGCTGCAGGCCGCTCCAGGGCCGGCCGGGGACGGTGGGCGGATAGAGGGCGCCGATCCAGGCGGTGACGGCGTCGCGGCGGTCGCGGGTCTGGTCAGCCAGCACCGCCAGTCTGCACCACGTTCTGTCGGCTTGTTCAGGATCGGCGGCACCAACCAGGTGGGCGGTGGCCAGCGCCACCTCCAGGGTGTTGGAACTCAGCCCAGGCGCCAGGCCACGGATGGCTGCGGCCTGGTCCCAGTATCGGCGCTCGTGGCCGAGCAGCCGGTCCTCTACCCTCTCGGCCACTTGCCGCACCCCACCGCCGTCGGCATATTCGGCAAGGCCGGCCTGGCCAGCAGGGTCGCCGGGCGGGGTGGGTGCGGTCGTATCGAGCAGGTCGGCGAGAGCGGTCATGTGGAGGGTGAGCGCGTTGCCGTACCCCTCGTGGTCGAGCTGGGGCATTCGCAGGGCGCCAGCCAGGGCTGGCCAGTCGTGCCCAGCACAGCCCTCCACAAGGTGGAGGGCTGTGGCTAGGGCGCGGGCGGCGTCCCGGTAGGCCCCGGGCCGGTCGGCCAGGTCCTCCTCCAGCGGAGGCAGCGCCTGGGCAGGGGCAGCGTCGAGGTACTCCTCGGCGAGGCTGCTGACGGTCTTCGCACGGTCCCACCAGTCGCCGTCCGTGCGGGCCAGTAGGAGGATCTTGAACTGGGTGGTGCCGGGGTGGTCGGCGGCAGCCTCGATGAGGGCAGCGAGCTGCCGGGTGCGGGTCTCGGCGTAGTCGAGTACGACCAGCAAATGGCAGGTTGCGAGCCGGATCTCCCGCAGCCTGTCGGGGGAGGCGTCCGCGTGCGGCCACAACACGGCCCACCGGTCGGCGGCCAGCAGACCGGCGAGGTGGTGAGCGAGGCGGGTCTTGCCCTGCCCTCCAGGCCCGTGCAGTAGCCACGCCCCGAAGCCGCCCCGCGCGCACCAGGTCATCAGCCGTTGAAGTAGATCCTTGCGGCCGTGGAAGGGGACGGTCTGCCGCCCAGCCTGCAAGAGCGCCGCAGGCGAGCGTATTGGCCCCCGGGGCGCGGTGACCGCAGGGTCGGCGAGGTCCTGGAACTCCACCGCCTCCAAGCATCCCGCCGGGCCTATGTGCTCGGCGAGGGCGGCGCGGAACGCGGGATCGTGGTGGAGCACATAGGCGGGCACGACGTTGAGCTGCGCGTGCGCGGAATGCGCCCGCTCGGAGGCGACCACACCAGCGAGCAGGCGGTCGCAGAACACCGCCGCCCCGGACAGACCGCCCCACGGCGAGGTGCCCGGCAGCGACCATTGCGGGGGGTGCTGAAGCAGATCCAGCACATACCGGTTGCCAACGAATCCGCTGCCGGGATTCACCGCACCGCGCAGCTGGGCGGCTTCCACCGCGGCCTTGTGCTGTGGAGCGGTATCCGCAGGGGCCAAGGCCGCAGCCTGTGGGCGCTGGGCAACGTTCGGCACGCCCCAGGTCTCGCAGCCGGTGCCAGGCCGATCGGTCACCAGACGCCCCCAGCGCACCGCCCCAGCCGGCACCCGCCACTCGGGGTCGTCGTCCACCCGGACAAGCGCCGCGTCATCCCTGCCTCCTGGCGTGCCACACCAGACCACCACCCCACCGAACGCGCGCACGTCGCCAGGGCGAAACACCTCCGCCCGCTCACCGGCCCGGGCAACCACGTGGGCCGACGTCAGCACCAGCCGCCCGCCGACCGCGTACCCGGAGCCCGGACCCCCCGGCCCGGTCACCCCCATCAAACGCGCCCGCTCCACCCCTCAACCCCCAAACGTTGACAGACTCGCCGCCCCGGCAAGGTACGGACTTTCCCGGCAATGGCCCCGGGTCAGTCCGGGATGCGGCCCGATGTGTCCCCCGGCCCCGAAGGACGGTTGGGCGAACCGCTGACCAGCAGGTCACCACCCTGCGCGTTCCTCGGCGTCAGCGTGAACGACACCCGGTGCGTGCGACCACGCGACACCCCGGCCTCGGTCTCCGCACCCACCGCCCACAGCTTGAACCCGGCCTTCGCCTTCGCGTCCGCTCGCAGCTCGACCTCGAACTCCATCTCCACCGGCCCCACCGCGAACACCACATCCGGATGGTCCCCGCCCAACGCCGCCGCCGCGATCAGCTCGTCCCGCACCGCGGCCACCGCATCCACCAGAGGAATATCCACCACGCCCACCCATCATCTGAGAGACCGTCACATCAGCACGGACACCGTAGAACCATCGTCCAACCTGCCGCAGTCAAACCCGCCAACCACCAGCCCGGGGCACACCTCACCGCCATCAAGCCCCCAAACCTCGGCCGCGCAGAACGTCCTTCTCGCGACCCGCGAAGGTGTCCACGGACCCGCGCTCGGTGATCCACAGCAGTGTCACGGCCCGGTCGGCGAGGTCGATGCTGAGCCGGGAGACCAGGCGCAATCCAGAGGTGCGGAAGGCGTCGAAGTCCATCCGTCGAGGATCGCTCAGGCCGTAGCCGACGGAAAGAGGTTCGACGAATTCGGGGTGCGGTGGCGGCCGAAGCGACGCTGAGCGGTCCGGGCGGAATCGAACCGGTCAGCGCGGGCAACCGGCCACCACCGCAAGCCGCACACCCCGGCCCGCCGCGCGTGGACCGCTCCCCCGCGCGGATCGGGGCCTTCTCAGTCCATGCCGTCGGCCAGGTCCCGCAGGTGGTGGACGGCCTCGTCCCAGCCCTGGCCGTACCAGTACGGGCCGGTCAGCGCGGGCGGGTGGTGCGGGGTCGCTTCCAGTAGGTCGGCCGCGTGCCGCCAGGACGCGGCGAGAGCGGCCCGCAGCCGGCCGAACTCCTCGACCAGCGCGGCCAGCTCCTCACCGGGTGGCAGCTGCGGGTCGGCCCCGGCCGCCAGGTCGCGGCGCAGCCGGCCCACGGCCAGGCGGGCCAGGCGGGTCGTCTCCGCCTCCTCGCGCCAGTCGCGCTCGGCCGCCTGCCGGTCCGGCGCCGCAGTGGTGGAGACCGGCGCTGGGGCCGGCTGCTGCCGGGCGGTCTCGGGCACGAGCATCGGCGGCTGACCGGCGCGCTGCGCGAGTCGGTGGAGCAGGTGCGCACCGCCGCCCTGGTGCTGGCCGAGCGGGTGCGCGCCGCGCACCGCGGCCGGGTGTGGATCGCCCTGGGCTATCCGTCGTGGGGCGCGTACGCGGCCGGGGAGCTCGGCGTCTCGCGGTCGACGGCGTACCGGCTGCTGGACCTGGCGACGGCCGCCGAGGCGATCGAGGACGTCGTCGCCCGGGAGGCCGGGCCGGGGCTGTCCCACGCGTGGGACAGCGGCCTGGTGCTGCCGGTGCGGGCGGTGGTCGAGATCCGCGGGCGCCTGGCCGAACTCGCCGACCTGGTCGCCGAACGCCTGGCGGAGGCCCGCGCCGACGCCGGCGGCCGGCAACTGGATCCGGACCGGATCGGGGCTGCGGTCGCGGCGGCCGTCGCCGAGCTGCGCGGGCGGCCAGACGTTACGGACGCCGAGCTGGAGAGCGCGCCGGGCCCGGACGGGTACCCGGTCGAGGCGTGGCGGGCACTGGTTACCCGGGAGCACGGCCTGGCCCAGGAGCGGCTGATCACGCACCGCGAGCTCGGCCTGCTCGCCCTTCGGGTGGTCCCCGGCTACGTCGCCGAGCGGAACGCCGAGGAGGTCCTGCACATCCTGGGCGAGGAAATCGGCAGCAGCGCCGACGAACTGCTCGCCTGCCGCCGCTACGCGCTGACCGGCGACGCACGAGCGACCGAACGATTCTGATACCGCAGGTCCGACGCGGAACACGGTCACCTGGGGCAACGAGCCGCGATGTCCCAGCAAAACGGACATCGCGGGCGCGCTAGTAGGGCTTTGTTAGGTGCGGTGGTGTGGTTCTGGTGTCGATGCGGGTTGGCCGCATATCGAGCAGGCGCCGGTCCAGGTGGCCAGGAGGGCCTGG
>NZ_JBIWPN010000103.1:0-10516 GCF_044768305.1 Kitasatospora sp. NPDC101155 | reverse complement strand
CCGCCAGCGCATAGTAGCTTCTGAGAGCCTCACGCCCCTCCCGTGAGCTGCCGACCTGCGACTTCTCGCCCATCTGATGCAACTCCCGAGGGTTCCGGTAGCGCTCCATCGAGTGGATCGATCGGTGGCCGAGCAGCCGTTGGACGACATCGCGGCTCACGTCCTCGCGCAGCCAGCGGGTGGCCGCGGAATGGCGCAGCATGTGCGGACGCAAGGCGTGGCCGACGGTGTGAGCGAGGCGGTCGAAGGCGTCCTTGGCGCTTGAGTAGGACATCGCGCTGCCCAGTGGCGGGCGGAAGAGGTTGACGAACACCATGTCGATCACGGCAGCCGCTGCGACGCGGTCGCGCTCGTACTGGTAGTCCGCGTAGAAGGCGACCAGGTCCGCGGTGACGGGCACGTGCCGGGAGGTGCGGGACTTCGCCAGGGCCCGGTTCGGGTTGTCGGTGCGGCGGTGGACGTGCAGGTGTGGACCCTCGACCTGGCAGCCCAGCGGGCGCGAGGACGCGAGGAAGTGCATGTCGCCGCGGCGCAGTCCCAGTGCCTCGCCGATCCGCAGCCCGGTGCACGCGAGCAGGGCGGCCAGGAAGCGGTCCCGGGCGTTGCCCGCCTGGGCGATCGCCCGCTGGATCTGGTCGCTGTCCAGTACCTCGAATCCCGGATCGGCGGTCTTGAAGCGGAACCGCGAGACCTGTACCTCCAGGGCGGTCTCCCCCTCTCCCGCGTCGCACCCGGCGGGCAGGAACCGCAGCAGTTTCGGCTCCGACAGCAACTCCGCCGTCTCGGCCTGCACCCAGCCGTGCAGCCGGCCGAACCGCAGAAAGTCTGCGACCGCCGTCATCACGGCGTTCGCTGTCCCCGTCGACCGGTAGCGCGGGAGCCGGGGGCGGCTTTGGCCCCGTGGCGGCAGCGGCTCGGACACCAGCCACCGTTGCAGATCGGTCAGCGCCAGGAAACTCGGCGCCGACCACACCAGACGCCGCGCCGCGCAGTAGTCCAGGTAGAGGGCCACCCTGCCCGCGTAGGCCCGCTCGGTGTTCGGCGACAGGCCCCGAGCCCGAAGCGACGCCAGATACGCCGACGCCTCGACATGCAGCGCAAGCGTGCTGGCGTCGACAACTACCCGACGCTGCAGGCCAGTTGACGTACATGTGGCACGTTCCGCCACGAACACTCTGTCCACGAGCCGAACGTAACCACCACCCACCGGCCGCTGTGGCTCCGGGTGGTCACGTTCATCCCCGCAGGTGAACCACCCCACCAAACACACCCCACCAACCCACCAGTTGTAGATAGTCCCCCTCCGGACACACGAAAACAGAACCCAGGTCGGTGACGATGCTCAGTTCCAAGCCTGACAGCGGCCACCAGGAATGTCCCACGGACGGCCAGTTACGGGTGTAACCGGCGGTGACCGCTGTGGGCTCGACGCATTGGCCCTGGTCGGAGCCTTGTCCTCCCTATTGTGGTGCCAGCCAGGTCGCGATCTCGTCGACCACCGAAGGGGCGACATGTCCTGGCCGGGCGTACTCGGCTGGGGTGGGATGGCCGCTGCCGGGGAGGAAGAGGTGGTTGGCGTCCTGGTGGATCCGGATCGCCACCCCGGGCCGGTGTGCCAGGGCGCGCTGCCAGAGTGCTAGATCGTCGGCGACGGTCACCTGGTAATCCCGCCCGCCCTGCAGGATCAGCATCGGGCAGGCCAGTGCGGCCGCCGTGGCTACCGGGTCGTAGGTACGCAGGTCGAGCCAGTAGGCGGCGGAGAACCCCAGGGGCAGCAGTTCCTGCGGTGTGTCGGGCGCGAGTTCGGGGCCTGCCACCAACTCGGCCTGCCGGGCGAGCGCGGCCACCGCCTCGTCGGTACTCGGGCCGGGGGCGAGGGCCGCGAGGTGGCGGGCCACCCGGACGACCGCCTGGTGCATCGGCTGCGCGTCCGCAGCAAGAAGCACCAGGCCCGCGACCGACGGATCGGCAGCGGCGATCCGAGGCGCCGCTTTGCCGCCCATGCTGTGGCCGAGCAGATGGATCCGGTCCGAGGCCACCTCGGGTTGCTGCAGGAGCAGTTGGACGGCGGCGAGCGCGGGCGGCAGGTACTCGTCGGCCATGGTGAAGTCGGAGGGCAGGCGGTCCGGGTGTGCAAAGGTCGGCTTGTCGAAGCGCAACACGGCCACCTGGCGGGAGGCAAGCCCCCAGGCGAGGTCCTTCAGCGGCTTGTTCGGGCCGCTGGTCTCGTCCCGGTCGAACGGCCCGCCGCCGGCGAGCAGGACCACGGCGGGCCACGGTCCGGGGCCGTCGGGCAGGGTGAGTGTGCCGGGCACGGCAAGCGCCCCGGCTCCGAGCAGGACTTCCCGCTCGCTGAACCGGTCCTGCTGCGCGTAGCGCGGCGGCTGCCACACGGCGCCACCGTACGGATCGAGGCGCAGCCCGTGCAGCAGGCCGTCGCCGCCGACCGATGCGACCACGGTGAAGCTTCCGTCGGCGCAGGTGATCGCGATGCGCACCCGGATCGGGTCGGCTTCGCCGGCCTCGATCTGCGGCTCCTGGACCGCCCGGATCCCGCCGTGGCCGGCGGCCTCGGCCGCCCAGGCCAGTCGCAGCGCCTCGGTGGAGACCGCGGCCCGCAGCGGGGGCACGAAGAGCTCCGCGATCTTGTCGAAACGCTCTGCCCGCAGCAGCGCGGCGAAGCTGCGCGCCACCTCCAGCACCCCATCCCCATTCATTCGCATAATTGAGAACGGTAGCAGTTGTGAGAAAGTTTAGGTATGGACTCCCTGAAACTGCTCGCCCACCCCATCCGGCTGCGGATCGTGCACGCGATGGGCGGCGGAAGGATGCTGACCACCGCACAGCTGTGCGCGCGTATCCCGGAAGCCTCCAAGGCCACCGTCTACCGGCACATCGATCTGCTGGTGAGCGGCGGAATCCTGGAGGTGGCCGAGGAGCACCGGGTGCGTGGGGCGGTGGAACGGCACTACCGGCTGCGCCCGGACCGGGCCGTCATCGGGGCCGAGGCGGTCCGCACGCTCACCCCGGAGGACTATCGGCAGGCATTCACCACGGCGATGACCGCCTTGCTGGCCGAGTTCAACGCCTATCTCGACCGGGAGGAGGCAGACCCCATGGCCGACCAGGTGGGCTACCGGCAGCATGCCCTCTGGCTCAGCCCCACGGAGCTGACGGAGCTGATCAGCGAGCTACGCGCGGCCATCGTGCCAAGGCTGGCCAACTCGCCCAGCCCCGAGCGGGCGCAATACCTGCTCAGTCCGATCCACTTCCCGGTGGAAGCCCCGCAGCGGGAAGTCGAGCGGCCGCCGACCGAAACCGGACAGCCACCCCGTTGACGACTACGCACCGTGACATTCGCGACCAGATGACTCCCCGCCAACTGGCCGCGAGCGAGGAATCTGAAGGCTCTGGCGCGAGTTCCGTGAAAGCTGCCCGCGGATCTTGATGGTTGGCGATCATGTCGGGTGTCTGTTGCTGATCTTCTGGCTGTCTTGTTCCCCCAGTTCGCGCTGCTGCACGTCGAGTTGGTCCGATCGGTTGGCCGGTCGGTCCGGGTGCATGCCAGAGGCAGGACATCGGGGGCGTCGTGCACAGGCTGCGGGACCTGGTCTGATCGGGTCCACAGTGGCTACGAGCGGCGGATCAGCGACACCGCGGTCTCCGGGCAGGAGTTGGTGCTTCACCTGCGGGTGCGCCGGTTCTTCTGTGACAGTGCCGAGTGCGGGAAGCGGACCTTCGCTGAGCAGGTCCCGGGCCTGACGTTCCGCTATGGGCGGTGCACCGTGTCGCTGCGGAAGGTCCGCGAGACCGTCGCCCTCGCACTCGGCGGCCGGGCCGGCGCCCGGCTGTCCGCGCATCTGTCGGACGGGATCGGCCGGGACGCCCTGATACGCCTGATCCGCGCACTGCCCGACCCGCTGACCGGGAAGGTCCGGGTGCTCGGCGTCGACGACTTCGCCTTGCGCAAGGGCCACCACTACGGCACGGTCCTGATCGATATCGAGGGCCGCCGCCCCGTCGAGGTGCTACCAGAGCGGTCCGCCGACGCCCTGGCCGACTGGCTCACCGAGCATCCCGGGGTCGAGGTCGTCTGCCGCGACCGTGCCCGCTACTACGCCGAGGGCGCGGACCGTGGCGCCGGCACGGCGACGCAGGTCGCGGACAGGTTTCACCTCTGGCAGAACCTCGGCGAGGCGGCCGAGCGGCTGGTCGCCCGATTGCGCCCACAGTGGGTCCCGCCGGCACCGGAGAGGGAGAAGGTGGTGCTGCCCGAGGGACGGCTGGCCCAGCGCACCCGCGAGCGCCACGCCGCAGTCCACGCCCTGATGGACAAGGGCATGGGGCACAGCCAGATCGTCGCCGAACTGGGCCTGGACCCGAAGACGGCGCGGAAGTTCATACGGGCCGCCACCGCCGACGAGCTCATAGGAGCGGGGCCCACCGGCGGCCGGCAGACCAGCCTGGACGGCCACGCCGCCTACCTGATCGCCAGGTTCAACGAGGGCTGCACCAGCGCCGACCGCCTCCACCGCGAACTCGCCGAACGCGGCCTGACCGTGAGCGAGCGGACCGTACGCCGCTTCATCCACCGTCTGCGCGACAACGCCAAGCCGACCACCCGCCCGCCGATCCCCAAGGCCCGCGAGGTCACCAGGCTGATCCTCACCCACCCCGACAACCGACCCGAGGCCGACCGTGTCCTGCTGAAGGAACTCCGCAACCGCTGCCGCGAATTGGACGAGGCCTGTGTCCTCATCGCGAGGTTTGCATCAATGCTCGTCAACCGCCGCGGCCAGGAGGAACTCGAACAATGGACCGCGGACGCCGAGGCCAGCACCCTGCCCGAGCTGCGAGGCTTCGCCAACGGCCTGCGCAAGGACTGGGACGCGGTCACGGCCGGCCTCACGCTCCACTGGAACTCCGGCCCGGTCGAGGGTCACGTCAACCGGATCAAGATGCTCAAGCGCCAGATGTTCGGCCGAGCGAAGCTCGACCTCCTCCGAAAGCGGGTCCTTCTCGCGACATGAGATGTCAGCGCCCGCCTGTACTCTCCAGAGCTGACCGTCGTGAGAGGCGAGGAAAGGGGTGCCCGTGCAGATCGCCGGGCTCGACCTGTACGTGAACCACCCGGTTATCGCGTTGGGGTCCTCAGAGTGGATCCCGGCATCCCTCGAACTCGGCGGTCGGGTGGCCGCAGCCTGCGAGACCCACTTGGTTGTGCGAGTACAGCCGCAAACCTCCCTGGTCAGAGTGCGGATCTTTCATGCCGATCCCGAGAGCGTCGCCGGTCCCGGCCTCGGGTTCACCACCGTGTTCAGCGGGCCGCTCCTGCTGCCCGACGGGCGGCTCATCGTCGGGGACATCATGGGACAAAGCCGATTCACAACCAGCCTGCTCGGACCAGGCCTCCACCGGGCGCGCGTCGACGTAGATGACGCAGTTGGGCACGCACATGCCGTCGATATCACCGTCGCACGGGATTCGTAGAAGCCCCGCCAGCGCACCAGATCACGGAACTCGCGCCAGAGCCAATCTGAACTGGCCACCAACACAAGCCCCAGAAGGCGGCACCAAGGTGAATCCGACCTTCGACGCGGGTCGGGTTGGACTTCATCCCACAGATCTTGAGGCCCTAGACCGGACACCTTTCGGTGTCAGCGGCCCCGCGTACGGTCTGTTCATGGTCGATCAGAAGCCCCCCTTGCCCTCGATACACGACTTCACGACCTGGGAGCCCGTGCTGCGGCTCCTGCTGGCCAGCAACGCGGAGAGGTATGCCGCCCCGTCCGTCCGTGTGGCAGGACGCATAGGCCGGCACAGCTGGAGTCTGGCGTTGCGGCGACAGCCGCCGCCGTCTGGCCGAGCCGCCCAGATCGAGGACATGCAGGACGAGTTCGACGCGGTGAAGCGGGTGCAGAGCGCGCTCGCGGACACCGACATCAACGACATCTCGTTCACAGCGAAGATCTCGCTGACCGGGAAGACCGCGCTCCACCTGCTCGGGCCCAGTCCCGCTGTGGAGCCCGGCATCGGCAACCCGCACCCGGGGGCGCTCATCCTGGTCGAGGGCTCCCTTCCCGAGCCCTGGCGCCGCCTCCCCGATCCGGTTCCCGGGGCGGTGCCGGCCCCTTCAGCGGATCTGGTGCTACTGGAGCAGACGCTCCGCGAGCGGTTGCCCGATGCCATCGGCGCGACGAAGGCGGAGATCGCCGCCGCAGAAGCGCGTCTCGGCGTCACGCTGCCCGACGAGCTCAAGGTGCTCTACCGGGTGACACGGGCACGGTGGGAGTGGGAGGACTGGGGCGACGACTACGAGGCAGCAGAACGTGTCTTTGCAGCGGTCGGCTGCGAGCTGTTCCCCTTGGACAAGCTGTATGTCACCGACGCGCCATCCCGCTACTGCCGCTGGGAGTTCGCGGCAAAGGAGGCGGTCGTCACCCCTCCCGACGCCGCGGTTCAGGGCCTGGTCGGCTCACCCGGCTGGATCGCCTTCGGGGACAACGGCGGCGGAGACCGGCTCGCGGTCGACCTGACACCGGGCCCACACGGTCATGTCGGGCAGATCATCATGCTCAGCCACGAGGAGAGCACCGGCGCCGAACTACTCGCTGACTCCCTCACCGACCTGGTACTGGAGCGGCCCAGCGGACACCGCGGCGGCGGTCACGACGACCGGCAGCCGGCCGTCGCCTGGGTCAACATCAGGAGCCTGGAGAGCGTCGAGGCTGCCGCCCACCCTGGCCTGGAGGTCCTGTCCATCGGCGTGTGGGACGATGAGCCGGTCAGCCTTTCCCCGGTCATCGGGCTGCCGCGCCTGCGGACCCTCACCGCCTACCCCGGTACGCTCGCCGACCCGCTTGAGATCGCGAAGCTGACCGGCCTGGAGTTCCTGGAACTCGGACCGCAGGAATGGCGCGTCCTGCTCGACGCCGGAGCCGTCCCGCGCAGCCTGTCGGCTGCCGCCATCGAGGTACGCGGCAACGAGGACCCCCTGCCCATCGTGGCCATCGCCAACGAACTCCTGGCCCTCTGGGACCGGCCCCAGATCATCCAGACCGTCATCGAAGGCGACCTCGGCCCCGTGACGTAGCCAGCGGACGAACAACGGATCGCACAGAACCACGCTTTCCCGGTCGGCGAGGCGATCGCCGCCGACACCACCTCGGGCCCCGGCATGGCACCCATCGGTCCCCCTGTCCGCGGTGACGGACGCCCACTTGCCGTCCCACAGCCACCAGGCACGGGCGGCAACACCCCCGCCACCACAGAAAGGATGACCGTAGACGGCAGGGCGCGGAAGCCACGCGCCCACACCAGCGGGCGCAGCACCCAGGCTCTGGCCCCGCCCCTGCCGCCTGCCCCAGGCAGTAGCTGCCGAACGCCGACAAGAACCGGCGAGCTGGTGCCATTGCCATCCCCGCGGGATGGCAGGCAGAACAACCGTCACTCACACTCCCCCACCCCTGGATAACCGCGCTGCGCAGCCACGACGCCAAGGTGGTCGAGGCCCTGGCGGTACCGCAGAAGTCCGGCAAGCGCACCAAGGGGCGCAGCGCTGAGGCTGCTGTTGGGCCTGGTGAGAGCTGGTCAGCTGAGGGTGGTTCGGGAGCGTTCACGCTGCCGGTGCGGTTCCAGTCGCCGGTGGATGAGAACGTGCTCGCGCTGTTCATCGCGTCGCGGGTGCTGACGGGTGAGAACCAGTTCTGGCGGGAGGGGATCAACCACGCCCGCCGGTGGCACGAAGAGACCGGTGGGCTCGATGTGCCCTATTCCGCCATGGTCGGAGAAGAGGGAAACTTTCCGCTCGGGAAATGGCTGTCGGACAGGCGCAGCGAGCACGCGAATGGTGAATTGGCGCGACACCGGGTCGACATGCTGGAGGGGCTCGGGATGGTCTGGTCGGTCTCCGACGCCCGGTTCGAGGCCGGGCTCGACTGGGCGCGGGTCTGGGCGAAGGGGCACGGCGGGTCGTTGGCGGCGCCGGCGCGGGCCTCGGTCGGCGGGTACGCGATCGGGACGTGGCTCTCGGAGCTGCGGGCTGCGGCCCAGGTGCCGGCCGGTCAGCCGGGTGCGCTGGCGCCGGATCGGCGGCGGGCGTTGGAGGAGATCGACCCGTGGTGGTGCCCGGCCTGGCCTATCACCTGGCAGCGGGCGTACGCCGTGGCGAGGCAGTGGTGGCAGGAGTCCGACGGCCGCGTCGACTGGACCGCGCTGCCCGTGGAGACGGTGTTCGAGGGCGAGCAGCTCGGCCGGTGGGTGCGGGCGCAGCGGGCCGGGTGGGCCGAGCTCGACCAGGAGCAGCGGGATCTGCTGTCGGCGCTCGGCATCGGCGAGGACCAGGACCTGGCAGCCGCGCGGGCGGCGGCCGCGGCGAAGCCGAAGGCGTCGCGGGTGGATCGGTTCGCCCAGGGCCTCGCGGCGCTCGCGGCCTTCGTCGAACGGGAGGGCCATGCTCGGGTGCCCAGGCCCCATCGCGAGCCGCTGGAGGTCGTCGTCGCCGGTCCTGGCGGGGAGGAGAGCGTGGAGGTCGTCTCGGTCGGCCTGGGGGCGTTCCTGAACAACACCAAGGCCCGTCGAGCCAAGCTCAGCCCCGGCCAGCTCGCACAGCTCGCAGAGCACGGAGTCGAGTGGGCATGACCAGGTAGAGCTGTCCCGGGCCGGGGCGGTGTCCGAGGCCGGCGGTACGCTTCGGCAGCCCCGAGAAGGCATAGGAAGGCCGTCACCCCCGCGTGGGATGGCGGCCTTTCGGCGTTACTGACCTTGGCGCTTCAAGGTGATTGGCCTGTTTGCGTAGCTGACTGATGCGCATCTGCGCGCTATGCCGTTGGTATGCGCTATGCGGATGGGGGCGGGCTGACGGCGAAGGCACGTCAGCGCCGCGAGACGGTGCGGCTGGACGCCGCTGCGTTGTTCGACGAAGGCGTCCCGCCGAAGGAGGTTGCCCGCAGGTTGCGGGTGACCGCGAAATCGGCCTACCAGTGGCACCAGACCTGGCGGGAGGACGGGGCCGGCGCGCTGGCCTCACGAGGACCGAGTGGGCAGCGATGCAAGCTGTCGGCGCGGTGCCAGGAGAAGCTGGCCGAGTACCTCGAGCAGGGGCCGGCCGTACATGGCTGGGACCAGGATCAGGTGTGGACCGGCGCGCGGGTGGCGACGCTGATCGGGCGGAAGTTCCACGTCGCTTACAGCGTCTCGGGGGCCACCCGCCTGATGCACCGTCTCGGTTTCACCCCGCAGGTCCCGGCGCGGCGGGCCGCGGAACGCGATGAGCAGGCGGTGTCCGCGTGGAGGGAGGTGACGTGGGCGGAGGTAAAAGCGCCCGGGCGGCCTGCGACGGATGGCTCTGCTTCGAGGACGAGGCCGGGTTCACCCGCAGACCGCCCAAGGGACGCACGTGGGGACGCCGCGGCATCACCCCGGTCGTGAAGGTGGGCGGCCGGGGCTCCGGACGGGTCTCGGTCGCCGGGCTGATCGCGATGCGACCGGGCTCGCGGACCCGGCTGTGTCATCGGCTGCGACGGCACAGCGGGCGCAAGGGCGAGCGCCGCAGCCTGTCCGAGCGCGACTACATCGGGCTGATAGACGGGGTCCATCAGCTGGTCAAAGCGCCGATCGTGCTGGTGTGGGACCGGCTGAACACCCACGTCTCCCATGCGATGCGCGATCTGATCGATGCGCGGGACTGGCTGACGGTGTTCATCCTGCCCGCTTACGCACCCGAGCTGAACGCGGTCGAGTATCTGTGGGCCCATGTCAAGCGCAGTCTGGCGAACCTCGCCAGCGTCGCCCTTGACCGGCTCGAGGCCCTCGTGCGCAACCGTCTCAAGCAACTGCAGTACCGCTCCGACATCCTCGACGGCTTCCTCAGCGGGACCGGACTCTCTCTCGACCTCCCACCGCCATCACCTTGAAGCGCTGAAGTCAGTAGCGCACCGGCCGCCCCGTTGCGGTGAATTCGGCGGCTTCGGCCACGTGGTCCAGGGCGGGGGTGGGTCCGTCGGTGGCAGGCTGGGGGCCGGCCCGCACGGTGGGTCATCCGAGGCGGCTGAAGGCCCAGCGTAGGAGTTCCTGGTCGATCCGCGGGCGCCCGGTGCGGGCCAAGGCGGTGCGGGCGTGCGCCGTTAGCTGGGCCCAGGCACGGAAGTTTCCGTGAGCGGCGTGCTGGTCGGCGAAGGCGATGTCGTGCGGGTCCGCGTCGGCCCAGACGGGGTGGAAGAGCGGGATCACCTCCAGGACCTCCTCTGGGGTGAGGCGGGCGAGGCGCTGCCAGATGAAGATCCGGGAGGAGAGCATCGGTTCTTTGCGCAGAGTCTGGTAGCAGCCTTCTCCACCCACGAAGACGACGGCGAGCTGGGTGTAGGGGTCGTCCCAGAGGTAGCGGATGTATTCCAGCTGGTCGCTGGAGAGCCACTGGGCCTTGAAGTTCCACCCTCTGGTTGGACACCTGGACACTGGGGCGTATGAGCCCAGAGGAAGCAGTCACAGGTGGGAACCAGGAGCAACATGAGTAAGC
>NZ_JBIWPN010000102.1:0-10719 GCF_044768305.1 Kitasatospora sp. NPDC101155 | reverse complement strand
CTGACCCTCAATGAAGATCAGGATGATCAGACGATCGCGAGGTGGGTCACCGTTGATCCGCCGTTCAGCGGTCAGTTTTCACCCGTCGCCGAGATGACCATCGCGCCAGGCGACCGGCACCTGCCTGCTCCCCGCCCGCGCGGGGATGTTTGCCCGCGGGGTGGCGGAACCCACGATGCGACGGCAGCGGCCGCAGGCCACAGCATCAGTACACTCGGCTGCATGCCCGAACAGACGGACCAACCGCTCGGCCGCGCATTCTTCGACCGTCACGTCGCGGAGGTCGCACCCGACCTGCTGGGCCGCGTTCTGGTCTGCACACTTCCGGAGGGCACCGTCACCCTGCGCCTCACCGAAGTCGAGGCGTACAACGGGCGAGATGATCCCGGCTCGCACGCCTACCGGGGCCGCACCCCGCGCAACGAGGTCATGTTCGGCCCACCCGGGCACGTCTACGTGTACTTCACCTACGGCATGCACTTCTGCATGAACCTCGTGACCGGCCGGGAAGGACACTCCTCGGCCGTGTTGCTGCGTGCCGGCGAGGTCCTGGACGGCGTCGATCTCGCCCGCCAGCGCCGCACCACCGCCCGCAAGGACCACGAACTCGCCCAAGGGCCAGCTAGGTTGACCATGGCGATCGGCGTCGACCGGGCCTTCAATGGGGCCGACGCCTGCGGGGACGGCATACCCTTCCGCGTTCTCGCCGGCACACCCCCCGACCCGGCGCTGATCCGCACCGGCCCGCGTACGGGTGTCTCCGGTGCGGGCGCGACCACCTCTTGGCGCTTTTGGATCGACGGCGACCCAAGTGTCAGCCCCTACCGGGCCCACGTCCCCAAACGGAAACCGAGCGGCGCATCGGGCAACGCCGCTACGCACGCCGGTTCCTGACGCGGGTACGGGGCGGGGACCACCACCACCTGTTCAGCTCAGGCCGGGTGGGGTCAGCAGCGCGAGGTCGGATCCGAAGCAGGCGAGGACGGTCCCGTCCGGGCAGATGGCGAGGCTTGTCACCCGGTCGGGAAGTGTGAGGGTTCGTCACGTGCTGGACGGCCAGCAGCTGGAGCACGTCCGCGCTGATCGGGGGCCTGTCGTGTCGCACCTCGTCCTGGGCGCTGACCGGTTCGAGGCCGTCGACACCGTAGCCGGGGTCTGTGAGGCGGGTGGGAATCGCAGTCCTTCCGGTCAGTGGCGAAGGGCCGCGATCTAACTCTGCACGCATGATCGGGAATTCGGACGTGCGCGTCGGACTGTTCAGGCCTGTCGGTCACCCACACGAGTGATATGTCTCTGACAACGTACGCAGTGGCCCTCGGGGTCGGCGCGCGGCCGCGAGCATACGGCCATGATCACGCTACGCCGTACCAGCCTTGCCGCGGCCGCCGCCTGCGCCGCACTGATCGCCCCGCTCTTGCCCGCCGCCGCCCAGGCCGCGCTGAAGCCCGCGGCCGAAGTCGCCCGCGGTGCCGTCGAACACCGGGTCGGCGCCTACCTCAACAGCATCCGGAACGACCCGCAGCAGCTGCGCGGCTTCCTGCACGACCTGCCCAAGGGCGGTGACCTGCACAACCACCTCTCCGGCGCCGTCTCCACCGAGCTGCTGATCCAGCTGGCCTCCGAGGACGGACTCTGCATCGACACCGTGACCCTGACCGCCCAGGTGGCGCCCTGCACGGCAACCGCCCGTCCGGCCGCCGACGCTGTCTCAGACCAGGCGTTCCGTCAGGAGGTGATCCAGGCCTGGTCGATGCAGGACTTCACACCCGGCGCGGAGTCCGGCCACGACCACTTCTTCGCCACCTTCGGCAAGTTCGGTGAGGCGAGCTGGCGCCACCCCGGCCGGATGCTGGCCGAGGTCGCCGAGACCATGGCAGACCAGAACCAGAGCTACCTGGAGACCATGCTCACCCCCGCCTCGGCGGGCGGTGCGGCCCTCGCCGCCAAGGTCGGCTGGGACCCGGACTTCGCGAAGCTGCGCGAGAAGCTGCTCGCCGACGGAGGCATCGACAAGCTCGTCGCCCAGGCCCGATCGGACGCGGACCAGATGTTCGCCGACTACCGCTCCGCCGAGAACTGCGACACGCGCAGCCCCGCGCCCGGCTGCTCGGTGACCGTCCGGATCATCTCCCAGGCCTCCCGGGCCTCCACCCCCGCCCGGGTGTTCACCCAGCTGCTACTGGGCATGGAACTCGCCAGCCGGGACGACCGGTTCGTCGCCGTCAACCTCGTCCAGCCCGAGGACTACCCGGCCTCACTGGAGAACTACGACCTGCAGATGCGGATGCTGGACTACCTGCACCCGCTCTACCCGAAGGCCCACATCTCCCTGCACGCGGGCGAGTTGGTACCCGGGCTGGTCAAGCCGGAGGACCTGCGCTTCCACATCCGGGAGGCCGTGCTGACCGGCCACGCCGAGCGGATCGGGCACGGCGTGGACGTCGTCCACGAGGACGACTCCGACGGCCTGCTGGACCTCCTGGCCGAGCGGCACACCCTGATCGAGGTGCCGCTGACCAGCAACGAGCAGATCCTCAACGTCTCCGGCCCGGACCACCCCTTCCCGCTGTACCGGGAGCACGGCGTGCCCACCGCGCTGGCCACCGACGACCCGGGCGTCTCGCGCGGCGACATCACCGGGGAGTACCAGAAGGCGACCACCCGGTACGACCTGGACTACCGCGACCTGAAGGACCTGGCCCGGACCTCGCTGGAGTACGGCTTCCTGGCCGGCCGCAGCCTCTGGAAGGACAACGAGCGTTTCCGCCCGGCGCCGGAGTGCGCGGGTGAGGTACTCGGCAACGACCGCCCCGGCAAGCTCTGTGCGGCACTGCTGGCGGCCAGCCCGAAGGCGCAGCAGGAGTGGCGGCAGGAGCGCGGCTTCGCCGAGTTCGAGAAGTCGGTGCTGAGCCGCCGCTCCTGATCCGCCGCGTGCGGGGCCACTCCTGACGCTCGGCTCAGCCGAGGTCGAAGGCGGTGGGGGTGTGCCCCGCCAGATGGCGCGGGAGGCCTGTTCCGGGTACCGGACGGTCTCCGAGCGGGCGTCGAACACCCGGGTGAGTCGAACACCCGGGTGAGCTGCCGCAGCTCAGCAGCGGCCCCGAGGGCGGCGGCGGGGTCTGGGCGGGGCTGCTGCCAGCGGGAAAGGTGCGGGCGGCGGCGGCCTGGGAACGGGTGGCGGCGTCCAGGTGCTGGCCGTACCAGGCGGCGAGGTCGTCGTGGACGCCGGCCAGCACGCGGCCGGCTGGGGTGGTCCGCAGGGCTCCGTCCGGCAGCCGGTCGAGGAGCTGCTGCTGCACGAGGGTGGCCAGCTGGTCGGGCAGCTGGGCGCGGGCCGCCGCGGTCATCGGACGGGCGAGGTTCTCCTGTGTGGCAGCCCCGTCGCGCAGCCGGTCGAGGACGGTGGCCGTGAGCGAGTGCGCGCCCAGGCGCAGGGCCTCCTCGACAGCGACCGCGGTGTGCTGCTCCTGACGGGCTGAGCCCCCGCCCCGCCGACCGCTCGGAAGACCGGCGGAGCGGGGCCTCCGGGCTCATTAGAGGACCATCCCTTCTGCAGCCCTCTTCGGTAGGGTTGTGACCTCTCGGTCTCGGCGGGTGCACGGCCGCGTTGGCGAGCCATTCGTTGGCCAGCATGAGTTACGCCGGCCCCGTCGGGCCGAGGCCGTCTGATCGGCTTCAGGGACACGCCCCGCAGAGGGCCGATTAATGAGCTCCCGGCAGGCGACCTCACCACCGGGCAGGTGCTCCGTCGACACCACAGGAGTACGACCCTCGTGTTCATCGGATGGGACTGGGCGACCGAGACCCACGACGTCACCGTCATGGACAACTCCGGCACCCGCGTGGACCGTTGGGAACTCGCGCACACCGAGCAGGGCATCGAGGCGACCCTGGCGCGCCTGCGTCGCCACGGCGATCCGGCCGAGCTGCCGGTGGCGATCGAGACCACTCGCGGCCTGGTCGTGGACCGGCTGCTGGCCGCCGGCCACCCGGTCGTGCCGGTACACCCGAACGCCTTCCACGCGATGCGCCCGCGCTGGGGCGCCTCCAAGGCCAAGACCGACGCCGGGGACAGCCACAAGCTCGCCGACTACCTGCGCACTGACGGCCACCAGCTGCGACGCATCACCCCGACCGACCCCCGGACCCTGGAACTGCAAGCGCTGACCCGCCAGCGTGCCGACCACGTCGAGGCCAAGGTCGCCGCCGTCAACCAGCTCGACGCCCTGCTCGACAGTATGTGGCCGGGCGGCAAGGCCGTCTTCGGTGAGCGCGACAGCGACATCGCCCTGGAGTTCCTCGACCGCTACCCGACCCCGCAAGCCGCCGCCAAGCTCACCCCGGCGAAGCTGGAAGCGTGGTGCAAGCGGCGGAGCTACTCGGGCCGCCGCTCCGGCAAGGAGCTGATCGAGCGCCTGCGCTCCGCCCCCACGGCCGCCACCCGCCTCGGCGAGGACACCGTGGCCACGCTGATCCGCGTCCAGGTCCAGCTCGTGCGGGCGATACGCACGACCATCCGCGCCCTGGAGAACGAGATCACCGCCGCCGTCACGGCGCACCCCCTGGCGCCGCTGCTGGCCTCGATGCCCTGCACCGGCAAGATCAACCTCGGCCAGATCATCGGCGAGATCGGACCAATCCTCGAACGCGCCGAGTCCTGCGAGCAGTTCATCGCCGAGGCCGGCGTCGTCCCGGTCACCCGCGCCTCCGGCAAGTCCCACGCGGTGACCTTCCGGTTCGCCGCGAACCGCCGAGCCCGGGTCGCGATCACCACCTTCGCCGACAACAGCCGCCACGGCAGCGACTGGGCCGCGAAGATCTACAACGACGCCCGGGCCCGCAAGAAGCGACACCCCCACGCCGTCCGCATCCTCGCCCGTGCCTGGCTGCGAGTGATCTGGGCCTGCCGGCGCGACGGAACCTGCTACGACCCCGTCACCCATCAGGCCAACAACAAGATCAAAACGGCTCCCGAGACGACTCTGGCGGCATAGGGGTTGACTCAGGAAACTCATGCGGCGAGCGCGTAGCTGGCGAGCCGTTCGCGTTTCCGCTGGCCAGGACCGAGGTGGAAGTCTGTACATTTACCCCAGGGCGCGTAATCGCCCATCATCACGTCGTCGCACATGGTCTCCCACAACCCGTTGTGTGCGATTGCGGTGTCATCGAGGGGGGCGAGGAGCTGGCGAAGCTCGTCCGCCACCTCCTGGAATCTGTCCTCCTCGCCTTCTTCGTAGAACGGGAAGCGGGCGATGATGGCTGCGACGCACTGGTGGAACGTTCCGAGGTCCCTGTTCACATGCCAGGCGGTCGCGGACTCGATCTTGGGGATCTGCACGACGCGACGCGAAGCCACGTCGATGCCGAGCCGCCGGAGCAGGCCGCTGGTCTCAAAGACGACCAACCCGCTCTCACCGATCCCGCCCAGCAGCGTCGCCTCGGTCAGCGGTTGGTACTCATAACCGATCAGCCCTGCTGGGACGCCGATCTTCCGCAGATCGGCGGCGATCTCGGTGGGCACCTCTGGTGAGCAGCCGATCCGGACCACGGCGTACTGGGGCAATGACAACGGTGGGAAGTCTCGGATCACGCGAACATCATCCTCGTGCGCCAGCCATACAGGGAAGGCGCGAGCCGGGCCTCCGGCCACCCCGCTGCGGGCCCCGACATCACTCATGCAAGTTCAGTAACACGACCGATTCGGCCTGGCGAAGTGTTCAGGTCACCCGTGCACCGGACCGGCGTATCGCCGTTGTCGGCTACCTGCCGGGTGGACCTTCCTTGGTCGTACTGACCCGGACTGCAAGCGGCGCTGTGTAATGATCGGCTGTCGGCGAAGACCGTCGTAGGTGTCAATGGATCGGTGCAGGATCCTAAAACCCAACAACCTGACTGTCCGTCAGCAAAGTCAGCATTGAGTCAGCATTGGTCCTGCCAAGCGCTGACACAGGCGGTCAGACGTTGGCACATGTCGACGGCGTGAAAGCGGCTCCGAGTACGCCGGACCGGCGTCCAGGTGGGGGCCCTGAGACGGGAAGCCGGCCGAAGGTGGCTGTCGGCTCCCCGCAGGATGAATGCCAAGGTCAGCGCGCGCGTCCGCGCGGCTTCAGGGGGATGCCGGGGAGCTCGGGGGCGGGCAGGCGATCGCCCGGGTAGCCCTTGACTTCGCCGAAGCGGTTGGCGTGCATCCAATCCGAACGGGCTTGGGTAATATCGTCGTTCGACCGCCCGATGAAGTTCCACCACATGACGATCTCCTCCTCGAAGGGCGTGCCGCCGAGGAGGATGAGGCGCGCCTCGGTGTCGCCGGTGTTGGTGAGGGTCAGGGTGGTGGGGCCGGGCGCGAGGTAGCCGAGATCGGCGGGGTGCAGCGCGGTTCCGGCGAGGCGGAGGTCGCCGTGGTCGACGAGGACGCCGTGCTCGAAGGCGGGGTCGAGGGCGAGGGTGACGGTGGCGTGCGGGTGGAGGGTGAGTTCGGCGCCGAGGAGGGGGGTGAAGGTCGGGACGGGGGAGGTGTCGCCGGCCAGGGTGCCGAGGAAGACGCGGGCCTCGCCGCCGTCGAGGGGGACGGGTCGGGGGGTGTGGTGGTGGAAGTCGCGGGCGGTGTGGCGGTGCTCATCGGGCAGGGCGACCCAGAGCTGGACGCCGTGCAGGACGGTGGTGGCGGGGGTGGAGACCTCGGAGTGGCAGATGCCGTGGCCGGAGGTCATCAGGTTGAGCTCGCCGGGGCGGACGAAGGCGTGCACGCCGAGGCTGTCACGGTGCTCGATCTCGCCGGTGAAGAGCCAGCTGACCGTCTGCAGGCCGGTGTGGGGGTGCGGGGCGACGTCCATCCCGCCCGTGCGCGCGACGTCGTCGGGGCCGTAGTGGTCCACGAAGCACCAGGCGCCGATCATCCGGCGCGAGCGGTGCGGCAGGGTGCGGCGGACGGTCATCGCGCGCGGTCCGCCGAGCGGGACGTCCCGGGCGGTCAGGACCTCCAGCTGCGGGTCCTGCGGCTGAGCGGCGGGGCGCGGCTCGGTCTCTGCGGTGCTCACGGTGGTGATCCCTCCCACGGTGGAGAATGGTGGCAGATAGTTCCAGATTCAACTATTATGGCATGGCACAGTGACAGGCAACAGTGAGCGGGTGGAGGAGTCCAGGTGAGTGACGTGACGGTCGTCCCGGTGGAGCGGCGGGTCTTCATCGACAAGCAGAGCCCCACGGCCTACCGGGCGCAGCTCGCGGCCGCCGAGGCGTCGCGGGCGGTCGCGGCGGAGGCCGGACTGGACCGGCGGCTGGTGGAGCTAGTCAACCTGCGGGTGTCGCAGATCAACGGCTGCGCCTACTGCCTGCACGTGCACACCCGGGCCGCGCTGCGTGAGGGCGAGACCGCCCAGCGGCTGGGCGTGCTGCCGGCCTGGCGGGACACGGAACTGTTCACCGCGCGGGAGCGCGCCGCGCTGGCGCTGGCCGAGGCGACCACGACTCCTTCGGACGCGGCCCTGCAGCAGGCCGCCTACGGCGTCGCGCGCGAGACGCTGACCGAGGAGGAGATCTCGGCGGTGATCTGGGTCGCGATCGCCATCAACGCCTTCAACCGGGTGTCGATCATGAGTAAGCACCCGGTCCGTCCGGCCCCGGGGGAGTAGCAGGCCTACTCGCACCGCCTTCCCGTTCGGCGTAAGCCCTACTTTGATGGGCGGCTCGAAAGTTCCTCCATCGCCCGAGCATCGACCCAGGCCGACCAGCCGTTGGAACAGATGATGTGCGCCCAGTCGCCCGCGCGTTCCAGTAGCTGAAGCTCGACCCGCGCGTCGATCCTGGTTACCGGATCCAGGGTGGGATCGGGCGCGACCCAGGCGGACATGCCGCCCTGCGGGACCAGGTGGGTCGGTGTCCAGGGCCCGCCGACGCGCGGTGGGGACGGCCGCGGCGGCGCGGGCTGTCGGGAGGCCGGTACCCGGGCTGCGGCCGGCTCGTAGACCTGCTCGGGCAGCGTGACCTCGGGGATGGAAAGCAGGAAGTCCCGGGTCACCACGGCCGCCTCCGCGAGATCGAGCGCCCGCAGTGCGAACCGGATGCCGGACCAGCCGGCGGGGGCCCTGGTCAGCCCCTGGCTGAGCAGGGCCCACAGCACCGACTGGGTCACGATGAAGAGCAGCAGCTCTTCCTGCCCGACGGGCCGGTCGTCCGCCCAGCCAACGAGCTGGATGTCGTGCAGCGACAGGGTGCTGATCCAGGTGGAGAGCGAGGCAGCGAACATCGTGAAGGCCAGCGACGGCTCGTAGCGCGGCGGCTCAGTGCCGTCGACCGGCTGGAGGTGCCCGGCCTCGACGTACCGGCACAGCTCCCGCTCGGCGATCTCCGGCGTGAACACCGGCAGCGTCACACCGGTGCGTCCGCCCGGGTGGGCGAGCAGCGTGAACAGCTCCCCGACGGCCCGGGCGAGCCAGCGCCGGTCTGCGACCAGGGCGGCGCCGCCCTGGGCGTCCAGCACATCGGCCGCCGACAGCGTGATCGGTGCCGGCTCGGCCCGCCGACGTGCGTAGGAACGGACGAACCCGCCCTTGAACGCATCGACCAGCGCGAGCAGGAAGGCGAGTTGCTCCGCGTCCATCTCCTCCTGCGGCGGCGGGATCGACACGGCCGCAGAGAACTGCAGCTGCCCCTGCACCCACTCGACGAGGTCGTCCTCGGCGTACGGGGTCAGCACCTCGTAGTCGTGGTCGAGCGAGGGCCGCAGGCCGGTGAACAGCTCGCCGACCCGGCGGGAGGAGTACAGCCTGCACGGGGAGGGCGCGGCATCGAACAGGGCACTGCGGGCGTCCACCACGCGGTCGGGAACGGCCAGCGGGGCGAAGGCCCGGCGTACGGTGGTCTCCGGCAGAACCCGGATGTCCCGCAGGATCTCGTCGGCCGCGCGGGCGGGGCCCCGCCCGGCGTGGTCGCCGGGCAACAGCAGGTCGGGGAGCGGCGAGAGCAGGGCCGGCGGCGGCAGCCCGAGCTCGCCGACCAGCGGCCCGAACTCGGCCCGGTTGAGCGGAACGGTCCGGGTGAGCCCCCTGGGTATCGGGGCGGGGCGCGCTGCGTCGGCCAACGAGCGCAGTTGGGCGAGCGCCTCGGCGAGCGGTGTGCCACTGCTGAGCGGGAAGAGGGAGCCTGTCTCACGGACGACGGCGAGCGGACCGACCCCCACCAGCCGGTCGCGGTCCTCCCCACTCTCCAGATGCTTGCTGGTGTCGGGGAAGAAGACCCAACACCATCCCTCGTCCTTGGTGTTCGCGTCGACGACGGTCAACTCGGTCCGCATACCGACCGAGAGATTCTGCACGTACTCGGCTGCCGTGCGACGGGCCTGCGGGAGATCGACCACGGCCGTCACCTCCCTGTCTGGATCACGCCGAAGGCCACGTATCCCTGACCCATGAACTTCGCCTGGGCACCGCTCTGGAAGTCGATGAACTTCACGGTGCCGCCGTCGTTGACCACGTTGAAGATGTGCCCCGGCAGATCGTCCCCGCGGCTGGCGACGACGACGCCCCTCGAACCGGGCCCCCAGCTCTGCTGCACGAAGTTCTTGATGTCCTCCCGCGAGGACTGCATGGCCCAGCTGCCGCCCAGCGTGCCCGGCGCCGGCGGGGGCGCTCCAGGCGGAACCGGCTGGTTGAAGATCGTCTCGATCTGGGCCGGCGTCAGGCCGTTCCCGGGCGGGGCGGGCGGCATGGGGACACCCGCGAGTTTCGCGTCGCCCACAAGGGCGCAGTTCGGACAGTTCGTCGCCGTGGTGATCGGATCCCAGTCCTTCGGCGAAATGCTCTGGCCGGCGTCGGTGAAGAGGCTCGTCTTCGTGTAACCGACCGGCTTCCAGGACGGACCGCCGCCGTTGACGCCGGCCGCGAAGGCGTTGACGTCCGTGATGCCCTGAGTACCGGGAGTCCGGGACAGCGACTGGGACGGGGGCGGCGGGGGTGGCGGCTCCGGCGCGGGGACGCGGGCGAGACCGGTGGGAATGGACTTCGAGGGGGCGGGAACCGCCGGGGTGGCGGCCGGCCCGATGTTGTCGATGCCCACAGCGGACAGCGTCAGGGCGTTGAAGACGTCCTTGGCGAACCCCATCGCGATCGAGCCTACGCCGGCGGCCGGGGCCGCGTTGGGGTCGATCACCTGGCCGATGGTGGCCTGGTAGGCGGCCTGCAACGTGTTGACTGGAAGCGTCGCGCTGGCCACTCCCCAGAGCGCCCCTGGCAGCCCGCCCTGTTGGTAGCCGATCCCCGCGCCTGGCACGGCCTGGCTGACGAGGTTGATGGCACCGACCTGCGCAGCGGTCGCTGCTCCGGCGGCGATGGCCAACGGCCCGGTCAGGATGCCTGCGGCGATGGCGAGGTGCTCCATGCCCTGGGCACCGGCCTCGTGCTCCTGCGCGGCGATGGCGTCCTGCTCAGCCGCGGCAGATGCCGCCATCGACTGCCCCTGGGTCTGGTTGAACACGGCGGTGGTGAGCTGGCGCAGCTTGTCGGCGGTGTCGCTTCCGGGGGGCCCGGACTCGATCGTCTGCAGGACCCGGTTGGCCGCGTCGAAGTGGCCGGGCGGGAGGTGGTCGATCTGGTTGCTGAGGTAGTTCTCGTGGGCCTGGATGCCGTCGAGCTGGTGGAGGTAGTCGGTGTAGTCCTGGTCCCGCTTGGTGTCGGCGGCGAGGAGCTTCGTCATTCCGTCGTCGCGGGCCGTCTTGCGGGCTTC
>NZ_JBIWPN010000101.1:0-12076 GCF_044768305.1 Kitasatospora sp. NPDC101155 | reverse complement strand
CTCGCGCAGCCACCCGGGCAGCCGCCGGACGACGTCGCCGATGGTGGGGACGGTCTGCCGGGCGGTGGCGGTGGTCATCTCAGCCCTCCGTCCGGTCCACGATGACGAACCCGCCGGCGTACGGCTGGGCGGAGGTGCGCACCCGCAGCACGGCGTTGCCCGGCGAAGCGAAGCACACTCGGGCGGTGTGCCCGGGCTCCAGCCGGGGCGCTCCGACCGCGGCGGGCAGCGTGTACCCCACCGGGTCGTCGTCGCGCAGCGTCGCGCATCCGTGCGGCGGCACACGGAGCCACTGCGGGGAGAAGCGTCCGTCCAGCACGACCGCGCTGGGGCCCTTCGCCACCTGCTCGCCCGCCCGTACCGGGGCGGAGGTGAGGAACGGATGCTGCCAGACCACCAGCGCGATCAGGACCGCCAGCAGCGCGTAGGCCGTGGTGTGGGGGCTGACCTCCCGCAGCTGACGGACCGTACGGTCGGGGTCGGCCGCCAGCATGCCCAGCAGCGCGCCGTAGGCCAGGTGCCCGCCGTAGGCGATGGCCAGGAGCGCCGCGCCGCGCAGGGCGTAGACGCCCGCGACGGGCGAGGCCACCGAGATGGTCTCGATCACCATGCCCCAGGCCAGGCCCCCCTGCCAGCGCCTGCCGCCGGCGATCACCGCGTAGGTGATGCCGAAGCCGATGCCGTTGGAGTAGTGGAAGGCCCAGCCGAGCAGGCCGGTGCGCGGGCTGGACGAGTCGGCGCCGAGGATGAGCAGGCCGTAGCTGTCGATCGGAGCGAACAGGCGGACGCCCGCCAGCATGAACGGCACCCGGAACAGGTCGTAACCGAAGGTCCCCACCAGCCCGCCGAACGTTCCCACCACCAGCGAGTCGTGCAGCCGCCGGTAACGGGGGCTACGGGCCGTTGCCACGGTGATGACGGTGAGCAGCGCCAGGCTGGGGACGGTGACCGACCAGAACCAGAGGCGGAACGGCCCCAGGCCGTACGCCCAGATCAGCAGGGGTGCGACCGGCAGCAGGCCGAGGAACGCACAGAGAACCCGCACACCTCGCACGCGGAGCCCTGACGTGGAGGCGCGGACCACTGAGCTCACGAGCTGTGAGGTGCGAGTTTCTCCTGGTGCCCGCTCGGCCATTCGAGACCCGCTCTAACGTGCCCCTTTGTCACCATTTCACGGGCGAACGAGTGCGGCAAGTGGCGGTTTTTCTCCATGTGGCGCATGGAACGGCGCATGAAAGGTATCGCTCGGAGACGTCGTCCACTGCCCGAGATCCCGCACCCGGACCGTCCGGTCCGCGCTCACGGAGACCGCAGAACGGCCGTCCCCGCGCCGCCCTGGCGGGCTACCGTCTGAGGGCCATGATGTCGCTGACCGGATCGTTCCGCTCCCGGTCTCGATGGTGTCTTCAGCCGGAGGGCCCGGCGCCCGCCAGGATCGAGGCATGAACGGAGCACTCCTCGTCATCGATGTCAGGACGCCCGTATGCTCCGCCGACTGCGCGCCCGGGCATGAGCGAAAGACGAACCAGCCTTCCCCGCGCGGCTCAGCGGCGCCGACCGTAGAAGTCCCGATCTGGAGGCGTCCGACGAGCGGCAGGAGGCTCACGCTCCGCGCGTGGTCGTCGGAGGTCGCATGCGGGCGATCCTGCCGAGGTCCTCAAGGGTGACGATGCCGACCAGCCGGCCGTCGTCCAGGACGAGGATCGGCGGTCGGGCGGTCGCGTGGTCCAGGACTTCGACGAGGTCGTCCTCGGGTGCGGCGACCACGCACTCGGAGAGCGGGGTGGCCAGATCGCGGACGCGTGTCCCGGATCGGCGGCCGGGCGGGACCGTCGCGAGGCGGCGCAGGTCGACCAGGCCGCTCGGGCGGCCGGCGAAGTCGACGACCGGGACGAGCGGGTGGTGGGTGCGTGCGACGGGTTCGGCGAGGAAGCGGTCGAGGTCGAGCCAGTCGGGCCCGGTGGCCACCGGAGAGGTCATGACCTGTCCGATCCGAGTGCCGCGCAGGGCTGCCACCAGGGCGGCGCGGCGGACCTCGGCCAGGGCGGAGGACCACATGAACAGGCCGACGACGACGAGCCAGATCCCGGCACCGACGCCACGGAGGAACTCGAACCAGCCAGCGATGGAGAGCAGGAGGCCGCCGACCTGGCCGACCCGGCCGGCGACGCGCTCGGCGCGTTCGCGGTCGCGTCCGCGCCGCCACACCGCCGCCTGGAGGATCCGTCCGCCGTCCAAGGGTGCGGCGGGCAGCAGGTTGAACACGCCGAGCAGCAGGTTGGTCCAGCCGGTCCACAGCAGAACCGCCGCGGGCACCGTCCAGCGGAGCGCGTGCTGGGCGCCGAGCCCGGCGGCCAGGGACAGGCCGCCCAGCACCAGGCTGGTGAGCGGTCCGATCCCGGCGACGGTGAACTGGAGTCCGGGACTCGGCGCACGTCCCATCCGGGTGACGCCACCGAGCGCGAAGACGGTCATGTCGTCCACCCGGATCCCGGCCCGTCGCGCGGTGACGGCATGGGCGGTCTCGTGCAGGAGCAGGCTCAGGGTGAGCAGCAGCGCCCCGACCAGGCCGGCGAGGCCGTAGACGGCGGCGGAGCGGCCGGGGACCCAGGCCGGAAGCGTCTGACCGGCCAGGCCGACGCCGAGGAACAGGACCAGGACGGGCGCGCTCCAGTGGACCCGCAGCGGTATGCCGAAGATCCTGCCCAGCGGAGCGGACCCGTGCATCCTGACCTCTCCCAGGGGCTGCCGACAGCCCTTCGCACATCCACTGTGCTCTCCCGACGCGGGTCGGCACAGGGCTGAGCGGCCACTGCTTCGGGCCGTCCGGCCCATGCGAGATCGCCGGGACCGGCGGACAGTGGGAGTACGGAACCGCCTGCGGAGGGGAGAGTCACCCGGGGCGGCACCGGCGCGGAGACCGAGGACGGATCGATGGACACGACCGAAGCGCTCGCGGAACTGGATGAGGAAGGCCTCGCCGCGCTCGTCGAAGCCTTGCGGCAGCGCGGGTTCACCGTGATCGGTCCCACCGTCCGGGAGGGTGTGATCGTTCTCGCCGAGCTGGCCTCGGCGGACGAACTTCCGCACGGCTGGGGCGTCGGGACCGAGGCCGGCACCTACCGGCTGCGCCGGCGCGAGGACCGGGCGGCCTTCGCGCACTCCGCCGGGCCGCAGTCCTGGAAGACCTTCCTGCACCCGCCCCGGGCCCGGCTCTGGCAGGCCGACCGGGCCGAGGACGGCACGGTCACCGTCCGTGAGGACGACGACCCGCCGCCCCGCCACGCCTTCCTCGGGGTGCGTCCCTGCGATCTGGGCGCGATCGCCGTTCAGGACCGGGTGCTGACCGGCGGCGCGTACGCCGATCCCGTGTACGGGTCGCGGCGTGCCGGCGCGTTCCTCGTCGTGGTCGAGTGCACCGAGCCCGGCGGTGTCTGCTTCTGCGCCTCCATGGGCACGGGCCCGGGCCTGCCGGACGGCTCCGCCTACGACCTGGCGCTCACCGAGACCGTGGAGTCGGATGGCCTCCACTACCTCGTTCGCGCCGGCAGCCCCGACGGCGAGGACGTCCTCGCTGAACTCCCCACCCACCCCACCGACGGTGAGCACGCCCGTACGGCCGTCGCCGACGCGGCCGGGCGGATGGGCCGCAGCATGGACCCCACCGACCTGCGCGCGCTGATGGCGGGCACGATGACCGCCGAGCGCTGGGACCAGGTCGCGGACCGCTGCCTGACCTGCGGCAACTGCACCATGGTCTGCCCCACCTGCTTCTGCACCACCACGGAGGAGATCACGGACCTCACCGGCGACCACGCGGAGCGCTGGCGCCGCTGGGACTCCTGCTTCGATCTCGACTTCTCCTATCTGCACGGCACCGGCCCGGTCCGGTCCTCCGCCCGCAGCCGTTACCGCCAGTGGCTCACCCACAAACTCGGCACCTGGTACGACCAGTTCGGCTCCTCGGGATGCGTCGGGTGCGGCCGTTGCATCGCCTGGTGCCCGGTCGGCATCGACATCACCGAGGAGGTCGCCGCCCTGCGCGCCGAAGCCGGCACGCCCGAGGGAGCACCGTGATGCACGCGACGACCCCCGTCCCGTACCGGGTGCTGGCCCGCCACCGGGAGACCGTCGACACCGTCACCCTCGACCTCGTCCCGGCCGCGGGCCCGCTGCGCCCGTTCCGGCCCGGCCAGTACGCCATGGTGTACGCCTTCGGCACCGGCGAGATCCCGCTCTCCACCAGCGGCATCACGGGCGACACGCTCTCCCACACCGTCCGCGCGGTCGGAAAGGTCAGCGAGGCGCTGTGCCGCGCCGAGCGCGGCGACTGGATCGGCACCAGAGGCCCGTACGGCACGGCCTGGCAGACGCCGTCCGCCGGCAGTGACGTGCTGATCGTCGCCGGCGGCATCGGGCTCGCCCCGCTGCGCCCGCTGATCGAGGAGGTCCTCGCCCGGGCCGAGGCGTACGGGACGGTATCGGTGCTCACCGGGTACCGCAACCCGGGCGAGCAGCTGTTCCTCGACGACCTGCCGCGCTGGCGCTCCAGGGCGGATGTCCGGAGCACGGTGGACCGCCCCGAACCCGGCTGGCACGGCGCCGTCGGGCTGGTCACCGGCTTGCTGGACGGCACCGACTACCGGCCCGAGCACTGCGCCGCCTACCTGTGCGGCCCGGAGGTGATGATGCGCGCCACCGCGCGGGACCTGCTGCGCCGGGGCGTTCCCGCCGACCGGATCCGCGTATCCCTGGAACGCAACATGCGCTGCGCCACCGCCTGGTGCGGCCACTGCCAGCTCGGCCCCGTCCTCGTCTGCCGGGACGGCCCGGTCTTCGGCTGGGACCACGCCGAAGACCTGCTCTCCACCCCCGAGCGGTGAGCGCCATGGGAAACGTCCCCCGCCTGGCCGTCTGGAAGTTCTCCTCCTGCGACGGCTGCCAGCTCACCCTCCTCGACTGCGAGGACGAACTCCTCGCGCTCGCCGGGAAGATCGAGATCGGCTACTTCCTGGAGGCATCCAGCCGCGAACTGCCGCCGCCCTACGACCTCTCCCTCGTCGAGGGCTCCATCGCCACCGCCGCCGACCTGGAGCGCATCCGGCGGGTCCGCGAGCAGTCCCGCCACCTGGTGACCATCGGCGCCTGCGCCACCGCCGGTGGCGTCCAGGCGCTGCGCAACCTGGTGAGCCTGCCCGAGTACCAGGCCGTGGTCTACGCCCGCCCCGAGTACATCGACAGCCTCGACCACTCCACCCCGATCTCCGCCCACGTGCCGGTCGACCTCGAACTGCGCGGCTGCCCGATCGACAAGCGGCAGCTGCTGGAGGTCGTCACCGCCTACCTCGCCGACCGCAAACCCGACATCCCCACCCACAGCGTCTGCTTCGAGTGCAAGCTGCGCGGTACCACCTGCGTCACCGTCGCCCACGGCACCCCGTGCCTGGGCCCGGTCACCCAGGCCGGCTGCGGCGCCATCTGCCCGGCGTACGGGCGTGGCTGCTACGGCTGCTTCGGCCCGATGGAGACGCCCAACACCCGTGCCCTGTTGCCGTTGCTGCACCGCGACGGGGTGGCGGACGCGGACGCCGCCCGCCTCTACCGCACCTTCAACGCCGAGGCCCCCGCCTTTGCGGACGCGGCCCGACAAGCCGCGGAGGACGACGGATGACCCATCGCACTCAACGGCTGCTCACTGTCGGCGCGTTGGCCCGCGTCGAAGGCGAGGGCGCACTGTACGTCTCCGTCCGCGGCGACGAGGTCGAGGACGTCAGGTTGCGGATCTACGAGCCCCCGCGCTACTTCGAGGCGCTGCTGCGCGGCCGCCGGTACACCGAGCCGCCCGACCTCACCTCCCGTATCTGCGGGATCTGCCCGGTCGCGTACCAGATGAGCGCCTGCCACGCGGTCGAGAACGCCTGCGGGGTCGTGGTGGACGGCCAACTTTCCCAGCTGCGGCGGCTGTTGTACTGCGGTGAGTGGATCGAGAGCCACACCCTGCACGTCTACCTGCTGCACGCCCCCGACTTCCTGCGCCTGCCCGACGCGCTGACACTCGCCCGCGCCGACGCCGCCATCCTCCAGCGCGGCCTGCGGCTGAAGAAGTCCGGCAACGAGATCGTCGAGGTCCTCGGAGGGCGGGCGATCCACCCGGTCAACGTCCGGCTCGGCGGCTTCCACCGACTCCCGACACGAGCCGAACTCGACCACCTGGCCCAGGTGTTGCGCCAGGCGCGGACGGACGCCGAGGACACGCTCGGCTGGGTCGCCGGGTTCGAGTTCCCCGATCTGACGGTCAGTCACGAACTGCTCGCCCTCACCGAACCCGACGGCTACGCCATCGACTCCGGCACCCCGACCGGCGCCCGCTCCGGCCCCTTCCCGCTGCGGGACTTCGAGCACCGCGTCCGGGAGCACCAGGTGTCGCACTCCACCGCCCTGCACGCCACGCTCGACGGCCGGCCCCTTCTCGCCGGGCCGCTCGCCCGCTGGAACCTCGGCGGCGAACGCCTGCCCGCCGAGATCCGTGGCCTGGCCGCCCAGGCCGGGCTCGGCCCGCGCTGCGACAACCCCTTCCGCAGCATCGTCGTCCGGGCGGCCGAGGTGCTGTGGGCCGTTACCGAGGCGCAGCGGATCATCGAGCGGTACGAGCCGCCACCCGCCCCGGCCGTCCCCGTCCCGCCCCGGGCGGGCACCGGGTACGGCGCCACCGAGGCCCCGCGCGGGCTGCTCTACCACCGGTACGACCTGGACGAGGCGGGGATCGTCCGGAAGGCCGTCATCATCCCGCCGACCGCGCAGAACCAGACCGCGATCGAGGCCGACCTGCGGGCCTTCATCCAGCCCCGGTTGCACCTGGACGACGCCGAGCTCACCCGCCAGTGCGAGCAGGCCATCCGCAACTACGACCCGTGCATCTCCTGCGCGGCGCACTTCCTCACCCTGACCGTGAACCGGAGTTGACGAACATGGCGGACCAGCGAGTCGTCGTCATCGGCGTCGGCAACGAGTACCGCCACGACGACGGCGCCGCCGTTTCCGTCCTGGCGCAGCTCGCGGCCGATGACCTCCCCGTCGACCGGATCACCCTGTGCGACGGCGAGCCCACCCGGCTGATGGAGCTGTGGGAGGGCGCCGATCTCGCCGTCGTGGTCGACGCGGTGCACAGCCACCCGGGCGAGCCGGGGCGGATCCACCGGGTCACCGTCGACGCCGACCACCTGCTCGCCGATCCGCTGGCGGACGAGGAGGCGGCGGCAGGCACCCACGGCCTGGGCCTCGGCCACGCCGTCGCCCTGGCCGCCGCGCTCGCCAAGCTGCCGCGTGAACTGCTGATCGTCGCGGTGGAGGGCGCGGACTTCTCGATCGGCGAGGGCCTGAGCCCGGCAGTCGCCGACGCGGTGCCGCGTGCCGTCGCCGAGGTCCGGCGGGCGGTGGAGGAACACCGGGCGGAGGCGCCGGGGCCCTGACCGCCGATCTGCGGCTGATCGAGGTCTACGGCACCGTCCAGGGCGTCGGCTTCCACCCGTTCGTGCACCGGCTGGGTGCGCAACAGAGGACGGCCACCTGGTGTCCCTGGTCGCCGGCCCGCCGTCGCTGCCGAGCGCGTACGCCGTCCGGCTCGACCGGGACGCGTCCGCGCTCGCGGTGGTGACCGCCGCGACGACGGCACCCTGTGGGGCGGCGAGATCCTCCTCGCCAGCCACACCGGCTCCGAGGTCACATCTCGTCGACCAGCTCGCTGAGTCGGCGGGTGAGCTCGGTGATGACGGCACGCTGGTCGGGGGTGAGCTCGCGGAACGCGCGAAACTGCCCACCCCGTCGACGGCCCCGGCAAGACTTCAGATGCGACGGATGTCGTCGACGTCAGGTTCGCCGAGCTGCGGTGGCGGACGATTGCCCGCCGCAGTTCGTCCGCGCCCCGGGCCAGGAACGGGAACGGCGCCACGGTGAGCAGTTGGGCGGGGGAGGGCCTCCGGCCCGCCGCCCGCTGCGCCATTGACGCGATCCCGTTGATCAGGCGCCACGTGCTCTGATCATGTGTGACATGCCGCTTCCGGCGTAATGCCTGGTGTTGGCCGTTCGGCGGGTCACGCTTGTGCGTCGTTGATCACGGTCGTTCAGGAGTCCGCGGGTGTACAGATCGCATGAGCGGCTTTATGGGCCGATTCGCCGGGATCGTCTGCTGGACCCCACGCTGTTGGCGCAGGCGTCGGCCCAGGAGGTCGAGGTCCGCCGCCGGAAAGCGGTCCCCCTGATCCAGTCCGGCGTCGACTCAGACCGGCTCAAGGCCACCGAGATCCAACAGCAGACGAACAGGCGCCGGTGATGGCAAGGAACCAGAACGACTCCCAGCCGTCGGACGAGTCCCGGCGTCTGCGTCTGGGCGTCGAGCTCGAACAGATCGCCGAGCAGCTCAGGTCGCTGGCCCGGGCCCAGGACCGGCTGCACGACCTGTACGAGGCGGTCCTCGGCCGGGACGTGGACCTGCCCGTGGTGCTGCAGCTGATCGTCGATACCGCGATGGAACTGGTCGGCGCCCGCTACGGCGCGCTCGGCGTGCTCGATGAGAGCGGTGGGCACCTCCACCGGTTCATCCCGGTCGGCCTGTCGGAGCAGGAGCGCGCCGACCTGGGCGAGGTGAACCTCCCACGCGGCCGCGGCCTGCTACGGCACCTGATCACCCACCCCGAATCGCTGCGCGTCGACGATATCGCCGCCCACCCCGACTCGGCCGGCTTCCCGCCCGGTCACCCCCCGATGCGTACCCTGCTCGGGGCCGCGATCAGCACCCGCGGCAAGATCTACGGCGACCTCTACGTCGCCGAACGGCGCGACGGCCGGCCCTTCGACGCCCACGACGAAGCACTCATCGTCGCACTCGCCAGCGCCGCGGGCCTGGCCATCGACGACGCCCGCCTGTATGAGCAGACCCGCCTCGACGCCGAACAGTTCCAACGCATACTGCTGCCCCGCCTGCCCGACCTGCGCCCCTTCGACGCCGCCGCGGCCTACCGTCCCGCCAGTACACCCGGCCGCATCGGCGGAGACTGGTACGACGCACTCCTGGTCCCCGACCACGCCTGCGCAGCCGTCATCGGCGACGTCGTCGGCCACGACCTGGAGGCCGCCGCCGCCATGGCCCAGATCCGCAACATGCTGCGCGCGCTGCTCTACGACCAGCGCACCCCACCCAGCGTCGTCCTCGCCCACCTCGACCGGGCCCTCGAAGCGATCACCGACCAGCCCGTCACCACCGCATGCCTCGCCCGCATCGAACCCGCCCAGCCGGGCACCTGGACACTGCGCTGGAGCACCGCAGGACACCCCCCACCACTCCTGATCACCCCCGACCACCGAGCCCGCTACCTGCACGCCGACCCCGACCTGCCGCTCGGCGTCGACACCACCCAGCCGCGCGCAGACCACACCCACCCCATGTCGGCGGGCTCCACAGTGATCTTCTTCACCGACGGGCTCTTCGAACACCCGAAACACCCGATCGAAGCAGGGCTGGAGCGCTTGGCCGCCCTCGCCACCGAACACGCCACGCTGCCCCTGCGGGACTTCGTCCAAACCCTGGCCGACCACCACCCCAGCGACGGCCACGACGACATGGCCGTCCTCGCCCTCCGCACCCCACGCACCTGACCGGGCGCCCAGGCAGGTACGCGACGAACCAGGCCAACCGAACCCGGGCCCGTCAGGAACGCGGCCCAAAGGACCCGGGACCGTCAACCCAGCGAGCGGCCGGCCCGCCCTCCTCGGCGACACTCACGGCCGCCCCGCCCGAGCCCCGGGAGGTCACCCGATCCGGAGTGGCTCCCGATCGGCGAGTACGTGCGGACGTACTGGAATGTGCGGCCGGCCGTCTCTCCGGACTCCAGCCAGCGGCATGCCCTTCTCCTGGTCGGCCGTCGAGGGCGGCTGCGGAACGTCCGCGGGCGAGGCCGTCTTCGCCCCGGCGCCGACGGCGGCGGAGAGCAGGACCGCCGCCGCAGTCATGGCGTGGTCCGGGCGAGACCGGCACGCAGCTCGTCGACGAGCTCAGGCAGGTCGGTGAGGCTGGCTGCGGTGCCGTACAGGTAGAAGTCGGGGCGGACGATGGCCGCGGCGTGACCGGCGTCCCGCAGGACGTTGTCGAGGTCGCCGACCATGTCGAGCCCCGCCCGCTGTGCATCCTCGGGCGTGAACTGCTGGTCGGGTGGGGCCATGTGGATCAGTCGAGCGCCGATGGAGGCCAGGAAATCGCGCTGGCCGGTGGACAGGTGGGGGCAGGGGTCGGCCATGGCCATGACGTGGAAGCCGGTTCCGACGATCTCGTCCAGCAGCCCGGTACGGCCGTCGGGTGCGCGCACCCACCCCTGCCTGGCGAGCTGCCCGGCGGGCGGGACGGGCTGTCCGTCGGGGGAGCTGTGCAGCAGGCCGGGGCCGAGGACCGCCGGGGGGATCGGCGGCAGTGCGAGCTCGGGGCGGGTGTCGGCCTTGAGCATGGCCTCGTCGCGGGCGTCGGCCGCCCCGGGATCGGTGACGCAGCAGACCTTGCCGAGCTCGATGGAGTCGCCGATGGCATGTTGGACGTGCGCGCGGCGCTCGCTGGTGTAGGTGTCCAGCAGGGTGAGGGGTGCGGTCCTGCGCAGGACGAGGTCGAGTTTCCAGGCGAGATTCACGGCGTCCCGCATGCCGGAGCACATGCCCTGTCCGGCGAACGGGGGCATCTGGTGGGCAGCGTCCCCGGCCAGCAGCAGTCGGCCGTCGCGCCAGTTGTCGGCCCAACGGGCTTGGAAGGTGTAGACGGTGTGGCGCTCCAGGGTGGCGTTGTCGGGGGTCAGGTTCCACGGCTTCAGCAGTTGCCAGGCCGTCTCGGGCCGGTTGAGGTCCTCGACGCTTTCGCCGGACAGGCGCATGAACTCCCAGCGGCGCCGGCCGGGTCCGCCGGAGACGAGCGTGGTGGGCCGGGCCGGATCGCAGATCTGAAGGTTGATCTGGGGCCAGGGGTCGTGCGGGATGACGTCCACGATCAGCCAGTCGAAGAAGAACCCCAGATCGGTCACGGAGGTCCGCATGCGCTCGCGGACGAAGCTGTTGGCGCCGTCGCAGCCGATGACATACGCCGCGCGCAGTGTGTAGTGCTGCTGATCTGGACCGCGAACGGTCACCTCGACCAGGTCGCCGAGATCGGCCAGTTCGGTCGCCTCGTGGCCACGGCGGACCTGTACCGAGGGCAACTCGCGGACCCGGGCATCGAGAGCCTGCTCCAGGTGGGGCTGGTGGAACCTGTTCACCTGGGGCCAGCCCGAGGCCCCGATCCGCCGCCGGTTGTAGTACAGCAGGGTCTGGCCTGCGGCGTTGCGCCACTCGTAGTCGGGTGCGGGTTCGCTGAAGTACGGGAACTGCCGGGCGAGTCCGGCGGCGGCGAGGATTCGGGCGATCTCGTCGTCGAAGCCCACGGCCCGGGGCCGCTTGTACGCTTCCGGCCAGCGCTCGACAACACCCACCCGCCAGCCCCGGCCTCCGAGCAACCGTGCCGTCAGCTGCCCCACCGGACCGTAGCCGACGATCACCACATCGAACTCGGGCGTGTTCTGCTTCGCCGCCGAGCCGCCGGGCTCGGCATCAGGTCGCGCTACAGGGGACATCGCAGGCTCCGGATCGACCAGGAGACAGCAGCACAAACCGGGGGTTCGGCAGCAGGAGGCGAGGAGGCGGCGCCGCAGCCGTGGACAGGCTGTCTCAGCCCGCTGCCCTGGCGATGACCCAGCCCGTCCTTGTTGAAGGCCCGCAGTCTTGTGCTACGGGCATCGCCTGCGGCACCACTGGCCAGGGGCGCGGCCACTGCGGCCTCTTGGTCGGCGGCCTCGACGATGCCCGCCAGGCCCAACCATCGTAGATCCGCCCATGCCGGACCGCGCGCGGGCCGGACCGTACCCTCACGGGCCGGGCCTGATCTGCGCCGGCACCCCGGGGTCAGCGTCGGGGGGTGGGCACGATCGCGATCGGGCATTGTGCGCGGTGCAGCAGGCCGTGGGGGACGGAGCCGAGCCGCATGCCGGTGAAGCCGCCCTGCCCGCGGCGG